>NZ_CP146608.1:0-300000 GCF_037113415.1 Devosia sp. XK-2 | reverse complement strand
TGGTTATGATGCTCACAATGAAATCCTCCCAATGTCCGCCCGGCGTCTTGGCTTCGAGCGGTGAGGCCACGCTACATAAAGTACTATTATATGTAAAGTGCCTGCGAGGTGGAGATGCTCAAGCCGCGGTTCAGCACCGGTCGGCAGCGCGCGCTCGCAGACAGAAACGGCGCTTTGCCGGCTTGAATCCGCAGCTCCTGCGCACGGATGGTAGCTTCACCAGGCGCGAGCGGATCGGCCGTCAGTGGGGAATAGCGCGGATTGACCAGCGCCGGATTGTCGAGCCGCCGGGCGCCTATTGCTCCAGAAGCAGTTCGGAGGCGTCGAGGACGGCGGCCACGGCGGGATCGTCGTCGCCCAGCATGGCGGCGACACGCTCCAGCGACGCGATGAGCATGGATTGCTCCCAATCCTGGAGCGCGGAGAACTGCTCATGAAAATGGGCATGGGCACCCTCGGGCGCGATGGCGAGCACCTTGTGTCCGGCGGCCGTCAGCGACAGCAATACCTGCCGCCTGTCCTTTTCACCACGCCGCCTCTGGATCATGCCCAGGCTTTCGAGCTTTTGCAGCAGGGCCGAGGTCGTCGCCTGGGAAATGCCCATCTTGCCGGCCACATAGCCGGCCGTCTGTTCCTGCCCATTGTCGAGCATCTGCATGAATATGAGCTGAGACGGGGTAAGCCCGGTCTCGCGCATGAGCTGTTTTGAATTGAGTTCGGTCCGGCGCAGAATCTTGCGCATCGCAGTCAGCGCCAGCTTGGTTCGATCTTCCACGGCCACATCCTAGAACAGATCAGCTCATACTACATCCCGGCGTCCCGGAACCCAAGTTTGGAATGTGACAGCATATTGACATTAATTCGTGATATCGAAACGATTCCGCTCGAAGCTACCGGCATTGTGGATATTGCGACTGCGGACTTATAGGAAATTTTGCGTCGCAACACTCTGAAAAACAATGACAATGTCGGCAATCTGGTCAGCAGTCCGGAACACGCCAGCAATTCAAGGGTTGTGCATTTAGTTTTTACGAACTAAGTAATTGCGCATGATTTATGGCAATACAGTGCTCCACGACGCCGACGCCCTCCGTCGGAGCGCCGTTCGGACCCCTAAGGCCAGCATTCGCGCACCGCGCGGCACCGACGGCGCGGCAATCTGGGCCCTGATCCGGGCGCAACCTTCGCTCGATGACAATTCGCTCTACTGCAACCTGCTGCAGGCGACCCATTTTGCTCCAACCTGCGCCCTGGCGGAGCAGGATGACAAAGTTGTCGGTTGGGTCTCGGCCTATATCCCGCCCGAGCAGCCGGACACGCTGTTTGTCTGGCAGGTTTGCGTGGATCGGGCCGCCCGGGGCCAGGGGCTGGGGCGCAGGCTGATTGCCGATGTGCTGTCGCGCCCTGCCTGCCGCCATGTGAGCATGCTGGAATGCACCATCACCGATGACAACGAGCCGTCCTGGTCTTTGTTCAGGTCGATTGCCCGGCGTCTGGGCGCGCAATTGCAGCAGGCCGAACACTTCCTGCGCGATGCGCATTTCGCCGGCCAGCACGACAGCGAATTCGCCGTTCGCATCGGCCCTTTCGATCCCGGTCGGTTCACCCGCCTGACCGGCCAATGATCGCCTAGCTCTTTTTTCGACCGCAGCTCTTCAGGAGACATTCCGTGACCATTCAAGCCTCGATCACGCCCCTCAATACGTTTGAGCGCGTCGAAAGCCGCGTGCGCTCCTATTCGCGCAGCTTTCCCAAAGTGTTCGACCGTGCCCTTGGCGCGACCATTTACGACACCCAGGACCGCGCTTTCATCGACTTTCTGGCAGGCTGCTCGACGCTCAATTACGGGCATAACGACCCGGACCTGAAATCGGCGCTGATCGAATATATCTCCAATGACGGCATCGCGCATGGCCTGGACATGTTCACCGATGCCAAGGAACATTTTCTCTCGACTTTCGAGCGGCTGATCCTGCGCCCGCGCGGCATGACGCATCAGCTCCAGTTTACGGGCCCGACCGGCGCCAATGCCGTGGAAGCAGCGATGAAGCTGGCCCGCAAGGTGACCGGCCGCACCAATGTCATCGCCTTTACCAATGGCTTTCATGGCGTAACGCTGGGTGCCCTGGCGGCAACGGGCAATGGCAAGCATCGCGGTGGCGCGTCCATACCGCTCGCCGGCGTCACCCGCGCCGCCTATGATGGCTATCACGGGCCGGACATCGACACGGCCGACCTGCTCGACCGTCAGCTTAGCGATCCGTCGAGCGGCGTGGATGCGCCCGCGGCGATCATCGTGGAAACTGTGCAGGGCGAAGGTGGGCTCAATGCTGCCTCCCCCGAATGGCTGCGCCGGATCGAGGCCATTGCCAAAAAGCATGGCGCCCTGTTCATCGTTGACGACATCCAGGCCGGTTGCGGCCGCACCGGTGGCTTCTTCTCCTTCGATGGCCTGGGGCTCTCGCCCGATATCGTCACCATGGCCAAGTCGCTTTCCGGTATGGGCCTGCCGCTTGCCGTTACCCTGATCAAGCCCGAGCACGACATCTGGAAGCCGGCCGAGCATAACGGCACCTTCCGCGGCAATAATCATGCCTTCGTCACCGCCGCTGCGGCCCTCGAGAAATTCTGGTCCGACGATACGTTCATCAACGGGGTCCAGGAGAAGGCCCGCTATCTCGGCGAGCGCCTCGCCGCCATTGCCGACACGCATGGCCTGGTCACCAAGGGCCGCGGCATGATGGTCGGCATCGATGCCGGTTCGGGCGAAAATGCGGCCGCCATCTGCAAGGCCTGCTTTGCCAAGGGCCTGATCATCGAGACCTCGGGCAGCTTTGACGAGGTTGTTAAAGTCCTGTGCCCACTCACTATTTCCCTCGACCAGCTCACCGCCGGCCTCGACATCATGGAATCCGCCTTCGACGCGGTCCTGGGCACGCGCCGCGCGGCCGCCGAATAAGGACTTTCAGCAATGATCGTACGCGACCTCGAATCCGCCCGCCTGGGCGACCGCCTCGTCAATTCCAATGGCTGGGATAGCACCCGCCTGCTGCTGGCCGGCGACGGGATGGGCTTTTCCTTCCACATTACCCGCATCCATGCGGGCACCAGCCATGTGTTTCATTACAAACACCATTTTGAGAGCGTCTATTGCATCTCGGGTGAAGGCTCGATCGAGGAATTGGACACCGGCACGGTGCACCAGATCCGTCCGGGCGTGATGTATGGGCTCAACCTCAATGACAAGCATCGCCTGACCGCCAGGAGCGAGATGGTGATGGCGTGCTGCTTCAACCCGCCGGTAACCGGCCAGGAAGTGCACCGCGAGGACGGCTCCTACGCTCCGGCTCCCGAAGACGCCTGAGCGTCTTCACAACATACCAACTGAAAGGCGACACCCTGTGACCCAGTCAGCTTTCGACACCGCCAATCACGACGACTACCCGACGCGTCTGCCCGCTGAAAAGTGGCAGGCGCGCAAGGACCCCGTGGTCTGGGGCAAGTGGAGCCCGGAAGCGCCGCTGACGCGCGCGCAAACCGAGAGCTTCGAGAAAAACGGCTATCTGATCCTCAAGGATGTCTTTTCGCCGGCCGAAGTGGCCGCGCTGCAGAAGGAATCCGCCCATATGCGCTCGGGCGAGGCAAAAATCGCCGAGGATAATGTCATTACCGAACCGGGTTCGGACGAGGTGCGCACGGTCTTCCGCCTCGATGAGGAAAATGCGCTTTTTGCGCGCCTCGCCAGCGACCGCCGCATTGCCGGCGCCGTCAGCTTCCTGCTTGATGACGAGGTCTATCTCCATCAGTCGCGCCTGAACTATAAGCCGGGCTTCACAGGTAAGGAATTCTATTGGCACTCGGATTTCGAGACCTGGCACGCCGAGGACGGCATGCCGCGCATGCGTGCCATTTCGGCCTCAATCCTGCTCACCGACAATGATGCGCTCAACGGCCCGCTGATGCTGATGCCGGGCACGCACAAGAACTTCATCGCCTGTGCCGGCGAGACCCCCGAGGACAACCACAAGACCTCGCTCAAGAAGCAGGAAATCGGTGTGCCCTCGCACGAGGCGCTGACCAAGATGGCCAGGGAACACGGCATCGACTATGCCTCGGGCAAGGCCGGGACCGTGGTGCTGTTCGACTGCAATACGATGCATGGCTCGAACGGCAATATTACGCCCTTCCCGCGCTCGAACGCGTTCTTCGTCTACAATGCCTGGTCCAACCGGGTGGTGCAGCCCTTCGCTGCCAAGAACCCTCGCCCGGCGTTCCTGAGCTCGCGCGCCCCCAAGGGCCCGATCAACATCGAGACCGGCAAGATCGGCTGAGGCCGGTTTTGAAACCCTCACAACCAAAACAATGGCTCCGCTCCCTGACCAGGGAGCGGTCGGAGACTTCATGACTATCGAAAGCCCGCGCCATACCGTCGAGAAGATCGGCGGCACCTCGATGTCCCGCACCAAGGAACTGCTCGAAACCGTGTTGATCGGCGATCGAAGCGGTGCCGAGCTCTACAACCGCATCTTCGTGGTTTCGGCCTATGCGGGGATGACCGATGACCTGCTCGAACACAAGAAATCGGGCAAGCCGGGGGTCTATGCCCTGTTTGCCAGCGCCGAGAGCGGTTGGGGCTGGGGTGACGAGCTCAGCGCCGTGGCCGAGAAGATGTTTTCCCATAATGAGCGCATCTTTGCCGACGAAGGTGCGCGGCAATCGGCCAATCGCTTTGCGCGCGAGCGCATCGAAGGCGTCCGCTCCTGTCTCATCGACCTGCAACGCCTCTGCTCGTTCGGTCACTTTCAGCTTGGGCAGCACCTTCTTACGGTACGCGAAATGCTGGCCTCACTGGGCGAGGCGCATTCGGCCTTCAACACCGCCCTGCTGCTCAATCTCAATGGCGTCAGGGCACGGATGATCGATCTCACCGGCTGGCGCGACGAGGGGCAGTACACGCTAGACGAAGCCATTGAGCGCGCGCTGGCCGATGTCGATCTCAGCACCGAATTGCCGATCGTGACCGGCTACGCCCAGTGCAGCGAAGCGCTGATGGGCACCTATGACCGGGGCTATTCGGAGGTGACACTGTCGCGGCTGACGGTCGTGACCAGAGCGCGCGAGGCGATCATCCACAAGGAGTTCCACCTCTCGAGCGCCGATCCGCGGCTGGTATCGCCCGAGGCCGTGCGTGTCATCGGCGAGACCAATTACGACGTGGCCGACCAGCTCTCCAATATGGGAATGGAAGCCATCCATCCTCGGGCCGCCAAGAGCCTCCGGCAAGCTGGCATTCCGCTGCGGGTGAAGAACGCGTTCGAGCCCGAGCATCCCGGCACGGTCATCCGCTCCGACCTGGCGGCGCAGTCGCCACAGGTCGAGATCGTGACCGGTCTCAGACAAGTCTATGCCTTCGAGTTCTACGACCAGGACATGGTCGGGGTGAAGGGCTATGACGCCGAGATCTTGGAGGCGCTGAAACGCCACAAGGTCTGGATCATCGCCAAGACCTCCAATGCCAATACCATCACCCATTATCTCAAGGGCTCGATGAAGGCGATCAAGCGGGTCGAGGCGGACCTGTCCACGGCCTTCCCTACCGCCGACATTTCGCTTCGCAAGATCGCGCTGGTTTCGGCCATTGGCCGGGACCTCCGATCCCCCAAAGTGCTGACTCAGGCCATTCAGGCCCTTTCGGCCGCGGGCATCGAACCGCTGGGCATGCACGACCTGTTGCGCAAGGTCGACCTGCAGGTCCTGGTCGAACCCGATCAATTCGAAGCCACTATCGCGGCCCTGCACAAGGGCCTGATCGAAGACTGGGCAACCGCGCCGCAGCAAAAACTGCACGCGGCCGCCTGATCCACGGCCGGCTGCGGGATGGGCAGCAGCCGGTTTCAAACGCCCCAAGACACAGAAATGAGGAGAACACACATGACCAAATTCGGAAAAGCCGCAGTCATGGCGCTGTCCGCCATCGCTGCTTCGGCTCTGGCTTCCACCGCCGTCAGCGCTGCCACGCTAGAAGAGATCCAGGAAAGCGGGTCGATCCGCATCGCCGTGGCCAATGAAATTCCTTACGGCTATGTCGATCCCAGCGGCGAGGCCAAGGGTGCCGGCCCGGATGTGGCCAAGGCCATTATGGACAAGCTGGGCGTTGAGAATATCGAGTGGGTCACCACCAATTTCTCCTCGCTGATCCCGGGATTGCAGGCCGACCGCTTCGACATGGTGGCCGCCGAAATGGCGATCCTGCCTGACCGCTGCCAGCAGGTGCTCTTTTCCGAGCCGAACACCTCCTATGGCGAGGGCCTTCTGGTGGCCGCCGGCAATCCCAAGGATATCCATGCCTATTCGGATTTTGCCGACAATCCCGACCTCAAGGTCGCCATCATGGCAGGCGCCGACCAGCTCGAAATGATGCAGAAGCTGGGCGTGGACGAAGCCAATCTCGTCACTATCGCGGCCAATGCCGATGCCATTTCGACCGTTTCGACCGGCCGGGCCGACGCCTATGCGGCCACCAGCCTCACCGCCAGCGGCCTTGCCGATCAGAATGACGGCGTGGAAGTGGCCGGTGAGTTCACCGACCCGGTGATCGACGGCGAGGAAGTGCGCAGCTGGGGCGGTTTCACCTTTGCCTCGGGCAATGAGGACCTGCGCGACGCCGTGAACGAGGCCCTTGCCGAATACAAGCAGACCGAGGACTGGTCCGAGACCCTTCTGGGTTACGGCTTCACCCAGTCCGATGTCGACGGATCGGGCCAGCGCACCACCGAAGAGCTCTGCGCCGCCGAATAAACCGGCGTCACAGGCCGATTTCTGGGCGGGTGCTGCAGCGCCCGCCCTCGGCGCGTTTCAACCATTGCACGGAAGCTGACACATGCACTGGACCGAATATCTCCCGCCCCTGATGCAGGGGGCCTGGGTGACAATACAGCTAACGGTCTATTCGACCGTCCTGGGGGCCATACTGGCCTTCGCGTTCGGCATCGGCAAGATTTCGTCCAACTGGGCCATCAAGGGGGTTTCGGTCGCCTATATCGAGGTGTTTCGCGGAACGTCCCTGCTGGTGCAGTTGTTCTGGCTCTATTTCGCCCTGCCCATTGCCGGCATGGCCATCGGGATTGACCTGAGGCTGCCGCCCGTGGTTGCCGGCGTCCTGGCGCTGGGGCTCAATATCGGCGCCTATGGCGCCGAGGTCGTGCGCGGCGCCATTGAGGCGGTGCACAAGGACCAGCACGAGGCAGCGCGGGCGCTGAACTTCACGCCGCGCCAGACCCTTTGGACTGTGACCATTCCGCAGGCCGTGCCGGAAATGATGCCATCCTTCGGCAATCTGGCAGTGCAGAACCTGAAGGACACCGCGCTGGTGTCGCTGATCAGCCTGGGAGACCTGACCTTCCGCGCCGAGCAGATCCGCAATTTCACCCAGGACAGCACGACGATCTATTCGATGCTGCTCTTGACCTATTTCGGCATGGCGCTGGTGCTGACCGTCATCATGCGGGGCCTGGAGGCCTATGTGAGCCGCTGGCGCACGGCAGGGAGCTGACCCATGCTATTTGGATATGAATGGGACCTTTCCAGTCCCCTCGCCTTTGCCCTGTCCATCCTGCCGATCCTGCTGACCGGCATGGTAGTGACCATCCAGGCCACGGTGCTGGGCTTCTGCGTCGCCCTGGTGCTGGGGCTGATCTGGGCCGTCCTGAAATCGGCACCCTCGCGCCTCATCGCCTGGCCGGCGCGGGTGGTGACCGAATTCATCCGCGACACGCCTCTGCTGGTACAGCTTTTCTTTCTCTACTACGTGCTGCCCGAATACGGCATTGTCCTGCCGGCCTTTTTGACCGGCGCCCTGGCGCTGGGCATCCAGTACAGCGCCTATACCTCAGAGGTCTATCGGGCCGGGCTCGAGGCCGTCGGGACCGATCAACGCGAAGCGGCACGCGCGCTGAACTTTTCGGCCACCCATACCTTTACCCATGTGGTGGTGCCGCAGGCGATCCCGCGCATCATCCCCGCCATGGGCAATTATCTCGTCTCGATCATGAAGGACGTGCCGGTGCTCTCGGTCGTGACCGTGCTCGAAATGCTCAATGTCGCCAAGATCGTGGGCGACCGGACCTTCGATTATCTCGTGCCGCTCTCCATGGTCGGCGCGCTCTATCTGATCATGACATTGGTGGCCTCGGCCGGCGTGCGCCTGCTCGACACCTGGCTGCCCAAGCAGGGGATTCCCTTGAAATGAGTGACGAACCGATCATCAAATTCGATAAGGTGGTGAAGCGCTTCGGCGATCTCACCGTGCTCAACGAGCTCGATTTCGAGGTCAGGAAGGGCGAGAAAGTGTCGATCATCGGGCCCTCGGGCTCGGGCAAGTCGACCGTGCTGCGCATTCTGATGACGCTTGAAGGCATTAATGGCGGGGTTGTGACCGTGAACGGCGAGCCCCTCTGGCACGAAAAGGGCCCGGATGGCTCGCTCAAGCCGGCCAGCGAGGCGCATCTGCACAAGATGCGCGCCCAGCTCGGCATGGTGTTCCAGCAGTTCAACCTGTTCCCGCATATGACGGTGCTGCGCAATATTACCGAGGCGCCGGTTAAGGTGCTGGGCCTGTCCAAACAGGAAGCCCGGGCGCGTGCGGAAGACCTGCTCGAACTGGTGGGCCTCGCCGATCAGGCGCAGAAATATCCGCACCAGCTCTCGGGCGGCCAGCAACAGCGTGTAGGCATTGCCCGGGCCCTGGCCATGCGGCCCAATATCCTGCTCTTTGACGAGCCGACCTCGGCGCTCGACCCCGAGCTTGTGGGGGAAGTGCTCAACGTGATCGGCAAGCTGGCCCATGAGCATGACTTGACCATGTTGCTGGTAACTCACGAAATGCGCTTTGCCCGCGAAATCTCGGACCGTGTCTGCTTTTTCGATCAGGGCCGGATTCGCGAGGAAGGCGCGCCCGAAGAGCTGTTCACCGATCCCAGCGAGGAGCGCACCCGCGAATTCCTGCAGGCGGTGCTCGATTAGCCCGGCACCCCAGTCGGGCAGTGTGTGTGGGAGGTAAAGGCCGATTTTACGCTTTCGCCTCTTCACACCTCCATAGGACAGGAGCCAATCGCCGTGAACGCCATTGCCAAGCCAGCGCCGATATTGGCCGCGTTCTCGATCCTGTTGAGCGTGGCCTTCCTGATCATGGGCAATGGCCTGCAATTGATGCTGCTACCGATCCGCGGCGGCATCGAAGGTTTCAGCGCCTTTCAGCTCGGCCTGCTCGGTTCAGGCTATTTCTTCGGCTTTGTGCTCGGCTGCACCTTCACCCCCTCGATGATCATGCGGGTTGGCCATATCCGCACCTTTGCCGCCCTGGTTGCGATCGCCTCGGCGTCGGCGCTTGGCTATCCCATGGCCGTCGATGCCAGCGTATGGGTCATCTTGCGCATGATTACCGGTTTCTGCCTGGCGGGGCTCTACCTGGTGGTCGAAAGCTGGCTCAATGACCAGGCAACCAATGAAACGCGCGGCGCCCTGATCTCGACCTATGTGACGGTGAACTTTACCGTCATCACCATTGGCCAGATGATGGTCACGCTGTTCCAGCCCTCCTCCTTCATCCTGTTTTCCATCGCCTCGGTTCTGGTCTCGCTTGCCGCCGTTCCGATCGCCCTGACCCGCTCGAGCCAGCCACCGCCGATTACCGTTGTCCGTTTCCGACCGATGCGGATGTTTCGCCTCTCGCCGACGGGCACAATAGCGATCTTCCTCATCGGTCTGGCGACCGGTTCGTTCTGGGCCCTGGCGCCTGCCTATGCCAATATTGTGAGCGGCAATATCGGGGATGCGGCCTGGTTCATGAGCGCCGCCGTCATTGGCGGTGCGCTGGCGCAGGTGCCGGCCGGCAGGCTTTCCGACCGGATAGACCGACGCAAGGTTCTTATCGGTCTGGCATTGATTTGCGCCGCGGTGGGCGCCGCGCTTTGGCTGACGGCCGAGACCAGTCTTGTCTGGTTTGCCCTGGGCGGTGCTTTCGGGGCAGGCCTGCTGCCTGCCTATGCCATTGCCGCCGCGCATGTCTTCGACTTTGCCGATCGCGCCGACTATGTCGAAATCTCTGCCGGCCTGCTGCTCCTCAACGGGATCGGATCGACCATAGGGCCGATTCTGTCCTCGGCCACCATCGAACTATTGGGCCAGCCTGGCTTCTTCCTGGCCAATGCCCTGATCCAGATCGCGCTGATCGGCTATGTCAGCTTCCGGCTCAGCCGCCGCGAAGGCCTACCCACCGAGGAAAAACAGACCTTCGACCTTGGCACCAGCGCCCCCGTGGCAGTCGTCGGCGACGAAAACGCGGTTCAGCTCAGCGATCTGGTCGTCACCGAGCCAAACTGAATGGGCCCGGCTTTTCCGCACAGAAGCGAGACAAATCTGTCTTTTCCGGGCCAGCACAAATGATAGACGTCAGCGTTCGCGCCATGCCTTGGTAGGCGTCGCGTCCCGGTCCTGCGCGCCGATATGGATGACCCGGGCCTTGCGATGCACGCAATTCAGGCCCGGGCCACCACTATTGATCGGGCATCAACCGCCCTTTTGCCTTGGCGCGGCCTGCCGCCTAGAGCATTTCACCGCTTCGTTGAAACGCTCTAGAAGTGGAACGCTGCACCGATTGTCGCGCGGGCGGCATTGAAGAGCCGGGTGCCCCCGAAATTGCCTTCGCCGGTAAGCTGGCCACGGACCGTCAGTTGATCAGCAACGGCGAACTCCACGCCACCGCCGAACTGATAAAGGTTCACGCTATTGCCACCGCTGGTATACGAGCCGACACCGGCCAGCGCATAGACCAGCACCGGGTCCGTCACCAGCCAGCCGGCGCGCGCATTGGCAAAAAGATCGACGCCGTTTCCGGCATTGTTCCAGGTGTAATCGGCGGTGGCTTCGACACCGAGGAGCAGCGAATCCGTGGCCAGGTAGTTAAAACCCACCACCCCGCCGAGTACGGCGAATGAAGCCAGGCGATACTGCTCCCCGCCGGCATGCACGCCGATGTAAAAGCCATTCCAGTCAAAGCCTCCGGCTTCGTAGATTGGCTGGGGCGTCACTGGCACGTAGAGGTCAGCAGCAATCGACGAGATGCTAGACAGCAGCAAGGCAGTTGTAACGGTAACGGCGCGGATCATGATATTCCCCCAACTCAAAATGAATGCGCCATAAAGAAATTATTAGCCTTAACGCCCGGTGAATTTCTTCGCCGAGAGACAGAAAATCTCGTGATATGACAAACATTCACGAGGCTAAGACACATCTGTCGCGACTTGTGCATCAGGCGACCAGGTTAATCCATGGACCATAGCCAGGGCAGGTAAGCCGTTGCCGACCGGCACTGGGAGCATGCGACACAACAAATTCGGTACTGGCGAAATCGCGTCGGGTAGCGTTTCAGAACCGGGCCGTAACCGATAGCTGCAGCTTCCAGTCCCCGGTCTTGGTTGTGTCAGTGTCCATCAGCGCTACGCCGGTAAAAGCATTGGCCGAGAAGGTCTCACCGATTGACAGATCGAGACCCGCCCCCAGGCTGCCTAGCGTCGTGCTGTTCTTGCTGGCCTGGTCAATACCCGTTCCGATATCCGCAAAGATGTAAGGAGAGATGTTGCTTGCAGGTAGGTCTTGCAAATCACCTGTAAGCGGGATGGTCGGCAAGCGCAATTCATTGCGCCAGAGCACGCCGCTGTCGACGCTGGCATCGTCGTGGTCGTAGCCACGAACGGCAAAGCGTCCACCTAGAGACAGCCGTTCTGTATCCGGCAGGGCTTGACCGGCCAGCGTTCCGGACAAAGTGCTGATCCAGGCCAATCTCCCCGGCAGTGGCGTTGTCCTGCTGATATCGAATGCAAGATAGGCATAGCTCGCGTCATTGACCCGCCCGTTCGAGAACGATTGCCAGCTGGCGTTATTATTGCCCTGGAGCACGCCGCCGGGATTGGCCTTGAGGCGCAAGTCGAGAACGGTTTGCCCCCAGGGATCGGCAAGGCGATGATTCCAGCCCAGGACCAGCTGGAACAGATCCGCGTCGCCCTTGGCGACCGGAATATTGCTGAAGTAGGTCGCGCGCTGGAGATGCTTGAATTCAACGCCGCCATAGATATCGCCCCAATACCGGCCCGGAAGCAGGTTCGAAACCGCCGAGCGATAGATGACGGGCAGTTCAAGCGTGGTGTTTTCAAAAGCGATGAACGCGTTGGGCTCGCTGCGCGTCATCACGATCGTGGGCGCAATCTCCAGGCTTTGCCGCGGCAATGTGGGGATCGTCAGTCGCCCGGCATGGCTGACATAGAGGGGAAACTCTCCCGCCTGCGGCACGATGATGCCTGGATTGCGCCAGATGTCATCGCTTGTGGTCAATTGATAGGAGCCCCAGGGGCCGTCCGGCACCGGCAGCCCGGCAGCCAAACCCAGGAAAAAGCGATCGCGGCCCGTATCCTCAGAGCCGGAATTGGACCAACCAGCGGAGACCTGCCAGGGCCTGCTGGTGACGATATTGACATTGAGATCGCTGAGCGCCGTGGTCTCGCCGGGGCGGAACACGCCTTCTGCCTGCAGATAGGGCGAGCGGCTCAACCAGTTCAGGTCTTCTTCGAGAGCCCGCGCATCGATGCGCTCGCCCCTGGCGATCCTGAGGGCGGAAACGACATCCAGCGCATGGTCCGGATCGACCCCTGAAACCGCCACATCGCCGGCGCTAAACTCGATGACGCGGATCTGCAAAACGCCGCCGGTCACCTCTTGCGGTGGCAGTGTCACGGAAACGAAGGGATAGCCCGCCTGCCTGTAAACCCGCGCAATGGCCGCCTGGGCCTCACCCGCCAACGCCAATGATAATGGTTGGTCCAGCAGGGGCAACAAGGCGGCCTGAAGCGTTGGCGCATCAATTCCACGTGGCGAACCGCTAATGCCCCTGGGGGGCGCCGCCGCTACAGCCTCGTCGAGCCCGATCAGATGGATTCCCACCAGATCGACCCCGAGCGGGGTGTCGTCGGCCGCGCCAAACGTTTGCGCCTCGATATCCAGAGAGACCGGATCGGCGGCGTCGCGCGCGGGTAAATTGCGCTCAAGAGCTGTCTGCGCACTGATCTCGGCCGGCGCGATCAATGCGCCAGCGAGGACAACGGCAGCAATAGCCCGGCTTGGGACGAGCCTGCTCATTCGGCCTCCGCGCGCAGATACTCTCCGTAGCGGACATTGCAGGGATAGGTGGCGGGCATCTGCTCGTCGCCGATGACGCCAGGATCGCATTCCGGCGATCCATCTCCCGACGTGGCCGCGTCCATGAGCCGGTTCCGCTCAAGATCAACATTGGGTGGACTGACTGGTGACACAATCATCAGCGTGCCGGGGGCGAATGAAATGTCATAGCCGAACTGGTTCGAATAGAGCCCGTCCAGGGTTAGATCGGCACCGCTATAGCGGCCGATTTCGGCACCGGATGCGCGATAGAGGGGTGAACCGAAGATCAGTGAGGAATCGAGACCTGCAGGATCATAGATCAGCGTGCCGACATCGGTGCTCGTCGCACTGCCGTCATAGATCTTGGCAACATCCCCTCCCGTTATCGTCAGGCCGGTCATGAAGCTGCGCAGCAGCGGCGCTGTATAACCCTCGTAAATGCGCCAGATCGCGCCCGTGCCGCCCTTGTCATCGACATCGAAGCCGTGGCCGGTAAAGATCGAGAGCTGCTTCATCTCGGCGCTGGTCGCGCCATCGACATTGCTGATGGTACCCAGGCCGGCATTGCCGACAGCGCTCGCCTGGCCGCTTGTTTCGACATCCCAGACGCTGTTGGTGATGCTCGTGGTCGCCGCCTGCATGGCGCCGACAAGGCCGCCTGCGGTGGCGCCGGTCACCGCGCCGGTGGCGTAGGTGGTCTGAATATCTACAAATCGATCAGCATAGCCGACGACGCCCCCGGCATAGCCGCTGCCTCCCGTGGCGGTCACGGTGCCGGACGAATAGGCGTCGGCAATCCCGACGCTGGAAGCGCCCATGCCAACCAGGCCGCCAGCCGATGTTCCCCGCACATTTCCGGCGTTGAAGGCGTTGGATATTTCAAGGCCGCCTGACGCGTAGCCCACCAGCCCGCCGGCCAAGTCGTTGCTGGTGACCGCTACGGTGGAATAGCTGTCCCTGATCGTCACATCGTCATACGTGGAGCCGACGAGGCCGCCTGCATAGGAACCACCATCGACGGTTCCCGTCGCGCTTGAATTGACGATCGTGAGATGTTCGTTGGCGTCGCCGAACAGTCCGCCAGTCCGTCCGAATGCTCCCCCAGAAACCGCCACATCGGCATGAACATTGCTGACCGTGGATTGGCCGCGGACACCGTCGAAATTGCCCGCGGCCGATCCGGCGACGCCGCCCGCCGTGGTTCCGGTCACCGAGCCGCTGACACGTATATTGGTAAGATTGTGTGCTGCCTGGGTGCCCCAGCTTTGCTCCGCAAACAGAATTCCGGCGGTGCTCCCGGTCACATCGGCATTGGTGACATTCAGGTCCTTGATTTCCACGTCCGGTGCGTCACTGACAGCCCTGTCGCTCCAATAAGAGATAAGGCCGGCAGAACTGCCCGGGCGGTCGATGAAGAGGCCGTCAATGGTGTGTCCGTTTCCGTCCAGACTTCCGCCCAGGTTTACGGGCGCGAACCCGGCGCCGCCATTCCAGTTGACGGTCGCCGAGGCATCGATATCGCTGACAAGCTGATAATTCACGCCGTAGTCGGCTGAATCATTGCTTCGTGCATCCCGAACCGTCATGCCTTGCAGGCCATAGAGATCGAAGAGCTGATAGGCGTTTGCAATCGTCCCGTCGCCCGCGCGCGCGCGGATGAAGGTGGCATTGGCGGAACTTGCCAGGTTGAAATCATCGGCCGAGAAGGCCGGCAGGGTCGTTCCGACCTGCTCCCAGGTGCCCCTGTTCAGTCTGAAGCTGCCGATATCGACGGTGCCCGCAGTACCCGTCGATATCGTGCCGACATCGTCGCTGCTGCCATTGCCCCATGCCGCAAGCGTCATCGCGCCATTCTTGCCGTCGATGGCGGCGTTGAGCGCGATATCGTCGTCGGAGGTCAGCGTCAGCGTGCCGGTGCCATTCCAGATAATGCCGCTGTTGAGCAGGATCGAACCGGCATTGGTCGACCTCAATGCACGGTCGGCATCGATCGAGAAGGCGCCACCGCTGGTCAGCGACAAGTCTCCGCCCGACGTCAGGTCCTGATCCAGCAGGTAATCCGTCGCCGCCTCGACATAGAGCCCGTAGCCATTGGTCGTAAGTTGCGTCGCGCTTGCGTCGATGAAGTCGAGATCGGTATCACTATAGCTGCCCAGCGTTGTGGAAAGGTCCGCCACGGTACCCGACAGGGATGCCGAGCCAGTGACGAGGTTGAGCGACGTGCCATACATATCGAGCCCGGCAATCCCCGTGCCCGAGACGCTGTCACCAAAGGCTGCCGCTTGCGTGCTTTCGCCGTCGAGAAAAGCCAGCGCGCCGGACGGATCGATGGAGCCGGACGGGGTCAGGATGTAATAATAGCCATTCGCCCCCGTGCTTGCGGTTCCAAGCAGATTGCCGCCAGAGATCGCGCCGATACCTGCGCCAGACCAGGCCGTGTTGCCCGCATCGGTATAGACCGTGCCGGAAATCGCCTCAGGCGCTGTTGCATATTCCCAGTTGAAATAGGGATAGAGTCCGCTGCCAGTTCCCCAAATGCCGCTATCCAGAGAGACGCCGTCCAAGGCCAGCGTGCCCTGCATTTCCGATGTCGCCAGGCCGTTCGTATTGGTCACCGTCGGCGTAGAGAAACCCGAATAGCCAATCGCCTCACTTTGCCCGGTCGTATCCGTGTCCCAGGTCGAGTCGGTTATGGATACGCTGTTATCAGCGGCTTGGCCGACCAGCGCACCCACGTCGCCTTCGGCCTCCACCAGCCCGGTCACAAAGGCGTTCTCAATGACCGTGTTTCTGTCGGCCTGACCCACAAGACCGCCAGCGGAAGCACCATTGGTGCCGAGTACCTGCCCGGCGAAATAGGAATTGCTGATCGCAATGTCCTCGGCTTCACCAACCAGTCCGCCGGCCTCTCTGAAGGCGCCATCAGCGATAACTGTCGCCGTCGAATAGGAGTTTTCTATCCTGTTATTGTCGTCGTCGACGGTTCCCACCAATCCGCCGACGTTCCCTCCGCTAATGGTCCCTTTTGAGCTGGAATTCGATATAGTCAGGCCTTCTCTCATGATGCTGACCAGACCGCCAGCGGCACCGCCTCCATTCGTTGTCGTAACGGATACATCGGCATGCACATTGGTCATGATCGACTGATCAATGCCACCGTGATACCTGGCCACTACGCCTGAACCCCAGCTATTCGCCTGGACGGTGCCACTGACAGCGACATTCGACATATTGTGAGCCTCGGCACCACCTGTGTCGCCGACCAGGATCGCTACCTGGCTGTCGCCAGTGACGGTCGCATTGGTGATTGTGAGATCCTTTATTTCCAGCGCTCGTCCGGAGGTAAAATAGTTGTCTTCCCAGTAGCTTACGAGGGCAACATTGCTTTGGGACGGCCGGTTGATATAAAGCCCGTCAATCCCATGTCCGTTTCCATCCAGGCTTCCGCGCAGACCGACAGGCGCGAAACCGGCGCCACCATTCCAGGACGACGTCGCTGATGCGTCGATGTCGTTGGCGAGTTCATAGTAAAGACTGACATCGCCAGACCTGCGGCCGCGCCAGTCATTGGTGGTGATCCCTTGCAAGCCATAGATGTCAAACAGCGCATAGGGATCTGTATAGGTACCATCTCCGCCCAAGGCGCGGATGAAGGTGCCGAATCTAACATCCATACCGTTTGCGGAAAAATCTGGCAGGCCGGCACCGACCTGCTCCCAGACACCCCGGTTGAGCGTAAAATTGCCGACATCGACCGCACCGCCAGCGCCCGTCGAGATCGTGCCGACCGCGTCTGTGCTGCTGTTACCGTAGGCGAGAAGCGTCAATCCGCCGTTCTGACCATTGATGGCCGCGTTGATGGCGATGTTGTTATAGGCGTTGAGAGTCAGCGTATTGGCGCTGGTCCAGCTTATGCCTGAATCGATGATAATGTCGCCGTCGCCCGCACTCTGATTGCCTGGCCCACTGGCCGTGGAGTCGGTCGTCTGAAGCGAGACATTGGTGCTGGCCAGATTAGTCGAGATCGTCGCTGCAGCAGCAGCATCCACCGTCAGGGTGATGGGGTCGATCAGCCATTCGCCCGCCATGCCGCCCACAGAGGACGTGTCCACCGAGATCCCAGCATAGTTGATGGTGCCGGCAGAGGAGGTCTCGACAAATCCGCCCACGCCGCCCGCGCCGCCGCGTGCCCCGAATGTACCACCGACATCGGCCGTCTCATCGGCATAAAGCACGATATTGCCGCCGGCCCCGTCAGCTCCCACCGCCGAGGCATCGAAGCGGCCGTTGGCGTTGATCGTGCCGCCAGTCAACAGGATGTCGCCGCCATCTGACACTGCATCTGCGGGTGTCTCGCGGCGCGCTTCAAACGTGCCTGTCGCCTCGACGTGACCATCCGCGCCGGCTGTCAGGAATATCCGCCCGCCGGAGGTGCTGGCGCCTGTCGCTTTGACCACATCGTCCGTGTTTCCCGCCAAGGCATAGACATTGCCGCCATTGGCGCGGATTTCGGCGCTGGCAGCCGTTATCGTGCCGGCATTGGTCGCGGAGGTATCGGAGCCGCCGATTTCCACCGACAGGAGGCCGTCGGCATCGGCCGTATCCTTGAGCAAAATCTGATAGCCTGCGGCCAGACCAGCCATGCCGTTGGGGGCATCGAGCGTGCCGATATTGGCCACTTCGCGAGCGATAAGGGCAATATCGCCCTGTGCGGAGCGGATGGTTCCGGCATTGACCACGCCAGCGGTGCTGGTGCCCGAGAACGTCATGCTGCCGCCATCGAGGAAGTCGGCATCCGAAAGGTCGTGGGTCGAGGCAACAAAGGAACCGCCGGTTTCGACCACGCCGTCTGTCCCAACGACCACGCCGGATGGATTGACCAGAAAAACGCTACCTGTAGCGCTCAGGCCGCCATTGATCAGGCTGGGGATGTTGCCGGTCACGCGGTTAAGCGTTCCGCCGGACCCATTGTTGAAATGGACCTGGTTGCCTGCGCCGATGGAAAATTCACCCCAGTTTATGATGCCTGCTTGCGAGATCTGGTTGATCTCCATCGTTTGGCTATCGGCAGTGATTGTGCCGCTACCGGCAACGAATTGACCGTCTGAGGGGAGAATGTCCTGCGCCCAGGCCAACGGCACCAGCGCCGTGCTCATCAACAGAGATGCGGCAAGCAGGCGAGACGTACGCATGGTCCTGTGCGTCATCTCCCTGTCTCTGCCCATCTGCAATCGGCCGGGCTTCAAGCCTGCTACCAGCATCCTCACACGTCTCCCAAGCGCGCGGCTCGACATGCACGCATGTCGTCCTGGCCCTCGGGATACAGTCGGTTTTGAGGGCGTTCCACCTACCAATTCTGACCGATTCTGACGAAAACTGACGAAGCACTGCCTTCGGACCAATATTACCAGCGCAAATTCACCTGCCGCCGAAAGCAACGGTGCTGCCAAGGCTTGCACAGACCGTCAGGCTGGGCGATCACTGAGGCATGCTCGATCTCAAGACGCTGCTGGTGCTGGAATTCTGCATAACCGCCTTATTGGCGATTGCCTGGATTCTGATCTGGATGGCCTGGCGGCATCTCTACCAGCTCAAGTTCCTCGCGGCCGGATTCACCGCCATCGCCCTTGGTTTGCTGCTGCTGCTAGAGCGCGGGCCCGACCCGGCCTTGTGGCGGATCGTGACCGACAACCTTGTTCTCAAGATCGGCCTGGTCCTGCTGGCTGACGGCGTTGCACGCTTCCTCGGCCGGCCCAGTTTCATTAAAATTGGGATCGTGTTTCTTGCCTTGCACATCCTCTTCTGGACACTGGCGGTCGTCTATGTGCCGGCCGATCTCGCCTTGCGCATTCACCTGTCCACAGCATTCACCGTGGTCATGATGGGGCTTCTGGCGCGCTCGGTTTATCTCAGCCACACGCAGTCGCGGTTCCTGCGCTGGATCACCATTGGTCTTTTGGCCGAATATGCCGGGGCCAGCCTGCTCCAGAGCTTGTTTGTCTATTGGGTGCCGGCGACTGTCGAAAACGGTCCGATCCTGAGCAACGTGAACGCCTGGTACTTCTTCCAAGGCACTTTGTTCATCACCGCGCTTTTCATCTGCCTGTTGTGCATGGTCAGCATGCGTCTTTTTGCCGATCTGCAGGACCGCAATACAGCTCTTGCCAATGAGGTTGCCGAGCGGCGGAGGCTGGAAGTCGAGCTCTCTGCCAGCCTCGATGCGGAGCGCGCTGCCCGCGAGGAGCAGAACCTGCTCATGCATATGGTCAGCCATGAATTCCGCACCCCGCTGGCGGCGATCCGCTACGCGCGGGACATGATCGAGGCCGTCCTTGAGCGGCCGCCCCAAACGGTCGCAAAACGCCTGGTCGGGATCGATCAGTCTATCGAACGCATGACCATGTTGATCGATCGTTTCCTGGCCGGGCAGAAGCAGGAGGAGGGCATCCTCGAATCCGAAGAGCTCGATATCGCCAAGCTGATGGAGAGTGTCACGCAGCCGTTCATCTTGACCGGCCAGGAGGGGCAGTTACGTTTTGGCAATGTCGAACAGGTGCGTGGCTATTGGGGCGATCCGGAAATGCTCGGGACTGTGCTGATCAACCTTATCGACAACGCTCTGAAATATTCCTTCGATGATTCACCGGTCGAGATTGCCGTCTTTGAACGCAAGAATATCCTTGTTTTTCAAGTCTCTGACCGGGGCATTGGCGTGCCCGAGGCAGATCGCGGACATCTCGGCCGCCGCTATTTCAGAGCGTCCAATGCCCGCGGCAGGACAGGCACAGGGCTGGGTCTGCACGCCTGCCGCAAACTTCTGGGCTATCACAACGGAACCCTATCCCTCTCGCCGCGACCCGGCGGGGGCACCGTCGCCATCGCCCGACTGCCCTTTCCCGGACCACGGCCTGGGGAAATGGTGGGCCACCAGATGGAGGAACAGGTTTGAGCCGCATCTACATCGTGGAAGACGAGGATAGTCTGCGCGTTGACCTGGTGGACTATATGAACTTGCAGGGCCTTGACGCGCTCGGGCTGGCCAGCGCTTCCGAGTTGCGCGAGGCGCTCGACGGTGGCACGGCCCCTGACGTCGTCATCCTGGATGTGTCATTGCCTGACGGGAACGGCTTCGCGCTTGCCGAGGAAATTCGCGCGCAGAACGGCTGCGGCATTATCATGCTGACCGCGCACGGCGGCGCGGAAAACCGCGTCCGCGGCTTCGAAAGCGGCGCTGACATCTATCTGGTCAAGCATACCAGTCTGCGAGAAATAGCGGCTGCCATTCACAGCCTCTTGCGTAGACTGAAAACGGTGCCTGCCCCTGACGAGGCGTCGGCGGAGGAGTGGATTTTTGACAGTGTCTCCTGGAAACTGATTGCGCCAACCGGTCAGACGATCCGGCTAACGGCGACGGAAAACGCATTTATCGGCGCGCTCGTCACCAATTTCGGCAAGCCGTGCACGCGCGAGGCACTCACGCGCATTCTCTCCAAACGGCAAACCCAGTTTGACAACCGCCACCTGGATGCGGTTGTCAGCAGGCTGCGCCGGAAGCTGGAAGAGAAGGCCAGTCTGGTTTCACCGATCCGGGCCGTTTACGGCGTCGGATATACCTTTAGCGGCCCTGTCCGAATGAAAGAGAACCTTTCGCCCTGATCAGATACCGAACCGTATTCCCGGTCTTCGTATGGCCAAGAAGGATCGGCGCGGAGGCCACCGGTCGCCTTGTAGATGGGCGAGGCCTTGGTACGCGGACACGCGAAGGGTAACCCTTGTCCCCCGTCTGTTGCTGCCCATATCGCCGATTGAAGGCGCGGACTCGCCTCAAGTTTCGGTCACAAGGCCAGCCATCCGCCTATCCCTCAAGGCTAAGAAGGCGCATGGCCCGGGCCAGCAGGTCCTTGCTGGGGCCAAGGGGGATGGCTTCGATCCCGACAAAGCCGGTATATCCGGCTTGGACAAGCCAATTCAGCTCGATTACCCAATCGACCGTTCCCGTGCCGAATTCGTGCCGACCCGGCACGTCTGCGACCTGCACATGGCCGACCAGATCCATATTGGTTGCAACTGCCCAACCCAGCGGCTCGGCATTGAGGATGGCGTGATAGCGATCATAAAGGAAGGCAACGTCCGGGCGACCGAGCTGGCGGAGCAGATCAAGCGCGGTTTTTGAATCCCGGACCAAGGCATTGGGTCCCTCGACCTGCCGGTTTACGACTTCGAGCAGCAGCGTCAAACCCGAGCCTGCAATCGCTGTCGCCGCTGCCTCCAGGGTCTCCATCAGGCAATCGCGCTGGATGGCCTCGTCAACGTCCGCGAGCCGGTCGCCTGGCAGCGCCACCAGATTGGGCGTACCCAATGTGATGGCGGCCTCGGCAGCACGTTGCACCCGATCAATGAATTGGCCGCGCGCTGCCGTATCGCCAAGCTGGCATTTGTCCCGCCAATCCTCCACGCAGAGGGTATGCAGCGTCGTCCCGGTGTCGCGCAGGGCGTCGCGCAGGTCCGGCAGCGGCTTGGTCCACCAGTCCCAGATTTCGACGGCCCTGAAACCGCTTGCCGCAGCGGCGCGAACCCTTGCAGGAAAATCCGCATGGTCTTCGGTGAAGGCGGTTTCGATGCAGGCACTGAACGCGATCATGCGCGGTAGCGCGATACGACGGCCAGGCCCTCGCGCAGTGCCGCGACGGGATCGGCCGCGACATCAAGTTCGATCAAGGCGATATCTCTGCCTGGCGTGCATGCATTGGCAGCGGCCCAGCCGGCCCAGTCAATCACGCCCTTGCCGAAGTCGGCCATGTAGCGCTGCTGCTGCTCATAAATGGTTGCGTCGATGACCAGGTGCCCCTCGATGGGACCAAGCGCGTCTTTCCAATGCGCCAGGGCGATGCGTTGGCGGTGACGTTCGGCGACCTGCACCGGATCGCCGCCGCCCAAGGCGATGTGGCAGGAATCCGGACAGAGCCAGACATAGCGCGGGTCGGTCAGCGCCATGAGCAGGTCGATGTCGCGTTCATACCAGAGCGTGCTGTTGGACTCGGTGTGCAGCGCGAGCTTAATCCCCTTCTGGCCGATCGCGTCGCCCACAGCATGGGCAATGTCGGCCATGGCCTGCATATAGCGACCGTCGATAAAGACAGATGGCTGTTCGCCGAAGGTCTTGCGCATTGGCAGGCCGCAGACGAGGATTTCGGCGCCGAGTTCGGCAAGAAAATCGGCACGGCGTTCTGCATCGGCGACGATGGCGGGCAGGTCTGCGTCGCCATCCCATTTCGGACCATCGGCGACAAAGGCGCTGACGACGCTGACGCCTGACGCATCCAGCGCCGACTTGAAGGCAGCCACGCTGCCAAAGGCGCGAAGGGCGTTGTCGATGCTGCCCGGTCCAAATGTCAGTTCAAGTCCGGTGACCCCTGTGCCGGATAGTGTTGCCAGCACTTTGTCCCAGAACGGGCGGGGGTTCGCCGCTCCCCAGGCGAGCACATCGTCAAAGGTGCTCAGACCCCAGAATGCCGGATCGTAGAAGGTGATGATGTCGGTTGCGACCGTGAACGGCATGAGAAATCCTTGCTGAGCCCAAGGCTCGGTATGACGGGGCTATTTGATGCCGGTGCCGGCAATGCCCTGGACGAAATATTTCTGCAGGAAAAGGAAGAGGATCAGCACCGGCAGGAGAACGACGATCGCCCCGGCGAGCAGCAATCCGTAATCGGTGGATCTGGCGCCCTGCGAGGCGACGGCAAGGCCGACCGGCAGGGTATAGGTGTCCTGGTTCTGAGCCACGATCAGGGGCCAGAGGAAATAGTTCCAGGAATTGAGAAAGGTAATGATCGCGACGGTCGCGATGGCGGGCCCGACCAGAGGCAGGAAGATGCGAAAGAAGATGGTGATTTCACCGGCTCCGTCGAGCCGTGCGGCTTCAAGCAATTCGTCGGGTACGGAGTCGGCGAACTGGCGCATTATGAAGACACCGATGGGCATGACCGCGATCGGCAGCACCACGGCCACCAATGTGTTGACCAGCCCCATCTGCACGATGATGAAGAACTGGGGCACGAACAGCGCGATATAGGGCACCATCATTGCCGCCAGCACGCAGCCGAAAACCAGCTTGTGGCCGGGGAATTCGAGCTTGGCCATGGCATAGCCTGCCATTGTGGCAAACAGCACGTTGGTCAGTACGGTGGCCGCAGACACGATCAGCGAATTGACCATATAGCGGCCGAACATACGTTCAGCGAACAGGGTCACGAAATTGCTGACATTGGTGAAGCTCTGCGGCAACCAGGCGCCCGGCGCAGCCAAGATCTCCGCCTGGGACTTGAAGGCACCGAACAGCACCCAGACGAAAGGCAGCAACGCGACGATCGCCCCCAGGGTCAGAAGTCCATAGAGGAAAGTGGTCAGAACGGGATGAGGCTTGTTGATCATCGTGCCCTCAGCCAGCGCAGTTGCACAATGCCCAGAACCACAACAATAGCCAGCATGACATAGGACCCGGCCATGGCCGGCGCGATATTGCCCTGGCCGAACTGCTCATAGACCCAGAGTGCGACCGATTTGGTGGAACTGAGCGGCCCGCCCTTGGTGAGCAGGTAGGGTTCATCGAAAATATTCATGAATGACACGGTCATCAGGACGGTGACGAGCAGTGTTGCCGGCTTGAGCAATGGCAGGGTTATGGCGGTAAACCGCCGCCAGGTGGACGCGCCATCGATCATGGCGGCTTCGTAGACGTCTTCCGGGATAGCCTGCAGGCCGGCCAGAAACAGCACCATGCAAGTGCCCACATTACGCCATACCGCCAGCATGATCACGGTAGGCATGGCCATTTTCGGATCACCCAGCCAGTTGATCCCGGTGACACCGAGCGAGCCAAGCATGGAATTGACCGGACCGCTGAGGGTGAAGGCATATTGCCAGATCACGGCGGCGGCCACGATATTGGTGATCACGGGCAGGTAAAAGGCCGCGCGATAGGTGGACCGCAGCTTGGTAATGCCATTGTTGAGCCCGATGGCCAGAGCCAGGCCAATCGCCATTGTCAAAGGCACGCCGACAATTACGAAGAGCGCAGTCGTCCAGACCGACTTAAGAAATCCAGCATTGGTCAATACCCGGACAAAGGTGTCGAGGAAGACAAAATCGACCTCGAGCGGACGCCTGATATCGGCAACGCCGATATCGGTGAAACTGTAGATCAGAGCCAGTATCGCCGGCACTGCGGTGAAAACGACGAAGATCGTCATGAATGGCGCGATGAAGAGCCATGCGGTCGTCGCCCGCATGTGGCGGGGCTCGGACATCAGGGATGCGATCCGGGACAAGGCTAAGCTCCAGGCTGGGCGGACGGCCAGATTTGGCCCCAGGCTCAAAGAGCCCGGGGCCGGGGGGACATCAGTTGCCCAGGCCGACGCCTTCGGCAAACATCTGCACGTCGTCGAGCACATCCTGGGCGCTGGCCTGACCACGGGCCACCAGTTCCATCTGCTGACCGAGATAGGTGCCAACCTGCGGCCAGGTAGAAACCTGCGGGATATCCACTGCCGTCAGCAGGGCCTCGCGCTCAGCATCGAGCAAGGGGTTGGAGGCGATTGCCGGATCGTCCCAGGCGGCCTTAACGGCGGGGAGCGAGCCGAAGTACTTGTACCAGGCGATCTGGGTTTCCGGCTGCGTCATATAGCTGATCAGTTTCCAGGCGGCGTCCGGATTGCCGGCATCTTCGAGCACGGCAAGGCTACCCGAACCCAGGGCCGAGAAACTGCCCGCAGGACCTGCAGGGACCAATGCGGTGGCCAGATGGTCCTTGATCCATTCAGCGCCATTGGCATCCACCAGGAACTGCTCCAGCCAGGGGCCATTGTCCTTGGCCGCGATCTGACCTGAGGTAAACCAAGGCACGGTATCGAGGAATTTCGGACCATCGGCAGAGGCGTACCCTTCCGCAATCAGCGATCCCCAGTATTCGAGCGCAGCGACATTTTCAGGGCTATTGATAGTCCAGGCTGAACCATCCGCGCTGATGAAGGCGCCGCCATTCTGGTGGACGAATTCATTCAGACTTTGGGCATTGTAAATGTCGTAGCCAACATCGAGCGAAATCGGCCATTCAACGCCCTGCTCCTTCATGGCTGCAGCGAATGTCTTGAGCTCGTCCCAGGTCTTGGGCGCCTCAAGGCCAGCGGCTTCCGCAAGGTCCTTCCGGTATTGGAACATGGTGGCGTAGGCATCCATCGGGACACCGTAGGCCACCCCATCCTTGACGGTGGATTTGTAGACATTGATGAAGAAGTCTTCGGGGTCGAACAGGCCTTCAGGCACTTCGGCAAAAGCGCCCGTGGCCAGAAGCCCTGCCTGACTCTGGGAGTAGAGGCGCACTACGTCCGGCACAGTGCCCGCGGCAATGGCCGTGAGCAGCTTGGTATCAAACTGGTCGGACGGAATCTGCGTGACCTCGATTTTGAGCTCGGGGTTAGCAGCTTCGAAGTCTGCGAGGAAAGCTGGCAATTTCTCGGCTTCGGCACCGCCGATCCAGATCTGCAGGGTGCCGGTCGCTGGCGTGTCCATCGCGCTTTGGCCATTCGCCTGAGCGGTTAGGGCTGTGGCAGCCAACAGAACAGCTGCTGGAAGAAGATGTTTCATAGCGGTCGGTCCTCCGGGATTGACCAGTGAATGACAACATTCTGGGCCCTTCCGAACGCGGCTTCCCTCCAGCACCGGTCGGACCATTTTTGTTTGGCAATCGATTGCCAACGCGATAGTCATGGCATATGCTGATTTGGTGCGCAAGAGTGATCACTGCCTCAAAATTGGGCGAATCGGAAATGTCGTGAAGGCGCAGGGGGATAGCATGGCCAAAAATGATGAGCGTTCACCCGGGCCATCAATTGCCGATGTTGCCCGGGAAGCAGGTGTCGCCACCTCGACCGTAAGCCGGGCCCTGACCAAACCGGGGCGCATTGCCGAGCCGACGCGCCTCAAGGTAGAGGCGGCCGCCCGCAAGCTTGGCTATACCGTCAACCAGACGGCGCGGAGCCTGCGGATGGGGCAGACCCGCACCGTCATGATCGTCCTGCCCGAAGCTCTCTATATCGGCGCTTCTCAGACGGTGATGGAGGGCCTTGAATCGGTGGCCAAGACATTGACCGAGCGCGGCTATCATCTGCTGATCGCCAATGTGTCGCGCGAAGCATGGACCGACGAACACATCATCACAACGGCTCTGGGAGGCACCATATGCGGGGTGATCCTGATGGCCTCACTGCCGCCCAGGGCCGCCGCATTGACATTGGCTGATGCCGGCCTGCCCGTGGTTTCATTGCATTTCGACCAGAGCGACGACGGCATTCCCAGCGTCGTCAGCAATGACTACGCGGCCATCTCCGAGGCGGTTCGGACCCTGCTGGCAATGGGGCATCGCCGCTTTGCCTATATTGGCGGCCGGGCTGGCAATTATCACGAAGGGCAGCGCTCGAGGGGTGTATCGGAAACGCTCACCCTTGCTGGCGTGCCCGCTGAAAGTCTGCAGATCTTTCCCGGCGACTTCAACTTTGGCGGTGGCGCAAAGGCAGCTCAGGACTATCTGGAGATCGCTCCCGATCGTCGCGCCAGTGCTGTGATCTGCGCCAATGACGACACAGCGATCGGCTTTATCAAGACGGTGCGCGATGCCGGCCTGGATGTGCCTTCTGATGTGTCTGTCATCGGCTTCGACGACGCGCCGGTGGGCGCCTATATGGTCCCGAGTCTCTCCACCATCCAGCAATCCACGACCGGTCTGGGCCAGCAGGCCGCCGACCTTCTGATCCGCATGGTCGAGGGTGAGGCCGTGGCGGCCGATGAGCGTATCGAGGTGGCCTGCCAATTGATCCTGCGCCAGAGCGTGCGAAAGATCGAACCATGAGCCTGACGGAAAAACCAAGCCTGCGGGGCCGCGCAATTGTAGGCGATTTCTTTCATGCGCCGACGCGCGACCGCCTTGAGGTCTTGACCGACACGCTGATCGCGGTGGACGAGGCTGGAACGATAACGGCAGTTTTGGGTCCTGATGCCGCGGGTCGTGCCGCTGCGGAAGCCGATCTGGGTAGCAATATCCTGCGATTGCCGCGGGGCAACTACGGCCTGCCCGGCATGGTGGATTTGCACGTGCACGCACCACAATATCCGCAACTGGGGCTGGCGCTCGACGCGCCGCTGGCCGAATGGCTCGACACCTACACATTCCCGCTCGAGGCGCGCTATGCCGATCTCGACTTTGCCGCCCCGCGCTACCGGGCGCTGGTCGAGGACCTCTTGGCCCAGGGCACCACGACCGTTGTCTATTTTGCCACCCAGCATGTAGATGCCACCAAGCTATTGGCCGATCTTTGCCTCGAACTTGGGCAGCGCGCGCTGGTGGGCAAGGTAGCCATGGACGACCCTGCCACCTGTCCGGAGGACTATCGGGATGCCGATGCCGTGGCGGCCGTGTCCGGCACACGCGCGGTGATCGACTATATCCGGGCCCACCCTGACAATGCCGAGGCACGCGTTCTGCCCGTTGTGACACCGCGGTTCACGCCGTCCTGCACGCCCGAGGCTCTATCCGGGCTTGGCGCATTGGCTGCCGAGCATGCGTGCCATATCCAGACCCATTGCTCGGAAAGCGACTGGGCGCATGGTCATGCCCTCAATCGTTTCGGCAAAAGCGATGCGGAGGCTCTAGACGACTTCGGCCTTCTGACGCGCCATACAGTCCTCGCTCATTCGAACTTTCTGTCCGGCGACGACATGGATCGTGTCGCCGGGCGCGGCGCGGGCGTCGCCCATTGCGCACTCTCCAACATCTACTTTGCCAACAGCGTCTTTCCGCTGCGCAAGGCGCTTGAGCGGCAGGTGCGGGTCGGGCTGGGCACCGATATTTCGGGCGGGCCGTCCGCTTCCATGTTCGAGGCCTGCCTGACGACCGTGCGCGCGTCGCGTCTGTTGGAAGATGGTGTGGATCCAGACCTGCCGGCAGAGCGCCGTGGCAGAGCCGGTTCAGCCATTGATTTGGTCACGGCCTTTCACCTGGCCACGGCGGGCGGGGCTGACGTGCTCGACCTGCCGGTCGGTCGACTGCAACCAGGCTGCCGCTTCGATCTGGTTCAGATCGATACGAGGGCGCGGAATGGCGGCATTCGCCTGTTCGATATCACCAGACCCGAGGCGATCTTTGAAAAGATCATCCATGGTACGACGCGGGCCAATATCGCCGCGGTCTGGGTGGATGGACACCAGGTCGTCGCGCCCCCACCAGACGATCTCGGACGGCACTAGCCCGGTCCCCGGACACATCCTCAGCAACGAACCCTTGGAGCCATTATGTCGGACACAATTTACGATGCCTTGATCGTTGGGTCAGGTGCGTCCGGCATGTTCGCAGCCCAGGAGCTGACCGCGCGGGGCCTTCGTGTGTTGCAGCTCGAGGCCGGTCCGAAAATCGGTGTGGACGACTTTAATCCGTCCTCGGTGCCCCGTCAGAGTGACATTAATCTCTGGCAGCGCGCCAAGGCCTTTATGGGCGGCCAGGGCATTCAGGCACGGGCAGCCTTTTTCGACGCGCGGCAACGCCACCTCTTCGTCAATGACCGGCAATCGCCCTATACGACACCCCCCGACGCCCCCTTTGTGTGGATCCGCAGCCGCCAGGCCGGCGGTCGCACCCATGTGTTCGGCCGCATGCTTCTGCGCTGGACCGATGATGATTTCAAGGTTCACAGCCGCACCGGCCGGGGCGTGGATTGGCCAATCGGCTATGACGAGCTCGTGCCCTATTACGAAGAAGTGGAGCGCACACTCGGTCTCTATGGCGAGGACGACCATGTCCCCACCTTGCCCGACAGCGTCTATGCACACCGCGCGCAGATGACGGCGGCAGAACGGCAATTCAAGCAGGACGTCGAGGGCCAGTGGCCCGATCGCAAGATCGTCACCTGGCGCTATATCGGGCCGGAACCAACGCGCGTGCTTCGTCCCATGCGCGAGGCCCTGGCCAGCGGCCGCCTCGAGCTTCGCTACAACAGCATTGTGAGCCGGGTCCTCACCGACGAAGCCGGGCGACAGGCTACGGGCGTTGAAGTCATCGATCGCCTCACACGCCAGAAGAGCACCATTCATGCCCGTTCCGTGGTGCTTTGCGCCTCGCCGATCGAAACGATCCGTTTGATGCTCAATTCGGCCACGCCGCAGCATCCGGCAGGTCTGGGCAACCGCTCGGGCACGCTGGGGCGCTATTTCGTTGATCAATTGCCCTGCGTGGTGGCCGGAACCTATGAGCGGGCCAAGGGCTGGGGCACGGCAGACAGCGCGCCGGCCGATCCCTTCTACGGCCCCTCGGGGGGGATCTATATGCCACGCTTCCTCGGCCCGGACGGGCAGAAGGCGGGTTCGGACTTTGCCTTCCAGGGCAGTATCGGCCGCTACGCCGCCCCGCCGGATGCCGATGCCCGCTTCAGTTTTTTCGGCTATGGCGCCATGGATGCGGACCCGGACAACCGCATTAGTCTCGATCCCAAACGGCGCGACGCCTGGGGCATTCCGGTACCGCATATCCGCTGCAAGATCGGCGCGCATGACACCGAGAGGCTCAAGGCGCAGATCAGCGCCATCGTCGAGACCATTGAGGGCGCAGGCGGTCACATTGACTATGTCGGCTCACCCCTGGGCCTTGAGGAAAAGGGGCGCGGCGCCTATCCGGACGCGGACCCGTTCAGCCGCTTTGTTTTTCGAAAAATGTTCCCGCGCACCATGGTCATGGGGGCTGCCATCCACGAGGCTGGCGGCGCACGCATGGGTGACGATGCCAGCACGTCAGTTCTCAATGGGTGGAACCAGAGCTGGGACCTGCCTAACCTATTGGTGACCGATGCCAGCGCGTTTGCCGGCAGCGGCGTCTCCGGAACCACACTGACCATCATGGCCATGACGGTAAGGGCCTGTCGTCGTCTGGCGTCACGACTGAAAAGCGAACCGGCATAGGGCCTCTCCGGACCGCTAGCGTGCGGCGCGGGCTTATTTGCTTCCCTGACGGACTTGCGTTCTAGCCTGTCTTGGGGAGCAATGCCGGCTGGCAACGCTCTTGAAATTACCGTCGCGTCCGAATCTCGCGGAGTGGGCCTGGCGCGGCTTGCACTTCTGCGCCAGGCCTGAAGGTCAGGGCTACTTGCCCAGCGATGTCATCAGGGTGTCGACAATGTCATTGCCGGCACGCTCGCGCACCATATCGACTACGCCGGTGGTCTTTTCCTGGAACTGGGCCAGTTCTTCGGACGACAGGTCAACAATGGTCATATGGGTTTCCAGTTCGGCGCGCTGGCTGTCCTGCAATTCGGCCTGGACGTCCCACTGGAATTTAGTGGCAATGTCGAAGCTTTCGTCGACGGCCTGCTGCAGGTCCTGCGGCAGCCCATTGTACCATTCCAGACTTACGGCGTTCACGTTGGCGAGCAGGATGTGGTTGGTGTTGATCAGGTATTTCTGCACTTCATAGAAGCGCTGGCTCAGAATGTGCCCATAGGGGTTCTCCTGCGCGTCCACCACGCCCTGCTGCAGGGCACCATAGAGTTCGGTGAAGGCGATCGGCGTAGGCGATGCCCCCAGGTCGCGCCAGATGGCGATGTGGATAGGGTTTTCCTGCACACGGACGCGCAGCCCGGCGGCGGCGATGTCGGCGGGGCTATGCACCTCGGTGTCTTTGGTGGTCAAATTGCGGAAGCCACCATCCATGATGCCCATGAATTTGAGGCCCTTGGCCTCCATGGCCGCACTGATTGCCTCGGCCAGCGGACCTTCGTTCAACAGTGTGTAGCGAGCGTCCTTGTCGGCCGGCATGACATAGGGAATGTCAAACACCGCCAGCTCGGGCACGAACTGCACAGCGGCCGAGCTCGACATCGGGGCGAACTGGATGTCACCGAAGATCGCGGCCTCCATGGTTTCGCGGTCGCCACCCAGCGCACCACCACCCTGGTCGACCACGTCGATGCGCCCATTGCTGCGCTGCTCGATCTCGGTCTCCAGTCGGTTGAACGCCTGATAGATCGGGTGCTTGGTGTCCGACAGCGTGTGCGCCATGATCATGGTGTAGTCCTGCGCCATGGACGGCGTCGTGACCATGAGTGCCGACAGCAGGCCGGCGCTGGTCAGGATAGTGGAAATACGCAAGGTCTCTCTCCCCTTTTTGGTTTGCTTTTGAGTTGGATGTGTCGGGCTAGAACATCGAGGGCAGCCACAGCGCGACGGCTGGGATGTAGGTGACGATGGCCAGACCAATGATCAGCAAGGTCAGCGGGATCGGCAGCCCCTTGCAGATTTCGACCAGACCCAGCCTGGTCAGCTGGGTGGCAATGAAGATATTTGCGCCCACCGGTGGGGTGACGAAGCCAATGGCCAGGTTAACGGTCATGACGATGCCAAAGTGGATCGGGTCGACGCCGTAGAGCAGCATGACCGGCAGCAGGATCGGCGTTAGCACGATAATGGCCGCGAGTGTCTCCATGACCATGCCGACCAGCAGCAGGATCGCATTGACCAGCAGCAACAGCATCAGTGGTTCGTGCACGATGGTGGAGACGAAATCGCCCAGCATGACAGGCACGCCCAGCAAGTTGAGCACGCGCCCGAGCGCCGCCCCAGTGCCGGTGATGATCAGAATGGGGGCGATGGTCAGGGCCGTACGACCCACGACGCGGATAAGCTCGGGAAAGGTCAGTTCCCGAAAGACAAAGAGCGACACGAAGGCGCTATAGGCCACCGCAATCGCCGCGGCCTCGGTGGGCGTGAACACGCCGCTATAGATGCCACCCAGCACCACCACCGGCGCCAACAAGGCCCAGAAACTGCTGCGAATGGCCTGGCCGAACGGCACATCGCCAGCCGTGGTGCGGATGCGGTCCTTGTGGCGGGTGCCATACCAGAAGGCGTAGGCCATCAGCAGACCGCCAATGGCCATGGCCGGACCGATGCCGGCCAGGAAGAGCTCGCTGACCGAGACATTGGCGGCCATGCCATAGATGATCATGGGAATGGACGGGGGCACGATCACCCCCAGGGTGCCTGAGGTGACAACCAGCACCGTCGAGAAGCGCTTGTCATAGCCGTTGGCGGTCAGAAGCGGGATGGCCATGGCGCCGATGGCCGCCACCGTTGCCGGTGACGATCCCGAGATCGCGCCAAACAACATGCAGGCCGCCACGGTCGAAATAGCGAGGCCGCCGTTCAGGCGCCCCAGAAGCGCATCGGCGAAGTTGAACAACCGGCGGGCCAGCCCGCCTGCGGTCATGATGTCACCGGCGACCATGAACAGCGGCACCGCCAGCAACGGGAAGGAATCGAGTGCCGTAACGATGGTCCGGACTACCTGACTAGGATTGACCGGCGCGCCCAGCCAACCGGGCACAAAAGAGGCCAGGCCGATGGCAATGGCGATCGGGATCGTCAGGAACAGCAGGATAATGAAGGAACCCAGGGCAAGCGCGGGATACATCAGCGGCCAGCCTCTTTTTGCAGTTCAGACGGGACGGGAGCGATCTCGGCCGTTTCAGGTTCGGGCGGGACAAGTCCGTAGCGCAATTGCAGGTAAATCTGCTGGATAGCCCGCAGGATTGAAGCCGCGGCTCCGACCGGTAGCGCCAGATAGACCCACCAGATCGGGATTTCGAGCGATGGCGAGAGCTGGTTCATCTGCTGCACGCGCTGCACGAAGGGCAGTGAATAGACGATGATGACGACGCCGAACACGATAATGCCGGTCATCGAGATCAGCCGAAACAGGCCGACAGAACGCGGCCCGAACAGGATCGGAGCGAAGTCCACGACGATATGCCGGGACTCACGAACGGCCAGGCTGGTACCGATCATCGTGCACCATACCAGGAGGTACCGCGCCAGCTCTTCGGCCCAGACCAGTGGGCTATTGATGACGTAGCGCATGAAAACCTGCAGCACCAACACCACCGAAATGGTGACCAGGATGGCGGTGAGCAGATATTTTTCGCTCTTTTGGTCGATGAATGTCAGAACCGGCATGGTTGGGCCTCGATCGCTCAGAGCAGGTTGCGGGGTGTGCGCCCGTCAAGCGCATCGATCACGGCTTGGGCCGTGAGCACACCGATGCCGGTATAGGTTTCATAGGTCTCTGCCGCCGTATGGGGCGTGGTGACAATGCCGGCCGTGTGGAACAGCGGATTGGTCGGGTCGCTCGGCTCGCGCTCGTAAACATCGATTGCCGCGCCACGCAGCTTGCCGCTATCCAGCGCTGCCTTGAGAGCGACCTCATCCACGAGTGCCCCGCGGGCTGTATTGATGAAATAGGCGCCGTCCTTCATGCGGGCGAAGCTGGCGCTGTTCATGAAATGACGCGTCTCGGGCAGGCTTGGCAGCATGGTGCAGACTATGTCCGACCGTGCCAGCAAGCGCTCGGCATTCACCAGCTCCACATTCAGCGCTGCCGCGGCTTCCGCATTGGGGAACTTGTCATAGGCAATCACGGTGACGTCGAAGCCGCTGAGCTTTTTGGCGATTTTCTGGGCGATATTGCCAAAACCCAGAATCCCGACGGTGCGCCCTACCAGCTCCTCGCCGACGAAACGATCCCAGCCCCCTTGGCGGGTCGAAGTGTGCAGATCGGGGATACCGCGCATGGCGGCGATGATCAGCCCGATGGTCAATTCCGCCACGGCATTGGCATTGCCGCCCGCCGCATTGGTGACCTTGATCCCCCGGGCCCGAGCCGCCTCGATGTCGATATTGTCCACGCCCACCCCGAAGCGTGAAATCACCTTGAGTTGCGGCGCCAGCGCGAACACAGCCTCGTTCCAGCTGTCAACACCGGCCACGACCGCATCCACCGCTCCGACGCGCTCCGAGAGTTCTTCAAAAGTCATCGGGCGGCCAAAATCGTTCTCGATCACCTGGCAGTCATGCGCTTCGAGAAGCGCTTTGCCCTCGCGGCAGAGGCGCGAATAGTTCGTGGCGGTTACCAATACGGTGCGGGTCAACGTGATGTCCTCAAGCGGTTTGGGGCAAGCCGGATGCCGGTCCGGCCTGCTCGAGTTCAATCGAGACCGATCAGCTGCTTGCAGCGCGCGGCCAGGCTTTGCATCTGCGTCACCGTGGTGGGAAAGTGCAGGGCGTCATAGCCGCCGATGGGTCGGCTGCGGCAGATGCGGCTCTCAAAGGTGCCGATCTGTTTGTGGTAGTCCTTGGCGTTGACCGGATAGTCGAGATATTCCGACAGCGCGCCCAGCGTCAGGATTTCCGAGAGCACGGCCGCCTTGTCCGGAGCCTTGCTCCAATTCTCGACCAGCCAGACATAGAGCGCTGGATGGAAATTGGCCATCACGCCCGAATAGCCATGTCCGCCGGCCTTGAGCGTATCGAGCAGGGTTTGGGCATTGGCATTGAGCAGGTGCAGGCGGCTGCCTTCGATAAGCTTGATGCGGCGCCGGATGGTCTCGATATTGCAGCAGGTATCCTTGATGAAAGTGAAGCGGTCCGATTTTGCGCACCACTCTACCGCCGCGTCGGACAGCAAGCGCTTGTATGGGTAAGGGCATTCATAGACGCCCATGGTGGTTGGGGCCGGCACCGCCTCCGTCAGGCGCTTGAGCCAGTCGAGTGCCATCTCGTCGGATTGATCGGCGGTCGCCAGCCGATTGGAAATCAGGATGACGCTGTCCACGCCGGTATCGGCAATGGCGGCGACCTGTTCGACCTGGCGGGTAAAAGTGTCGGCCGTGTGGCCCGATGCCACAACGGGGACACGTCCATCGGCATAGTCAACGATGAAGCGGGTCAGCTCCACCGACTCCGTGTCGGACAGAAAGAACATCTCACTCGATTGGCAATTGGCGAACAAGCCGTGCACGCCATTGGCGATGTACCAGTCGATCAGTCGCTCCAGCGACCGCCAGTCGATTTCCAGATTGTCCCGGAAGGGCGTCAGCATCACCGGCCAGATGCCGGAGTGACGGTCGAGTTCAGCAGCAGTAGCGGTCAACAGGTCATACCTTCTTTGCGTCAAAACCGGCGCGGAGACCATCACGACCGCTCTCACCGGAGCGTGGTTCACTCAGAGCCGAGGGCGTGCGCAATCGCGCCCGGAAATGAGCCCTGATGTCGAGATTTCTCCTCACCTGCTAAACCTGCTCACACAAGTTAGCAAAGGACCTTTAGCGAAATTGAGGCCTCAGGACAAGGGGGTGCGGGTCTGGTCCCGCCTGCGGTGGAAATCCGCCGTTCCGGACCCGCCACATCTGTTGCCAAGGACTTGTCTGGCCAATACAAATTTGTCCGGATGCGCTCGGTGCGAGGCCGGTGATCCTGGCAGCCACCAATGGAGAAAACCGCCGTTTCATGGCCAAGACGATCAAGGAAATTGCGCGCGATACCGGTTATTCACGCACCACCGTCACGCTGGTGATCAATGGCAAGGCCGATGACTACCGCATCAGTCCCAAGGCCCGCGCAATCATCGAGGCCTATATCGCCGAACACGGCTATCGCTACAATCAGGCGGCACGCAGCCTCAAACTGGCCCGTAGCCACACAGTGGGGCTCATCGTTCCCGACATCGCCAATGCCTTCTTTGCCCGTCTGGCCGCAGCGCTTGAACGGCATTGCCGGGAACGAGGTTTTGTCCTGGTCACCACGTCCACCGGTGAAAGCCCCGAAGCCGAGCGCATGGCGCTAGAGAATTTCCTCGCGCGTGGCGTCGACGGCGTCATTCTCACTCCTTGCGAGCCGCGGCGCAGCTTGCCGGCGCTCGGGCGCAAGACAGAAATGCCGATTGTCCAGATCGACCGAAGGTTTGAGGGCGATGACGGTTTCGTCGTCACCAGCAACCATTTTGCCAGTGCCGAGACACTGACCCAACAGATCATCGCCGCTGGCGCCAGCGAGATCACCTTCCTCACGGGCAGTCCCGCCAATCCAACCACGCTGCAGCGTATCCGCGGTTTCGAGAGCACGACGGCCCAACTGCCAAACGCTGCCGCCCGCTTCACAGTGCGCTCCTCGGATCAGGACACTGAGGAGGGTGGCCATGCTCTCGTGGAGGGCCTGTTCGATGCGCGCGACACCCTGCCGGATGGCATGATTTTTGGCTCGCTGCTGATCTTCCACGGAGCCATGCGCGCCATCCGCGGCCGCCTCGGTGCCATACCTGCAGACCTCATCGCAGGCACCTTTGCTCATTCCGCCATCATAGAATATCTGCCCAATCGGGTATTCGTCGTCCAACAGGATGAGCCCTTGTTGGCCCAAAAGGCCTTTGAGGCCCTTGCTCAACTCATGCGCAAGGAAAGGCCGAACAGGCAGGTCATCTATGTTGAGACCAATCTGGTCGCTTACCGAGCTTCAGGCGCCTAAAAATATCCCTGCGACCATCGCGCCAAAAGACTGGTTGCCCTTGACCTTGCGAAAGCACCGAAACGGAAGCCGGCAGCATCACCGGGGTTGCCCGGTCTTCTTACTCTCAGCAGCTCTCGCCTCCCCCGCCCCGTTGCCGTCGCCTGGACCAACTCAGTAGACTGGCAACTTTCAGGAAAGCGCGATTGCCACCTGGGTCGCGGGAACGGGGGCACGCAGAGCTTAGGAATGGCGGAAAGAATGGGATTCTCACCCTTTTTTTTGCCTTAAGCCATTGTCCCGTCGAGATTAGCCGTGGTCGCGAGCCCAAAGCTGCAATTTGGCGAAGAAGTCGGAGAAGGTGAGGCGATTGTCGATCTGCGTATAGACGCGGATCGGCGGCAATCTCGTCTCAACCATGCCATAGCTGCCGTCATCACGAATGACGGGCCGGGGCTGCAAGACATAGAAGCTCGATGCAGGGTCAGCCTCAAACGCCGATTGCAGCGCGGTCAGCGTCACCAGAGGGCTGTCGCCCATGGCATAGGTTTCTCCGATATTGAACCCGATCTTGCCGGTCCGCTCCATAACTGCCTCGATCGACTTCTGCAGGTATGCTCCTAGCGTTCCCTGCGTGCCAACAGACGCGATCAGCTCGGCATAGCTCAGAAGCACCTGCCGATAGGCATTTCGCGGCACCTGCCAGATGGCCATGCCAGAGGCAAAAACGACCTGAGCCGCGGCAATGTCGATGCGTAGATTATATTCCGGCCCATTCGCGCCGGGCGGTGGCGGAGCCAGTTCGGGATATTCCGGTCCGCCGATCCAAACCAAAGTCATGCGCTCGGCAATTGTGGGATCGATGAGAAGGGCCGAAGCGAGATCGGTCAGCCCGGCACCCGCCGCATAAAAGAGCGGTAGGTCCGTATCGGTGCGCCGCGCCTCGGCGATGATGGCGCGCGCTGCCGGCGTATCTCGCGGCGTCGCGCGATCCACGATCGCCTTTTCGGCGCCGCGATGGATAGTGAAATGTTCTTCTACCCCCATCGTGGCGAGCAACTTGCGCAGTACTTTTTCGGCATTGCTCGCCTGGTGCTCAGTAGCATCCCAGGGGTCGCCCACGGACAAGTGGGAGGGGACAAAGAAGGATATCTCGACCGTGGGCGATAGCAGGTGATGCGCCGTCTGAACCAGATCATCCGGGTCACCGGAATAATCATTGTCGATGATGACGCGAGCGCGAGGCTTGACGAGTGGCCAGTTGAGCAGATTGGCCATGGTCAGCTTTGCGCCGGGCGAATGCGAATGGCCAGGTGCGAACGGCCTGGCAGTTCTACGGCAAAGGCGGCATCCGGCTTGCGCGGACGAATATGGGCCCCGTGACGGGTCGGGTGGTTTTCCGGCGCGGGCACGATCTTTGCCGGTTCGACAGTCATGGCCCAGGTGTCGATCAGGTCGGCCTCATAGGCAAGATCATCCTGCGGCAGGCCGCTGGCCCAGATCACGGGCTGATGTTCGCCGAAATAGATGATGGTCGTAGCGCCATCCTTGGCACCGGAAATGCGGTTCCAAGGGAAGCGCATTTCCGGGTCGATGGGTTCAAATCCGGTGCGAACGCTTTCCTCCATGATCTGCCGGAGGAAGCCGATGCGCTTCCAGGCCTCGCCATGCAGCTCGCCGCCCTTGGCCCACCAGATCAGGTCATCGGGGTTGCTATAGGTCTCGCCGTGGCCGGCATAGCCACCGCGCATGGTCGTGATCCAGAAGCGGTGCACCAGTTCTTCGGCCGAGATATTGCCCCAGGACTGGATGATGTTGCCCTCATATTCGGGCTCGTCATTGACCACGGGCTTGCCATAGGCGTCGCGCCATTCGGTGGTGCGCTTCACATCCCAGTTCTGGATGCAGGCATGGGTGACCCAGGCTTTCCGGTGATCGTAATTGGCTTCCGGATCGCCATTGTGGATCGAGCGCAAATGCCCATAGGGATCGTTTTCCTCGATGATGTGGAAGTAGCGATCCCATTGATGCATCGGCTTGGTGTCGAGCAGGAAGTCATATTCATTGGCCAGCGACCACCAGACATTGTGATAGGCCGCGAGGCGTGCCGTGAGATACGCGAAGAAACGATAGTCCTGCGCCTCGCTCATCTCGCAATAGCCCCATCGGTCATAGGGGTGCAGCATGATGATGTCGGCCTGGATGCCGATATCGCCCAGCGCCTTCACCTGATTTTCGAAATGCCGGAAACTTTCGGGATTGGGGCGGTCAAAATCGAGATTGCCATCCGCGTCGCGCTGATAGACGTCGTGCAGCGGCTCGTTGATGTTGTAGGGATAGTCCTTGGGAAAAACGCCCATACGCAGCTTGTTGAACCGCGCCTTTTTAAGCGTCTGCAGCGTTTTGTCCTGCTCACCCAGCGGTTGATGCGTCCAAGCGTAACAGGTGGTACCAAAACTGAGGAAAGGCGTTCCATCAGCATGGGCGAAGTGGTAGCGGTTGGCGACCTGCACCGGCCCGTGATTGCCGGGCCGTGGAGCGGTCACCGCCAGGCGGCCGCTCTGACCGTTGAGATCAGAAGAGTTTGAGCGCGTCTCATAGGTCCACTCACCCTGGTTGTCAGGCATGAAGCGGAGCTTGTACGTCCCTTCCCCGTCATAAAATCCTGGGATGCGAACGGCGCGGCCATTCTGCCTGAAGGTTGCCTCCAGCGTTACGTCGAGGAAGGGATTACCCTCTGCGGGCCCCCGCAACGAGACCTCGAACATGTCCCATTGTGCAATCACGGTCACGGTCAATCTCCTCAGCCCTCGACGCGCTTGAACAGCATGGCCAGGTAGGGCTTGGGTTCAAAATGCAGCACATCACCGCGCTGCACGCTGTCGGACAGTTTTGTCTCTGTCATGTTCCAGGTGTCGATCAGAGTGGCGGAATAGCGCTCATCGGGCGGCACGGCGACGGTCAGTTCGCGGGGCTGATTTTCGCCCATATAGGTGAGGTAATAGCGATGCGGCTGTCCCGCGGTAGCCCACCAGGCTTGAACGCGCGACCAACCCTCTTCACCTTGAGGGCTCGCGAATAGTTGCTGGAGCACGACATGGTCGAGCCCGCCAGCCATCTGGATACGATAGGCACCAGTCGACTTGACCGGATCCAGACCCTCGTCCGGCCCGTCTTCGAGAATGCGTCTGAGGAAGGCGATGCGCTCAACGCTCTCGCCGATCAGCTTGCCACCCTTGGCCCACCACAGGGTCTCGCTGTCATTGTAGTAGGTCTCGCCATGGGTGACGTAGCCGCCATTGACGGTACCGTCCCAGAAACGGCGGACCATTTTTTGCGGCGTGATATTGCCCCATAGCTCGGAAATATCGCCCTCGTAGCAACATTCATCGATCGAGACGGGCTTGCCGTATTTCTCACGCCACAGAGCCGAATTGCTCGCCGCAGAGCGCTGGATACTCGAATGGGTAATGCGCGGGTGGTTGTGGTCGTAGAACGCAAAGCAGTTGTGAACACTCAGCAGGTGACCAAAGGGATCATTGTCCGAAACGATGTGGATGAACCGATCCCAGTCGGCCAGTGTCTTGCTCGGCATGAGGTCATATTCATTGGCCATCGACCACCACACATTGGGCAGCGCCGACAGCCGGGCGGTCAGATATTTGAGATAGGCGTCATCCTGAGCCGGGGACATGCGGGAAAAGCCCCAACGGTCATAGGGATGGAAAATGATCAGATCGGCCTCGACGCCGATTTCGGCGAGCTGGTTGATCCGCATTTCGAGATGCCGGAAATAGTCGGGTTCGAAGCGCTCGAAATCGAACTCCCAGCCACCATTGCCACCGTTGAAGCTGCCGTCCCAAGCGCTGGTGCCCTGCTTGATCAGGGGGAAGGGATAGCGGTCCGGCTCGTTCTGGTTGTAGCGGTAGTGCTTGGGAAAGACACACATGCGGATTTTGGTGAAGGGCGCTTCGGCCAGCGTCGCCAAAGTCTGCTGCTCGACCGCTTCGCCTTGCAGGTTCCAGACATAGGCCGTGGTGCCAATATTGATGTAGCGTGTGCCGTCAGCATAGCGGAAATGATGGCGGTTGGAGACCCGCACCGGCCCGTGATGACCCGGCTTTGCCGCGCCCACCTCAAAGCTGCCCTGGGCGCCATCCAGTTCTGGAGCGTTGCTGATCGTGACATAGCTCCACGTGCCCGCCTCGTCGGGCAAGAGGCGGAACTTGTATTGTCCGTTGCCATCGTAAAAGCCATTAACCCGGACTTCGCGCTCGCCGTGCCGAAAGATGGCGCGCAGCTGGACATCGTGGAACGGATTGCCACTGCTTGGTCCCTCAAGGGTGAGTTCATAGGTGGCCCAAACAGAGGCCGCACCCGTGGCGTGTGCTGACTTGGTCATCGCTCAAATTCCGCTTTTGAAAAGGTTTAGCTGGCAGCGCGCAGACGCGGACGCCAGCGGCTGGTGGTCGTTGGAATGGAGCCGAGCAGCAGGCGGGTATAGTCGTGCTGCGGATCGGACATGACTTTGCGCGCCGGGCCGAACTCGACCACGCGGCCTTTGTTCATCACCGCCACATAGTCGGAAATGTAATAGGCCGTGGCCAGGTCATGGGTGATATAGACAAAGCTTCGTCCGGCATCGTCGCGCAGGCGCTTGAACAGGTTGATGATGATCATGCGGCGCGACGCATCGATCATGCTGACCGGTTCGTCGGCAATGATCAGCTTGGGATCGGGAATGAGGGCCCGCGCCACCGAGATGCGCTGCAATTCGCCGCCCGAGAATTGGGCGCTATATTTACCGCTGACCTCTTCATAGTTGAGCCCAACATTTTTGAGCGCCGCAGCCACCGCATTTTCGGCCCGGATGGTGTCCATGCCGGCAACACGGCGCGCCGTTTCATGCAGATAGACATCAACCGGACGATAGCGGCTGAAGGCTTCGAACGGGTTCTGGAAGATGGGTTGGACCAACCCCAGAAAGTCCTTGCGCGAGGGGATGGCGCCTTGCCCCGCCACAACCTCGTCATAGACGATGGCGCGTCCGCTGGTTGGTGTTTCGAGCCGCAGCAGCGTCTTGGCGAGCGTGGTCTTGCCCGAGCCGGATTCGCCAACAACGGCAATAACCACTGGCTTGTCGCTTTCCACCGTGATGTTGACGTCGTTGAGGGCCCGAACCGACTTGGAACGCATGAAGCCGCCGAGGCGGTAAACCTTGTTCAGGCTCTCGGTCTTGAGAATGAAGGTCATGCTGAAGCTCCCTCGTTCTGGCGGGCGGGCTGGGCCACGAAATGTCCCGGCTTAACCTCGATGAGGGTTGGTTCAACCCGATAGGCACGATCGCCGCTGGCCCCGGCCTGGCTTGCCAGAACCCCGCGCATGCTGTCGTCACCAATGGTGGGCAGGCTATCAATCAGCATCTTGGTGTAAGGGTGCTGGGGGTCGGCAAAGACGCTGTCGGTATCGCCATATTCGACGACACGGCCGGCATACATAATCAGCATTTTGTGGGTGACCTGATAATGCACGCCCATGTCATGCGAGACCACCAGAATGGTGTTGCCCATTTCCTCCTGCAGCTCCATGAGCAGCATGAGGATGTCTTTCTGCACCACCACATCGAGCGCCGTAGTCGGCTCGTCGGCAATGATCAGCTCAGGCTGGAAAAAGGTGGCAAGCGCGATCATCATGCGCTGGCGCATGCCGCCTGACAGCTGGTGCGGATAGGAATCCATGGCTTCCTGCGGCAGGCCGAGCTTGCCAATGTAGGCCCGCGCTTGTTCCAGCACGCGGCTCTTGTTGCTGTCGGTTCCAGGAAAGTCGATGAACTGTTCACGGATCTTGATGACCGGATTGAGCGAGTTCATCGAGGATTGCGGCACGTAGGAAATGGACTTGAACCATTCCTTGCGGACATTGTCGGCCGTCACCGGTTTCCCGTCGCCTCCCTTGAGGCCATATTCGATACTACCGCGCGAAATGTGCATGGGCGACTGGATATCCCCATAGATCGCCTTCATCAGGGTGGACTTTCCGGAACCGGACTCGCCGGCAATGCCGACGACGCAATTGTCGGGAATGGTCAATGAGACCCCATCGACGGCGTCGATAGTCCGCGTGCCAATACGATAGCTGATCTTGAGATCATTGAGCCGGATCATGCGACACCCCGCTTGCTGGCAAAGGCCTGATTGAAGCCGGTTGAGGTCAGGAACAGGCCCAGGAACAGGGCAACGGTGGCAATGATCGGGGCCACGATCCACACGTAGTTGCCGGTAAAGAGCGCGTTGTAATTGAGTGCCCAGAAGATGATGGAGCCTAGCGTCGGCACTTCCACCTTGGACAATCCGATCACCGCCAGCGTGGCCTCGGTATTGATGGCGAAGAGCACGGTGTTGATGAAGGCCACCAGCATATAGCTGGTCACATAGGGGAAGACCTCGCGCAGCAGCACATCAAACGTATTGGCGCCCGAGAACTTGGCCATATTGATGAATTCGCGTTCGCGCAGGGTCAGCGCCATGGACCGCACAGTGCGCGCACCCCAGGCCCAGCCAAAAATCATGATGATCACGCCCACTGTCAGAAAGTTCGAATTGCCGCGAATGACGGCCCCGAGGATGATCAGGATGGGCAGCAGCGGAATGGTGATGAAACTATCGACGAACAGCATGACCACCCGCTCGAAATTACCGCCGATATAGCCCGCGCTAAGCCCAATTGTCGTGGCAATAACGGTGACGCCGAGCCCCACCAGAATGCCCAGGGTCAGCGAATTGCGTACCGCAAAGACCAGGAACCAGAAAATATCCTGTCCGATCGCATTGGTGCCCAGCGGATGTTCGAAAGACATGGGCAGGTTCTTGAGATAAGTCGCCTGCACGGAGGGGTCGACAGTGTTGAAAAGCGGCAGGACGAAACTGCCAACACCCATGATCAGGATGATTGCCAGGCCAATCGCCAGTCGCGGATTGAGGAGCCACAACAGAGCGTCACGGCGACGCGCTGCGGTTGGAGTGGATGTCGCAGCCTCGGGGGCCGTAGCAGTGCTCGCGCTCATTTGTGACGGATCCGGGGGTCGATAAGGGGATAGATGAGGTCGATGATGAGGCCGGCGGTGGCGACGGCGATAATCGAGATGGTGATGGCGCCATAGAGCACGTTGTAGTCGCCGCTCGACGCGGCCGTGCGCATGATCAGGCCTACGCCGGGATAGGAGAACAGCATCTCGGTCAGCAGCGCGCCATTGAAGATCGTGCCCAGCGACAGCGCCAGCGCGGTCACCTGCGGCAGCATGGCATTGCGGAACACATAGCGCAGCATGCGCGTGCCATTCGATGTACCCTTGAGGCGGGCATAGGTGACATAGGGCTCCTCTGTGGTGGAGACGGCCAGCGCCTTCATCGAGAGGATGTTCCAGCCAAACCCGGCCAGGATCAGGGTGATGGCGGGTAGTAGCGAATTGTAGATGATCATGCCGAATTTTTGCGGCGTCATCTCCCCCACCGGGAAGCTAGGCGATAACGGGAAGATGGGGATCACATAGCTCAGCATCAGGATCACCGTCACCGCCAGGATGTAATAGGGGATCGGATAGAGCAGGATGCCGACAATCTCGAGCACGCTGGCGGCGCGCTTGGTGTGAAAATACCCCGCCACCAGGCCCACCAGATTGCCCAGAATCCACGCGATAGTGGTGGAGCAGAGCAGCAGGCCCAAAGTGTAGGGTACCGCGCCAAAGATGATCTGCGAGACCGGTTGTGGATAGAAGGAGAAGGACGGGCCAAAGTCGAAGCGCAAGACGACGCGTTCGAGATAGGACACATACTGGGTGAACAGATCCCCCTTCAGGCCATAGAGCACCTCAAGATTTTCGCGCAGACTGGCAATGGCCTCCGCGGTGAGCGCACCAGAAGCGCGCGCCTGGATCTGCCCGATATATCCGTCGATCGGATTGGTCGGCATTAGTCGAGGCAGGAAGAACGTGATGGTCAGGCCGATAAACAGCACCACGAGGTAGAGGCCGACGCGTTTGGCCACATACTGCAGCACACCGATCATCGCATTTCACCCTTGAAGTTGGAGTGTGCGGGGCGGCACGTGGGCGCCGCCCCAACTGGACTTTGGCTCGAGCTTATTCCTTGCCGGTCGGCTCGATGTTCAGCAGTGTCTTCTTGAACGAGCTCCACCAGGTGTAGGGCGCGGCGTAGAAGTTGGACTGCTTGGGGAAGTTGGTCCAATAGGTATTGTTGGTCGGGATCGTGGTCGGAATATTCATCAGATTGATGAGCTGCATGCCTTCCGTCAGCTTCATCGCGATCTCCCGACCATTCTCCACGAAGGGCTCGGAACCGATCTCCATGGTCTTGCTGTCCGCAACGATCTTGAAGATTTCTGGATCGGTGACGCGGATATAGTTGCCCTGGATCGCGGTGTTGGAGTCCGCCGGCTGGTTATAGGCCTCGGCATCGGAGAACGAGGCCCAGCTATTGAACCAGTTGGAGTTGTAGGTACACGAGCTTGACCAGTTCACCATCAGGTCGAGGCGGGCATTGGTGTTCTGCACCGTAGCAAACTCACCATTGTCGACCTGACGCGCATTGACGTTGAACCCGGCCTTGCGCCAGCTATCGGCGATCGAAAAACCGGTCCGCTGCATGACCTTGTTCCAGTCACCCGGAATGACAAAGTCGAGCATCCATGGCGAACCATCGGGCTTGGTATAGAAGCCGTCCGAACCCTTGGTGATCCCCACCGAAGCCAGCAGGCTCTCGGCTTCGACCGGATCATATTTCCACCAGCCTGCACCAAAGCTTTGCTTGACCGCATCCCCGGTCGGAATCTCGGATTCAGGCGTACCCTGGGCCTGCAGCTTTTCGATCAGTTCCGCGCCAAAATTCGGATTGAACGGCTTGTAGCCGTCTTCAAGCGTCAGATTGTTGAGGAAGTCATCCAGCGGCTCGTAGAAGACCGGCGAGGTGATCGGTGTGTCGGCCATGGGCAGGGCCGATGCCTTGAACTGGCCACTGACCGCACTGATGCCGACGGTCTGCATGTCGATGCTCAAGGCCAGCGCCCAGCGCACCGCCGCCTCGTCATACGGCGCCTTCAACTGATTGAAATAGATGCCGTAGGAGCAGGCATCATTCATATCGTGATAGGGCAAAGTCGGCGAAAAGGTCTCGATGGCCGGGTTACGCGACTTGGCAGCAGCGATCGAATCCGGGCTCATGAACGTATCGACGTCATACTGGTTCTGAACGAAGGCCAGGGCGCGGGTCTCTTCGGCGCCAAAGTCCTTGTAGAGAACGTATTTCGCCTTGGGTTCGCCGGAATTGCCCCAACCAGAGCGCTCCCAGTCCTCGCGCAGTTCCCAAAGCTGCCAGAAGCCGTTGGGATCGAATTCCTTGATCTTGTAGGGCCCGAGGGTAACGGCGGGTGCGTTCTTGAAGGTGACGACGTCGTCGCCAAGCGGTTCAAAGACGTGCTTGGGCACCGGCACGAAGAGCGAGCCCCAGGTATAAACGCCCATCACAGTCTGGAAGTCATAGGCAGGCGACTGCGTCTCGATATCGAGCGTATAGTCGTCGACCTTTTTCCAGCTGCCTTCCTTGATGTAGTTCACGGTACGGGCGACGAAGGTCAGCTTGTCCTTGTATTTGAAGGACGTGTCGAGCGTATAGATCAGGTCGTCGACGGTGAACTCGACACCGTCACTCCAATAGACGCCCGGACGAATCTTGATGCGGAACTGAGTGTGCTCGTCATTGAGCACTTCGACCGGACCGGCGGCCAGCTCGGGATAGGATTCACCGGTTGCGGTATCCATTTCCCAAAGGAAGCTCCAACCCAATTCGCGGAAACCACGCCAGATGGCGTATTGATTGAGCGGGTTCTGCGCATCAGGGTTTGACGCCTTGCCGTCAAAGGTCTGCACGATCAGTGTTTCGTTTCGTGGCGTGCCCACGTCGGTCATAGTCTGCGCGAAGGCAGTCGTTGTTATCAAGGCACCCAACATGGACGCCATCAAAGTACGGCCAAACCGAACCATTTTTCCCTCCTACACCGGTCGCCGCGCAATGGCCGGCCGACCCTCGATAGACGAGGCAAATGGGAAAAATGGGCGTGCTTTCAGGCTCACGCCCAAGCCCACGCTCAGGCACGACTTAAGCAATTCACAAACGTCCAAATCCTCCCAACTGCTCTCGCAGCGGTCGCAAGCTCGTATTGCTACTTTCGATTTCTTGCGATTTCTAACGATTAGGTGTGAGTGGAATTGTTGTCAATGCACTTTTCAACGACAATGAGAGGCAGGTGACTAAATTCGCGCAAGCTAGCGCGCCACAATCACGTCAACACCGCGCCTTTCAAATTCCGCTCGATCCTTGTCCGATATCCCCTCATCGGTAATCAGCGTGTGGACCATCTCCACCCCGCCCAGCGCAGAGAAGGATACCCGCCCAATCTTGGTGGAATCTGCGAGCAGATAGACATGTGACGCCGCCTTCACCATGGCGCGCTTGACATAAATGTCCCCGATAGCGGGATAAGTCAGCCCGACATCGAACGAGACGCCGGCCGTCGCCAGGAAGAGCTTTTGGGCATAGATGCCGACAAAGAACTCGACCGACTTTTCTCCGCTCAACGAGAGAGTTGGCGCTTTGAACTGCCCGGCCGGCATATGTACCGTATTGGTCGGACTCGCGCCCAGTATGAGCGCGATATTCAGGGCATTGGTGATTATATTAAGCTCTTGCCGAGACTTAATATTTTCCGCGAATTGCGTGGTCGTGGTGCCAGAATCGATAATCAGCGTGTCATGGTCGGACACCAATGCAGCCGCGGCCTCACCTATGGCGCGCTTCTTGTCCATATTCTGCACATGCTGCAGCGACATGGACTGCACCTGCTGCGGAATCGAGCGCAGATAGGCGCCACCATGCTCGCGGGTAATATAGCCGTCCGCGTCCAGACGCTCGAGATCCTGCCGGATAGTCGCCTCCGAGACCGCGAAGGCACTGGAGAGGTCGCGCACCCGCGCACTCCCCTCTTCCTGTAGCCATTCCAGGATGCGCATACGCCTCGGCTCCGCCAGCAATTGCGGCTGACCAGCAGCACCCTCAATCGCCCCACGACGCCGTGAACCCCTCGTCTTCTGCATATTTGCTCCACTCAGCACAGCTGTCGGTCAACCCAATCCGCGGCCAACCCAGACCAAAGACATAGTGCCTCCCCAAAGGATTGTCGTCAAAAAATGCGCCACACCCGAAACCTGTCAGCGCAGCAAAACGCAGAAATCGCAAATTTTCCTTATTGCACGAAAGCAAATCGCACTGTAGCACTGCATACGATAAGGGAGGCGGCTCACCTGCATTGGGAACCAGCACCCCTGTGAACCGGCTCGCCAGGACCGCGAAAACGCGGCCTGACAGTATAAACGCGGCCTGGGAGGTAGAATTGTCTTCGCCCGCATCGAATTTGCGCAATGACCTTGTCGCAGAAATCCGGACACGCGCCCTCTGGATTCGGCGGCGCAGCTTTCAGATGGTCTATGAGGCTCAACAGGGCCATCCCGGCGGCGATTTTAGCGCCGCCGACATTCTGGCCACGCTCTATTTCGGCGTTATGCGCTACGATCCGGCGAATGCGCGCGACCCTGGCCGGGATCGCTTCGTGATGAGCAAAGGCCATTGCACAGGCGCCTTCTACGCGGTTCTCGCCGCCGCAGGATATTTCCCTGAGGCGGACCTCAAGACCTATATGAAGCCGCAATCCCTGCTCAATGGCCACCCCAACAGGAATTATCTGCCAGGCGTGGAGACCAATACCGGGCCGCTCGGCCACGGCCTGCCGGTTGCGACCGGCATTGCCATTGCCGGGCAGATCGATAACGCGGATTTCCGTACCTTTGTTCTTACCGGCGACGGCGAACTCCAGGAAGGCAGCAATTGGGAAGCAGCGCTGACGGCAGGCCATCGTAAGCTCGAAAACCTGACCCTCATCATCGATCGCAACCGCCTGCAGCAAGGCGCGCGCACTGAAGACACCGCCTCGCTCGACCCGCTCGATGACAAATGGCGCGCCTTCGGCTGGCACGTTGAAGTCGTCGATGGTCATGACCACCAGCAATTGCTTGATGTGCTGACGACTTCGCCCAAAGGTCGTGGCAAGCCGCTTTGCATTGTCGCCAACACCTTCAAGGGCAAGGGCGTCAGCTTCATGCATGACAATGTCGCCTGGCATCATGGCGTGCCCAACAAGGAGCAATATGAACAAGCCATGCGGGAATTGGTCTGATGAGCGCTGCCGCCCCTTCCAAAAGCGGACTGTTTGACTGCCGAGACAGCTTTGCCACCACCATTGAGGCCCTGGCCGAAGCCGATCCGCGCATTGTCACAGTTGTCAGCGACAGCGTCGGCTCGTCCAAGCTCGGCGGCTTCCGCACTAAATTTCCTGACCGCATGGTCAATGTGGGCATTGCCGAACAGACCCTGGTCGCCGTTGGCGCAGGTCTGGCCAATGGTGGCAAAGTGCCCTTTGTCTCGGCGGCCTCGTGCTTTATCACCGGCAGGGCGCTGGAGCAGGTCAAGGCCGACATCGCCTATTCCAATGTCAATGTGAAACTGATTGGCCAATCCTCCGGCGTCGCCTATGGCGAACTGGGACCGACCCATCACTCCATTGAAGATCTCGCATGGCTCCGGCTTTTCAATAATATGAAGCTGATTGTTCCGGCCGATCCCTGGCAAACCGCCGAGGCTATCAAGGCTGCGGCGGTCTATGAGGGTCCGGTTTTTGTCCGCGTCAGCCGCATGGCCGTCCCTGTCCTTGAGCGCCCTGAAGGGGCCGTCTTCGAAATCGGCAAGGCCGAGACCCTGATTCAGGGCACCGACGCGACGATCATCGCCAATGGCACAATGGTGCATCGCGCCATCGCTGCTGCCAAAGCGCTGTCCGCCGAAGGCGTTGCTGCGCGCGTCGTCAATATGGCCACCGTCAATCCGCTTGACGAGGCCGCCATTGCCGCCGCCGCGGAGACTGGCGCCATTGTCACCGTGGAGGAACATTCCGTGCGCGGCGGGTTGGGCGGCGCTGTCGCCGAAATGGTGTCCACCACCAATCCAGTTCCGATGCGCATACTTGGGTTTCCCGGCTTTGTGCCAACCGGCTCGGCTGAATGGCTGTTTGATCACTTTGGGCTTAACGAGACCGGCATTGCCGAGGCCGTCCGCCAGACCATCGCGCGCAAAAAATGACCAGCGAGCTGATTCTCGCCATCGATCAGGGCACCACCAACACCAAGGCTCTCCTGGTGGACGCCTCAGGCCGCGTATGTCATCAGGCTTCCGTGCCCAATGTCGTCACCTATCCCCAACCCGGATGGGCTGAGCAATCTGCAACCGCGCTGATCGACGGGGTCAAAACGGTCATTGCTGAGGTCGTCGCCAAGGCCGGCGACGCCCGGGTCGCCGGTATCGGCATTTCCAACCAGCGCGAGTCGATCCTTGTCTGGGACGCAGCATCGGGTGAACCCATCGGCCCCGTTGTCATCTGGCAATGTCGCCGTTCCGCCCCCAAATGCGACGCCCTGCGCAATGATGGTCACGCCGACACGATCGAGGCCAAGACGGGCCTGGCGCTCGACCCTCTCTTTCCCGCCGCCAAAATCGCCTGGTTGCTCGACAATGTCCCCGGCGCCCGCATGCGGGCCCAAAAGGGCGAACTCCGCGCTGGCACAGTCGACAGCTGGCTGCTCTGGAGCCTGACCGGCGGAGGCGTTCACGCCACGGACCACTCAAATGCCTCACGCACTCAGCTCTTCAATACCGAGACGCTGAGTTGGGATGCCGATCTCTGCGCCCTGTTCGACGTGCCCCAAACCATGCTGGCTGAGGTTAAGTCCTCCGATACACGGTTTGGCGTTACGGCAGCCGGCGCTACGTCCCTCCCTGCTGGCACACCGATCCTCGCCATGATCGGGGATTCTCACGCCGCGCTTTTCGGCCATGGCGTCCGCACGCCCGGTACGGTCAAGGCCACCTACGGCACCGGCACGTCGCTCTTGGCGCTGACGCCAGAGCGTGTGCGCTCGACCCATGGCCTGTCTTCGACCATCGCCTGGAGCCAACAGGGCATGGTGCAACACGCGCTTGAAGGCAATATTTCTGTCTCAGGTCAAACGGCAGCCTTCGCCGCCGAGTTGTTGGGATTGTCCGACGCAGCCGCCCTTTCGGCGCTCGCTGAAACTGTTACGGACAGCAATGGTGTTGCTTTCGTACCTGCCCTTGTCGGCCTGGGCGCCCCCTATTGGCGAGCCGATGCTCGCGGCACAATCACTGGCCTCTCGCTCGGCACCAAGCCAGCCCATCTGGCGCGCGCTGCGCTCGAAGCCATCGCCTTTCAGGTGAGCGATGTCTATGCCGCCATGGAGGCGGACATGGCTTCGCCGCTCGGTGAATTACGGGCCGATGGTGGTGCCTCGAGAAATCCGTTCATCATGGGGTTCCAGGCTGGCATTCTGGGCCGCCCGGTCGTCACCGCAGCAGCCGCCGAGGTCAGCGCTCTGGGTGCCGCCGCGCTCGCATTTTCCTCGCTCGGCATCACTATGCCGGGCGTCCCCGCCGCCGACCACTTTACGCCGACAATGCCTGAATCCATGCGCAAAACGCATCTCCAGCGCTGGCAGTCCGCTGTGACCCAGACGCTCGCAACAGATCAATAGACTTCTGGAGGAACCCCATGACAACCCCACGCTTCGGTGCTGGCATCTGGCACTTTGCCACCTATCTCGACCGCTACGCGACCGACGGCTACGGCACGCCGCGCAACATCATCGAAGCCATCGATCTGGCCGGTCAGGTTAAGGACCTCTCCGTCGTCGATCTCAACTGGCCCTATTTCGGCGGCGAGTTCTCGGATATTCAGATCAAGGAAGCGTTGGATCGCAACAAGCTTGGCGTCATCGGCATTACGCCCGAAATCTACACCCGCGATTTCATCAAGGGCGCCTTCACCAATCCCGATGCCGGCATTCGCCGCAAGGCCCATGAACTGATCACTGCGGCCTGCGACGTTGTCCGCTTCCATGGGGCCGATTACGTTAAGCTTTGGCCCGGCCAGGACGGATGGGACTATCCCTTCCAGGTTGACTATTCGACGCAGTGGCAGCGTTCGCTCGATGGCGTCGGCCAGCTCGCGAGCGAAAACCCCGACCTCAAATTTGTCATCGAATACAAGCCGCGTGAGCCGCGGGTGCGCATGAGCTTTGGCTCGGTTGCCCGCACCATTCTGGGCATAGAAAAGATCGGCCTGCCCAATGTCGGCATCCTGCTCGATTTTGGCCACGCCATCATGGGTGGCGAGTCCGCCGCTGACTCGGCCCAGCTCGCCATCGACCACGGCCGCCTCTTCGGCATGGACGTCAATGACAACTATCGCTCCTGGGACGATGATCTCGTCGCGGGCAGCCTCCATCCAATTGAACTCTTCGAGTTCTTCTATGTGCTCAAGAAGAACAAGTGGGAGGGCGTGTGGCAGCTCGACCAGTTCCCCTTCCGCGAAGACTCCGTTGCCACGGCCACCCACGCCATCGACTTCCTCAAGGCCGCTGCCAAGGGCCTTGATGCGCTAGACATCGATGCCCTCCAGGAGGCTCAGAGCCGCCACGACGCCATCGGCGCCCTCAAGATCGCCCAGAAGGCCCTCTTCGGAGCCATGTAGGCGAACACTCGGGCGGGTTCGACAGTGAATCCGCCTGATCCCATCCAGGCCTTCCCCGGCCGAGTTTCACCCAAGATCGCTAGCGGCTGGTACTGCGACGCGTCACAAGGCGCGGCGGGACGACGAAATGTTCGACCTCGCTGCGCCCCTTGATCCGCTCAATAAGAAGTCGTGTGGCTTGCAAGCCTAGCAGCTCTCCCGACTGATCAATGCTCGACAAGCTGTTCTGCGCAAAATCGCAATACATCGTGTTGTCATAGCCAGCGATCCCGACATCCTCGGGGATGCGGAGCCCGAGTTCCGTAGCGACGCTGATGACCTCAAGGGCGATAAAGTCCGTCCAACAGAAAATCGCGTCCGGGGGATTGGCGGATTGCAGCAGGCGCCGCGCCATGATCTGCACGTCGCGCAAGGTCTGGGGCGCATGAATGATGTTGATGGCACCACCCAAACCGGCCTCCACCATGCCACGTCGATAGCCCAATTCGCGCTCGGCCAGAATAGTTGAGGTGGTGCTCAGCAGGCTGATCATGGCGATACGCCTGTAGCCCGCGGCCACCATCTGCCGGACGACAAGCAGCCCACCTTGCTGATCATTGTTATTGACCGTGTCGAAACTGGTTACCTCGGGCTCGTGGTGCCCAACGGTCACCAGAGGCTTTCGTTGCGCGATGGCGCCCAGATTCGACCGGTCCTCGGTGGCTCCGATCAGAATGATTCCGTCCATCTGGCGGTCGATGAGCGACTCCACCATGGCCATTTCGCCGGCCGGATTGCCCTGGCTAATACCGATCATCGCGCGGTACTGGGTGCGCTCCAACGCATTGTTCACTCCGGTCATGACATCGGCGAAAAAGGGATTGCGGATATCGGGCAGGACGAGGCCGATCGTATAGGTCTGCCCCCTCATACCTCTGGCGGCCGCCAGAGGGCGGTAACCCAGCTTGTCCATCGAGGCGCGAACCTTGGCCCTGAGTGTTTCCGAGACGCCATAAGCGTCACGCAGCACCTTGGACACGGCGGCGACGGAAACGCCAGCGTCTTCGGCCACTTCGCGGATCGTTACGCGGCCGCTGCGAGTTTCTCCGTTCTTCTGCGCCATGATTTTTCTTCCCCATGCAAGGCCCTGATATCCCGAGCAGAATTGCCCTTGCTCGGGCTTCGAGCCATTGGCGCGCACCCTAACGCAAGAAACCCTATTGCCAAATGATGAAAAACGTAGAACGATACACGTAGAACATTCTACAAGATCGCGACAGCGACAGATTTGCGGGAGGATCGGCGTGAACGACGCAGTGGCACTTCATATCCAGGATTCGAAGCCGGCCCGGCTCAACTGGACCGCGTCAATGGTGCGTCCGCTGGCCGATCAGGGTGTGGGCACACCGGCGAGCTTTGTGGCCAAGTCCTTTTCGCTCACGTCAGTAGGCGGCAGCGAGGTGCTGCATATCAGCGCCCTGGGTCTCTATCGCGCCTTCATCAATGGCCAGCGCGTCGGCAATGACCTGTTGACGCCCGGTTGGACCTGTTACGACCAGCGCCTCAGCTACCAGAGCTACCATGTCGGCTCCCTGCTGCGCGGCGGCGAGAACCGTATCGAAATCTGGCTGGCCGATGGCTGGCTGCGCTCGCAGATGATGTGGGGTGAAGCGCCGATCTTCAACGCCTGGGGCGACAAGATTGCCGCCATTGCCGAACTCCGCGCTGCGCCCGGCAGCGACGCGACGCTGCTGGTCACCGATGCCAGCTGGGAAAGCGGCGAACTGCCGGTGCGCAAGTCCGGCATCTATTTCGGCGAAGTGTTCGACGCGCGCATTCCCCCGGTGGTCAGTGCCGGTACCGAAGTCCTGCCCTTCGACATCGACGTGCTGGTGCCACACGAAACCACGCCGCCGCGAGAGCTCGAGCCGCTCTCCGTGCAAAAGTCGTGGACCGACTTCGAGGGCCGAACGGTCTACGATTTCGGCCAGAATGCCGGGGGGAATGTCGCCCTGACTGTTGAGGGCGAGGCCGGCGCGCGCATCGTGGTCGAGCATGGCGAAGTGCTCGATCAGGACGGCCAGTTCTACAATGGCAACTACCGCACCGCGGCCGCGCGCATTGAATACGTGCTCTCGGGCCAGGGCGAGGAGCGCTACCGCCCGTATTTCACCTTCCAAGGCTATCGCTATGTCCGCGTGACCATCGAGGGCAAGGCGAGGCTCATCGACATCGTCTCGGTGCCGATATCCTCGGTCACCGAGGTCAAGGCCAGCTTCACCTCCGCCAATCCGCTGGTGGACAGGCTGTTCCTCAATACGCTCTGGAGCCAGCGGGCCAATTTCATCGAAGTGCCGACCGATTGCCCGCAGCGCGACGAGCGCCTGGGCTGGACCGGCGATGCGCAGGTCTTTGCCGGCACCGCCTGCTACCTTGCCGATGCGCAAGGCTTTTTCCGCAAATGGGTGCGCGATCTTATGGTCGATCAACGCGAGGATGGGGCCGTTCCTCATGTCTGCCCCGACCCGACACGGCTCAATCCCAAGGACTATCCAGGCTTTTACGGTTCGACCGGCTGGGGCGATGCCATCTGGATGGTACCCTGGCAGATGTATCTGCACTATGGCGACACGGCCATCCTCAAGGAAGTCCTGCCCTCCATGGTCAAGTGGGTCGACTTCGTCTGGTCGATCAGCAATGGCCCGATTGTCAAACCACCCCGCGCCTGGGGAGGCCGCGGCTTCTCCTTTGGCGACTGGCTGCAGCCGGGCGGGCCGAGCGCCAAGCCATTGCCGACCATCGGCGACGACGCCGCGGCAACGCTTTATCTCTACATCGCCTCCAACCAGGTCGCGGAGATTGCCCGCATCGTGGGCGAAGCAGAAACTGCCAGACGGCTTGCCGACATGGCCGCACAGGTGAAAACCGCCTTCGGGCACGAATTCATCACCCCGTCCGGGCGCCTCGCCTATGACGACCAGACCTCCTATGCGCTGGCCTTCCTGCACGACCTCATTCCCGAGAACAAGCGGGAGGCGGCCAAGGGCTATTTCAAGAACGCCATAAGGCGCACTGACGGGCGCATCGGCACCGGCTTCATCGGCACCCCTGCCCTGCTTCCGGCGCTGGTCAAGATCGGCGAGGCAGGGCTTGCCGCCGAGGTCTTCCTGCAGGAAGAGGTTCCCGGCTGGCTCTACCAGGTCAAGATGGGCGCCACCACCATCTGGGAACGCTGGGACGCGATTCAGCCCGATGGCTCGATCTACAATCCGCAGATGAATTCCTACAATCACTATGCCTATGGCGCCGTCTGCCAATGGCTGCTGGAAGGCGTCGCCGGCTTCCGCCCTGACGCCAAAGACCCGAGCTTTGCCACGGTGATCTTCGAACCGGTCATCGTCCCCGATCTGTCGCCGGTCAAGGCGCATCACGACAGCCCGAAGGGCCGCATCGAGGCCGCGTGGACGGTCGATGGCGACGTCGTGCGCTATAGCTTCACCATTCCGGCATCCGCCAAGGGGCGCCTGGTTCTCAAGTCAGACTATCGCAATCCCGAACTCGACGGAAAGCCGGTTTCGGACACGCTCGATGGCATCGCCCCTGGCGAGCACATCCTGACATTTATCTATTCGGCGCCCGCCCGCACCTTCGAGCGCGGCCCGAGCATCAATGCCCGCACGCCCTAGGGGAGAGGGTGTCGTGCACAACCGGCCTGCATGGTGCAGGCCCTTTGGGAGGAAGACCATGACCAAGACTACTCGCAGGACCGCATTGGGCGCGTTTAGCGCCACCCTGCTGACTTTGACCGCCCTGTCCGGCACCGCCTTTGCACAACAGACCACGCTGACACTGCTGATTGACAACGCACCCAACACCGTTGCCAGCGCGGAAGCCGTGGTCGCGGACTTCGAAGCCGCCAATCCCGACATCAATATCGAGATTGAGACCCGTCCCGGTGGCGGCGAAGGCGACAATATCGTCAAGACGCGTCTCGCCACGCAGACCATGGCCGACGTCTTCCTCTACAATTCCGGCTCGCTGTTCCAGGCCATCAACCCGGCCCAGTTCCTGGTCGACCTCACCAACGAGCCCTGGCAGGACGATGTCCAGAACAGCTTCAAGCAGGTGGTGACGGCGCCCGACGGCACCGTTCGCGGCGCGCCGTTCGGCGCGGCCATGGGCGGCGGCATATTCTACAACAAGCCCATCTATGAAGAGCTCGGCCTGTCCGCTCCGAAGACCTGGGACGAGTTCATGGCCAATAACGAGGCCATCAAGGCTGCTGGCAAGGTCGCCGTGATCCAGACCTATGGCGCCACCTGGACCAGCCAGCTCTTCGTGCTGGCCGACTTCTACAATGTCTCGGCGAAGGACTCGAGCTTTGCCAGCCGCTATACGGCCGGCGAAGCCAAGTTCGCCACCGATCCCGCGGCCCTGCGCGGCTTCGAAAAGCTGCAGTCTGTCTATGAAGGCGGCTACCTGAACGAGGACTTTGGCGCCGCCACTTATGAAGACGGCGTGCGCATGATCGCCACCGGCGAAGGCGCACACTATCCGATGCTGACCTTTGCCACCGGCGCCATGGCAGAAGGCTTTCCGGACAATATCGAAGATGTCGGTTTCTTCGCCCAGCCCGGCGACGATGCCGCGCTCAATGGCCTGACCGTGTGGATGCCGGCCGGCATTTACATCCCGCAGACAACCTCCAACCTCGATGCTGCCAAGAAGTTCGTGGCCTTCGTGGCGAGCACTGCCGGCTGTGATGCCCAGACCCGCGCCGGTGGTGCAACAGGACCCTACCTCATCAATGGCTGCAGCCTGCCAGAGGATGTGCCGCCTGCCGTGTCCGATCTCCTGCCCTACTTCGCCGAGGGCGGCCAGAACGGCCCGGCGCTTGAGTTCCTCTCCCCCATCAAGGGTCCGGCGCTCGAGCAGATCACGGTGGAAGTCGGCTCGGGCATTCGTTCTGCTGCCGACGGCGCAGCGCTCTATGACGAAGACGTGCGCAAGCAGGCCCAGCAGCTTGGTCTTCCCGGCTGGTAACCGATAGGCGCATGATGCAGTCTCGGGCGCCGACTGCGCCCGGGACTGCTCTTGGCAAGATCGAGGAGGATTGGCCAATGGCCGCAATTTCCGAGGCGGGCGTCGCGACGGCGCCGCGGCCAGTAGCTGCGCGCAAGCGCCGCTCACCCTATCCGATGTGGTTCTTCATGCCCGCGGCAGTGATCTATGCCGGGCTGTTCCTGTTCCCGACCTTCTCGTCGGCCTGGTTCAGCCTGACGCGATGGAACCTCTTCAGCTCCTCCTTCATCGGGCTCGACAATTTCGCGCAGTTCTTCCGCGAACCCTTCCTCATTCAGGGTCTCACCAATACGGTGATCTTCGCCGTCACCACGTCCGGCCTCAAGGTCGTGCTCGGCCTGGCCCTCGCCGTGCTGCTCACCTCGCCGCGCGTCTGGCGCGACTGGCTGCGCTCGGTGGTGTTCTTCCCGGTCCTCGTCTCGACCGTAGGCGTCGGCATCACCTTCACCGTCTTCATGCATCCCACCCAGGGCCTCATCAACGAGGCCCTGGCGCTGATCGGCATCAAGGGGCCGGGCTGGCTCACCGATCCGAAACTAGCACTTCTATCGGTCGCCTTCGTCGATGTCTGGCGTGGCGTAGGTCTCGCCACTGTCATCTACATTGCCGGCATCGTCTCCATCCCCAGGGACTATTACGAGGCCGCGCGCATCGACGGATCGACGCCCTGGCAGAGCTTCCTCTATGTCACGTTGCCGCTCTGTCGTCCGGCTACCGTGACCGTCATTACCCTCAGTTTCATCGGCGGGTTGCGGACCTTTGACCTCGTCTGGGCCATGACGCGCGGCGGACCGGGCTTTTCGTCCGACACGATCGCCTCGGTCATCTACAAGCAGTACCAGGCCGGCTTCTATGGCCTTTCCACGGCCGGCAATGTGGTACTGTTCATCCTCATCGCGGTGCTGGTCATCCCGCTGACCATGTTCCTCAATCGCCGGGAGGGTCACGAATGAGCATCCTGCGCCGCCATTGGCTCAACGCCGTCGCCCTCGTGGTCTCCACTTTGGTGTTCCTGGTCCCCTTCGCCTTCATCATCCTGACCTCGGTCAAGTCCAAGCAGGAGGCTGCCCTTCTCGATTTCACCTGGCCCACGAGCTTTCATCTCTGGGACAACATGGTCGAGGTCGTCACCACGCGGAACTGGATGCTGGTGACTGCCTTCATCAACTCGACCATCCTGACTGTGGCCAGCGTCACCTTGCTTGTGATCTTCTCGGCAATGGTCGGTTTCGTGCTGCAACGCCGCAAGACGCGCTGGAACGGTGTGATCAATTTCCTCATCCTGGCCGGACTGATGATGCCGCCCGCCGTCGTTCCCACTATCTGGCTGCTGCAGTCCATCGGGCTCTTCGCCAAGCTGCATGGGCTGGTGCTGATCGAGGTGGCCTATGGCCTCTCCTTCTCGATCCTGCTCTACCGCGCCTTCATCGCCACCATTCCGCGCGAGCTCGATGAAGCGGCGATCATCGATGGCGCGCGGCCGCTCGACATCTTCTTCCGGGTCATCCTGCCACTGCTCTGGCCCGTCACCGTCACCAATATCGTGGTGCAATCGGTGGCGATCTTCAACGACTTCACCAACCCGCTCTACTATCTGCCGGGCAATGCCAATGCGACCGTGCAGCTGACGCTCTACAATTTCCAGAGCCAGTACAACACGTCCTACAATCTCTTGTTCACCAACATCCTGCTCATCACCATCCCGCCGTTGCTCGTCTTCCTGTTCTTCAACCGGCAGATCGTGGCCGGCATGACGGCCGGCGCTGTGAAGGGCTGAGCAATGACCAATTCCAGGGAGACCCATCATGGCCGGTCTTGAACTCAAAAAGCTCCGCAAGAGCTATGGCAATGTCGAGGTCATCAAGGGCGTCGACCTGTCGGTCGACCATGGCGAATTCGTAGTCTTCGTCGGCCCCTCGGGCTGCGGCAAGTCCACGCTGCTGCGCATGATCGCGGGCCTCGAAGAGATCAGCAGCGGTGACCTCGTCATCGGCGACCGGGTCGTCAACGACGTCGAGCCGCGCGATCGCGGCATCGCCATGGTATTCCAGTCCTATGCGCTTTACCCGCATATGAGCGTCTATGACAATGTCGGCTTTGGCCTTAAACTGGCGCGAACGCCCAAGGAAGAGCGCGACCGCAAGATCCGCGAAGCCGCACGCATCCTGCAGATGGAACATCTGCTCGAGCGCAAGCCGAGCCAGCTCTCGGGCGGCCAGCGCCAGCGCGTCGCCATTGGCCGCGCCATAGTCCGTCAACCTGAAGTCTTCCTCTTCGACGAGCCGCTTTCCAATCTCGACGCGGCGCTGCGGGTCGACATGCGCATGGAAATTGCCAAGCTGCACAATGATCTTGGCGCCACCATGATCTATGTGACCCATGACCAAGTCGAAGCCATGACCCTGGCCGACAAAATCGTCGTGCTCGATGGCGGCGTGGTGCAGCAGGTGGGCTCGCCCATCGAACTCTACCAGCGCCCGGCCAATCTCTTCGTGGCAGGCTTTATCGGCTCGCCAAAAATGAACTTCGTCGATGTCAGTGTCGATAAGGTAGCCGACGACACGATCACGGTCAGCGGCGCTGACGTTGTCAGCGTGCCAGTCTTCATGCCCGGTGGCCAGCTCCGTCCTGGCGACAAGTTGACTTTGGGCGTTCGGCCCCACGATCTGACCGTGGCAACCTCGGGCGCCATTGTCGGGCGCGTGCTCATGGTTGAACGCCTTGGCAACGAAACTATCGTCAACCTCGAACTGCCCTCCGGCGCCACCTGGCTGGCTGTTCTCGATGGCGATCAGGACCTCAAGCGCGGCGAAAGCCTCGCTCTCAAGGTAGAGCCTGCCAGGGCCTTGTTGTTTGACACCGCGGGCCAGGCGCTGATGACCCACACCTCTGGCAAGCAGCCAGTCACCCTCACACCCCACTAACCTCGGCCATTTCGGGACCTCTCTTTATGTCAGTTGGGCCAGCGTACAGCTCAACCTAGTCGTGGAGGAATTGGCACGCGATGCAGCCACGGTGAGCCCACGCAGCGCTGCACACCGTAGTCCCTCTGGCGGCACTTGAGGCTGAGCGGAGGCCGGCAGGCTCGTAATGAGCGAAGCGGACAAGGCCATTAACAACGGCAATTTCATGAGTACTTCCTCCCTCCGAGCAGGTCAGCAACCTGCGGTCAGGGAAATACTCCCCGTGCGGAGGACGACGGTCTAATGAAAAGGTCAGCGACAGCCATAATGGGTGGGTTATGTTGCGTATGCCGACTAAGGGCAAATGGGCATACTGTCATTGCGCTTGCGTCAAAGCTTCGCTGCCAAGCGATTGTCTGCTGAATGGCCAACGAGGCCGGCATAGACCTCACCAAGCGCCATAAGTTCATCGTGACGCCCAGTTTCTACCACCCTACCATTTTCCAGCACCACGATCCGGTCGGCACTGCGCACGGTCGAAAGGCGATGAGCGATCGAGATGATCGTTCGTCCTTTCACCGAAGATAGCGCCTTGGTCATCGCCTGCTCGGTCCTAGCGTCGAGCGCACTCGTCGCCTCGTCGAGCAGCAGCACCGGTGTTTTGCGAAGGAAGGTGCGTGCAAGCGCCAGCCGCTGCTTCTCCCCGCCTGAAAAGCGGAATCCCCGCTCTCCGACAATGGTCGCATAGCCATCCGGCAAAGACGCAATAAGATCATGGATCTGGGCAGCACGCGCCGCGGCTTCCAGATCGTCCTGTGACGCATCAGGTTTGGCAAACCGAAGATTGTCGGCGACGGACGCATGCAGCAGGAAGGGTTCTTGGGAGACGACGCCAAGCACATCCGCCAATTGCTGGAATGTCAGATCGCGCACGTCGATGCCGTCAAAACAGATCGCTCCTTCGTCCACGTCGATCAGACGCGCTAGCAGATAGCCAAGCGTCGTCTTGCCGGCGCCAGTTGCGCCCACGATTGCGACGCGCGAGCCTGCAGGAATATCGACCGAAACGTCGCTCAGGGTGGGTTCGGCATCCTTGTCGTATGAATAGCTGACACCCGTGATCTGGACGGCACCAGTGAAGACATTGTTGTGCAAGGTTGCGGGCCTGACCGGCTCGGTCAATTCGACCGGTGTGTCCAGATATTGGAAGATCCTTGTGAACAGGGCGCGGGTCGAGCGGATCCGGACACCGGCATCGAGAAGCTCCTCGAGCGGCCAGAGCAGCTGCTCCTGCAGCGCGATCAGGGCGACGAGGGTGCCAATGGTGACGGGCACCCCGCCGTTGATCAGCAGCCCCCCTAGCAACAGTGTCAGGGCAGGCATCACCCCCAGAAACACCAGGATCAACGACCATTGCCATTCGCCCGCGGTGTGCGCTTTTTCCTCCAGATGCGCCAATTCCCGCGAGTCTTTCCTGAACCTGTGCCCAAGATAGCCCGTCCGACCCATGGTTCGAGCAAGGATGATCCCCGGCACGGACAGCATTTCCAGCACAGAGGAGGAAAGCTCGCTCGTTCGGGTCTGTTGTTCGTGGGTCGCCTCCTCGCGCTTTTGTCCAACCCTGTGGCTGACCCAAAGGGCGAAAGGCACCAGCACGAAGGAGAAGAGCGCCAGCCGCCAGTCTAGCAGGATCATGGCAATCGTTGTCATCGCGACGGTGCCGATATTGCGCGCCAGTTCCGTGGCTGTGGCGGTGACGATCGATTGCAGCCCGCCAATATCGTTCGCTATACGCGATTGGATGTCGCCGGACCGTGTTCGGACGAAAAAGCCAATCGAAAGCGCCTGCAGATGGCTGTAAATTCTGACCCGCAAGTCATGCAGAATGGCGTGACCAATCCGCGATGACAGCAGGGTCTGGCCTACATTGATAATCGCTACGACGACTGCGGCCGCAATCATGCCGCCGGCAAGCCAGGCCAAAAGCGCCAAATTGCCGGTCGGCAACGCGTCGTCGATGACCGCGCGCAGCAGGAAAGGCGCAACCAGCCCGACCCCTGAGCCTACAACAATGAGCAGCAGGGTTGCGGCAAACTGTAGGCGATACGGTTGGAAGAGGGCCAACACTCGGCTGACGGACACGTGCTTTCCGGCAAGCGTTTCGTAGTCGTCCTCGTGGTCCGGGCTATTTGCAGTCATCGGTCGCTCTTGGTCTGGCTGGTCGCGTGGATCGCGGACGTTCCACCGGGATGTGCAGAACCAATCGAGATTGTGTGGAGATCGCGTGCAGGGGCTACAGCCCCGCGGTCATCGGTGAGGTGCCAAGCACGCGGAACAGCTGTACTTCGTTCAGCAACTGCTCAAGCCTTACGGCGGTGATGGCTGCCTGGGCGCTGCGCCGGCGTTCCTGCGCGTCCAGCCAGATGCGCAGGGCGATTTCGCCTGCACGGTAGCGTCTCTCGGTGAGGGCCTCCGCCTCCTGAGCGGCAGCCAGAGACTGACCAACCAAAGCCATCTTCTCACTTAGTCTGGTGCGAGCCGACAGGGCGATCCCGACATCGTTGAAGGCAGATAGAAGTGTGCGTCGGAAGCTGAGCACCGCCTCCTCATATTGCAGCTCAGACACACGCACCGCGAGCTGGCCCTCGCGGAAATTCAGGAAGGGAAGCAGCAGGCCGCTGCCTAAGGTCGCAATCGGGTTGCTCAGCAGGTTCGAGAGATCGGCGCTGCTGCTGCCGAGTTTCCCGGTGAGTGTCAGTTGCGGATAAAGGCTGGACCGAGCTGCATCGACGCCCTTGAGCGTGCCACGCAATCGCAACTCCGCCGCTCTCAAATCCGGTCTATTGGCGAGCAGATCCGCGGGCAGGCCCGTGGCAACCCTTATCGGTGTGCGGGACGGTAGCGCGGTCGGCTCCGCTACCGGGCTCGGTTGGCCGTCGAGAAGCACAGCAAGCGTGCCACGCAGGGCGTCGCGCGCTTGCAGCAGATCAGAAAGGCTGGCCTGCTGGGCGGCAAGAGTTTGTGCGATCTCGTTCGTGTCCAACCGTGATACGTCACCAAGCTTGGCTTGGCTGATCACCAGCTCCTGCATCTGCTTCACGCTCGCCAGGCTCTTCCGGGCTTGGACAATCTGCTGGTTGGCCGCGCCCAAGCGCCAGTACGTCTCGATGACCGAGGCGACAACTGTCATTCTCGCGGCCTCGACATCATCCTTGCTGGCGAGCGCCTCAAGTTTGCCTGCCGCTTGTTGGACGGAAAGCCGGCCCCAGAGATCGACCTCATAGGAGGCTCCTACCGCGACCGAATGAGACTGCGTCAAGAAGCCCTCGGTGGCGGATGTCGAAGTGCTGATCGATCCTGATAGCTTGGGCCAGAGGACCGAACCCGCCTGCTCGGCTTGTAGCGCGGCCCGCTTGGCGCGGAGTGCGGCGCTGGCTATGTCGGTATTGGCGGTAAGCGCGGTTGCAACCACGATATTGATCTCGGCACTTCCGAAGGCGGTCCACCAATCCTGTTGGGCGACGCGCGGCTGTGTTGCGGCCGTTTGCCAGCCTGGCGCGGGCGGAAGTGCCGGCCGGACATATGGTGTGCCGAGCGCGGTGCATCCGCAAAGGATGATCAAGGACGCAGCGGCAAGGGCGGAATGACGAAGGAACATGTCAGTCTCTAGAAAGGGCATCGACGGGGTCGAGGCGCGCTGCGTTGCGGGCGGGAAAGAAGCCGAACGTCAGGCCAACCAGCGTTGCCGCTGCACAGGCCAGCACGATCGACTGGATAGAAAAGACCATGGGAAAGTCACCACCCTGATGGCCGAACAATAGGCCGGCCGTTAGGGCCAGGCCGACACCGGCGGCCGCACCCGCCATGCAGATCACAGTTGCCTCCACCAGAAACTGCAGCATGATGTCCGACTGCCGGGCACCTACGGCCATGCGCAGGCCGATTTCCTTGGTGCGCTCGGTGACCGAGACCAGCATGATATTCATCACCCCAATACCGCCGACCAGTAGAGCAATGGCAGCGACAGCAGTGATCAGCGATGTCATGGTCCGAGAGGTCTTCTCGATGGCCTTCCGCATCTGGTCGTTGTTGAAGATAAAGAAGTCCTTGGTGCCGTGCCGCTCTTGCAACATGCGGTCGATGGCCCGTTCGGCCTGCGCAGAGTCCACCTTGTCGGCGAGCTTGACAATAAGCTGGTCAAGGCGGTTGGAGCCGGAAATCCTCGCCGCGACGCTGGTATAGGGCATGAATATCTCGAGGTTCTGGCCGCCTCCTGGGGTTTGCGCCGCAATGCCGATAATTGTTACCGGCACGCGACCGACCATAATGCTCTGCCCAAGCGGGTTCTCGGAGCCGAAAAGCCGCCGGGCCGTGTTGCGGTCGATCACCGCATCGGTGGCGAGCTGCTCCACAGCGGCCACATCGAACATGCGGCCCTCTTCCAGTTTGCGACCGCGAACGGCAAGGTGGTCGGCGCCCACGCCATTGACGCTGACGTTCACCGCCTTGTTGAGGTAACGGGCGCGTGCCGATGATGCGACCATAGGCGAAACGGCGCTGACATAAGGCTGGGCCATGAGTGCCTGGGCGTCGCCGACACTGAGCGATCGGATAGTCGCAGACGCCTCGTCGCCCCAGTCACGACCCGGATAGATCTCGATCGTGCTGGCGCCCAGTTCCTCCATCTGCGTCAGGACCCGCTGTTGCGAACCGTCGCCCAGCGCGACCACCGCCACGACCGCGGCAATACCAATGACTATTCCAAGCATGGTCAGCGCGGCGCGGAGGGGCTGTGCCGCCATGGAGCGGAGAGCCATCGCTGCGGCATTGGCTACCGACTGCCGCAGACTGGCCATTGACGTCACATGCGACACCTCGTCGTCGCGTTGGTAGGGTTGGGGCGATGCGAAAGCATTGGTTCTGCGGTCCGCAACGATCCGCCCCTGACGGATTTCGATCACCCTGCCCGCCTGCTCGGCGACCGCCATGTCATGGGTGACGATGATAACCGTATGGCCGTCCGCGTGGAGCTCCTTGAGGATCTCCATCACCGCTTCGCCACTCCGGGCATCGAGGGCTCCCGTGGGTTCATCCGCCAGGATGATCTCACCGCCATTCATCAGGGCGCGGGCAATGGAGACGCGCTGCTGCTGGCCGCCAGAGAGCTTGTTGGGCTGATAGTTCAGGCGCTCCTTAAGGCCCAGGCGGGACAGGAGCACCTCCGAGCGCTTGCGCCGCGCCGAGGACTGGGTACCAGCATAGATGGCGGGAACTTCGACATTGCCCGCGGCCGTGAGGTTGCTCATCAGGTGATAGCGCTGGAAGATGAAACCAAAACGCCGACGCCTAAGACGGGCCAGTTCGTCCTGGGAAAGGGTCGACACCTCCTGTCCAGCCAGGCGAAATACACCGCCGTCGGGACGATCGAGGCAACCTAGAATGTTCATTAGCGTCGATTTGCCTGAACCGCTGGCGCCTACAATGGCAATCATTTCGCCGGCCTCTATCGACAGATCGACGCCATCAAGCGCGGTGACGGTTTCTCCGCCCAAATGAAAGGTCCGGGTCAGTCCGACGATCTCAATCAGGGGCGCGGTCATGCCGGCTCTCCCATAAACGTTGGATCGGCGGTGGGAGCAGCCTCGCCCAAGGGCAAAATGACCTGATCCCCTAAATTGAGCCCATCGATCACCTGGGCATTGGTCTTGTCGTTGAGACCGATCCTGACCAGGGTTTCGCGCGGCCCCTCGTCGGTCAGCACCTCGACGCGGTATTGCCCGTCGGCCTCGCTGGTGCCGAGCGCCGAGGACAGCACTGCGGGCACATCGCTCGCCCGCCCGGTGACCAGATGGACTTGTGCGGTCATCAAGGGCCGTAACCTGCCCTCGACATTGTCCACCTTGAACAAGCCGTTGAAATAGACGGCGGCTCCCTGGGCCGCGTCGGACTGGCTCAACAGCGTTTGCGGTGCTGGGTTGATGACATCGAGTTGGGCCGAGTAGCGGGTGCGCTCGTCGCCCAGAAGCGTAAACCAGACTTCCTGGCCCACTTTGACCTTGCCAATCTCGGCCTCCGAAATCTGAACCTTGACGGACATGACATCGAGTTGGGCGACGACAACGACCGTCGGTGCGGCCTGGCTGGAATTGAGGGTTTGACCCTGTTTGGTCGCGATAGCGATGATTGTCCCGTCGATAGGGGCCACGACCTTGGTATAGGCCAGATTGGTTTGGGCGATTTCTACCTCGATCTTGCTGCGCTCGATTTGCGCATCCAGCGCCGCCACATCGGCGACGGCTGTTCGAAAGGCCGCTTCGGCCGCTTCAAATTTGGCCCGGGATGTCGCATTGGCGTCAAGCAGCGCCTGTTGTCGATCATAGTCTGACTGTACCTGCTTCAAACCGGCGGCGCGCGCGTCCCGCTGCGCCCTGGCAAGCGCCAGGTTGGCCTCGGCCAGTCGCAAGGCGCTCTGCTGGGGCAGCGAGTCGATTTCAGCGACGAGTTGGCCTGCTTTGACCTGCTGGCCAAGGACGACGTGCAGAGCCTTTATCTGGCCCGATACCTGCGCCCCCACATTGACCATCTGGGCCGGTTCCAGAACCCCATTGACGACAATGGCTTCTTCGATATCCCGCGCCACCACCTCGGTGGTCAGGGGAACGGCCTCGTCTGCGCCTGGCCAATAAGGGGCCCCCAAAGCAACGTAGCTCCCCGCCAGAACCGTGGCGCCCAGCGCCCCGAATAAGAGCTTGCGCCAACTGGTGGCACGTCCACGCTCAGTCATATGTGCCTCTTGAGTTATTTGTAGCGGCGTGCGAGGCGGCCTCGCCCGAACCATTTCGGCAGCATCAGGTGCGATGGATGGGTCCAGACTGGATGCAGACTTCGTGCAGATTTGGTGGACGTGAAGCTGCCGGTGTTGACGCCGGGGCTTTCCATTTGGTCTCGTGAAGGCCTGAACCAGGTGAGGCAATGGACAATCAGCTCGTACTACTGATCGAGGACGATCCCGAGATCGTGCGTATCCTGCAGGCCTATTTCGAGCGAGACGGATTCCGCACGATTGCCGCGGGGGATGCCGAAACAGGACTGGCGCACCACCAGCGTCTGCGACCTGACCTGGTCGTACTCGACATCAAGCTGCCCAGGATGGACGGCTACGACGTGCTTGCCGCCATCCGTAGAGTCGCCGATACGCCGGTCATCATGGTCACCGCTTTGGCCGAGGATCTCGACAAGCTCCAGGCCTTGCGCCTGGGGGCGGACGACTATGTCGTCAAGCCATTCAACCCGCTTGAAGTGGTCGCAAGGGCCAGGGCGATCCTACGGCGCAGCCTGGGACACCAGAACCCGGCGGTCACGCGGATTGGGCCCCTGACGATCGATGCCGACGCGCATATTGCTACGGTGGATAGTGGCGCCGGCGCGCAAGTGCTCGCACTGACGCGCACGGAGTTTCGCCTGCTCAGCCATATGGCACGGGCACCCAATAGGGTCTTCGACCGCGGCGAATTGGTGGATGCCTGCCTGCCCGAGGGTGAGGCCCTCGATCGCACCGTGGACAGCCATGTCAGCAACCTACGGCGCAAACTGGCCAAGGCCGGCGCAGAAGGTCTGCTTTCCGGGGTCAGAGGTGTGGGCTATCGGCTGGGACTGCCGCATGAGTAGGCTGTCCAGTGCCGGGTGGCCGGTCATCGTCGCGGCAAGCCTATTGGCCGTTGCTGTTGCAACGCTGTCCATAATGGGCTTGTCACCTTACTACGATGTCATCTTCACCCTCTGGCCGAACCTGCCTGATGCAGAAGGCAGCTTGACTTGGCTCGATCTGGGCTATCTGGCGCTGGCCATGATACTGGCCGTGCCCGCAGCAGCGGCTTTCGGCTGGTGGCTCTCCAGCCGCATGGTGCGACCGCTGCTGGATGTGGCGCGCGCGGCTCGGGCCATTGCCGACGGCGACCTGACGGCCCGCGCCAATACCAAGGCGGGCGGGTTTTGGGAAACCCAACACCTGATCGGCGACTTCAATTCCATGGCCGAACGACTAGAGCGGGGCGAGGCTGATCGCACTTATTCGAACTCGGCCATTGCCCACGAGCTGCGAACCCCGCTGACGATTTTGAAGGGACGCCTGCAGGGCATCTCGGACGGCGTCTTCAGCTTGACGCCTGAGATGCTCGACACGCTGATCGCACAAGTCGACGGTCTTGCACTGATCGTTGAAGACCTGCGCACAATCGGTCTCTTCAACGCTGATCGGCTGCGTCTCAATTGCGTTGAGTTCGATCTGGCGGAGATTGTGCGGGGCGCTGTAGGTGTGGTTTCGGTGGAACTGGAGGATGCCGGGATGCTGTTGGACCTGCACCTCCACCCTATAGTGGTCAACGCCGATCCCGATCGCATCCGCCAGGCCGTAATTGCGCTTCTGAACAATGCGATGCGCTACGCTCCTGGCACACGTCTTGCCATCGAAATCGTGGCGGACGGCGATATGGCGGTGCTCCGCTGCACGGACCATGGACCGGGACTCCCGGCCGGGGCCGATGAGCGCGTATTCGATCCCTTCTGGCGCGCCGACGAGTCTCGCGGACGTGTGGCTGGCGGCAGTGGGCTGGGTCTCGCCGTGGTCAAGGCGATCGCAGTCTCGCATGGCGGATCCGTATCGGCCTCCAATTGCGCGGACGGCGGAGCCAGCTTCACGCTTCTGCTTCCCAGGTAGCACCTGCGCGCCAGACTTGGCTACCGTCACCGCACGGCTTGAGAGACGGCCGCATAGAGCATAACGACCCGCATATGATCGGCTCGGCCCCGACGACGGTGAAGCGTAGGGGCTCTTCACAGACGACATGCAGATCATGCTCAAGCGCTGCCCTGCAAATAGCGAAGTGCGTGTTGTTGGGCGTAGCGGAAGATGCCCGGTCGGCAACATTGAGCCCCGTGCGGCCATAACCGCCCATCAGGCCAAGCGCGAAATTGTCGGTGACCTTGGTATCAGCACCCATGACGAAACCGCCGATGGAGCGCTCCAGCGCAGCGGCATTGCCGTCGCCGTTGAGGTGACCCCAGGCGCCGAAACCCTGCGCCCACACGGCATTTGCCTCCTGCGCCTCTTGGGTAGCCTTATCAACATCCCTGCAACAAGCTGGACAAGAGGCCTTTGCAGAATGGCAAGCGGCGATTGTTGGCCATGTTTTGTCAATTGTCGCGCAAAAGGCGGCCCATACCGCGCGGCAGCTTTCCGGGAGATCGCCAATTTGGCCCATGGGCCGTATCTCCCTTGAATTAACGCTGTATAGGTAAAGGCGTGAATCTCTCCCAAGAGAGCATCATAGCTCCGGCACACCATATCCTCGCATTGGCGCGACACAAGGTGCCGTCAATCGCTCAGAAGCTTATCCCGAACGTCGTCCCTACCGCATGGCGCTGGCCGCTGCTGCTGAACTGGCCGTCATAGTGGAGCGACAGATTAGCGCTCTCCGAGAAGTCGAGGGTCAATCCGGCCTCGAGCAGCAGCGCATCCGAGGATGGGGCATTGCCGGCGACCGTAAACGGCGTGCCGCCGGCAAAGCTGTTGCTGGTGGTGGGCGTGCCGCCAAAGCCATGCCGCCAGCCGATGCCGCCCGAAAGGGTGGCCAGCGTGGTGTCGAGCGCGATCCGGTGTTCGGCGCGGATGCCCAGTTCGGTGACGGCGACACCGTGACTGGTCGGGACGACGGTTAGGGCTGCGCTGCCGCCGGTTTCGGTGAAGCCCTGGGTCATGGCGTGGGCCATGCCCAGCCGTGCGTAGGGGGTGACGGCGCTGGCGCCCATATCGAATGTGGTGTTGATCTCGGCAAAGGCCGAGAGCGTGTCGGCGCCATAATCGGCAGTCAGCGTCTGGTTGAGCGCCCCAACGGCGATGTCGCGGGTCGAGGAGACGAGGCTATGGGTCCATGCCGTGCCAAAGGCCAGTCCGATGTGGTCGCCATTCCAGCCGCCATAGGCGCCGAGGGACAGATCGGTGCTTAAGAGACGCGTCTCACGATCGGGAATGGAGGTCCATGTTCGGCCCATTCCGGCAAAGCCGCCGACCAGCCACTCGTCATAAAACAAATCCCCGCCCAGCAGCAGGCCGCCGCTGGCGGCATCGAAGCCGGCGGCATTGCCGTTGCTTTCGTAGCGGGCATGGCTGCTGAAGGGCGCGGCCCAGGCATTGCCGGTATTCGGTTCGGCATCGTCCGGCACCGGTGCATAACCGAGCGCCCCGGCCCGCCCCAGGGCGGCAAAGGCCTGCTCTACCCGGTCGAGCACATGCATGCCGGTGGCGATACTATTGCCCGACATCTGCCCCAGCCCAGTGGCAAAGCCCTCCCCGGACAGATCGTCCAGCCCTGGTCCGGCCTGGGCGTTGGAAAGGTTGAGGACAGCGTCATAAACATCATTGCCCGCGCCGAGCCCGAAGGCGGCATTGCCGGTGGCGCATTGGTTGATGCTCATGCCGGAAAGGCAGAAGCTGTCGCCGGCAGACGTAGCAAGGCCGGAGACGAGATAGTAGTTGGTCGCGTCGAAATCGCGGATGAAGTCGAGATAGGCGAAATCGTCGGTGATGGTCTGGTCGCCGTTGACCGTCAGCCCCCCGGCAGCGACGAGGACGGTATAGCGCTTGCCAGCCTCGTAACCGGACGAGCCGTCCTCGCCCGGTGTTTCCGGCTTCACATGGATCAATGCGCCATTCTCGAAGGTGGCGGTGCCGCCGCCAAGCACGTCGACAACATCGTTATGCGTGCCGGGAGTGTCGCCACCCCCCTTGATTTCCACTTCATAGGCCGCCCCGGCATTGAGCCTCCAATCGCCGGTGACCGTCAGCATGCCGATGGAATTGCCGGGCGCCACCGTGCTGCCCGATTGCGCAGTCACGCCGCCCACCGTGCCGCTACCACCCAGCGTGCCGCCAGTCAGAGCCACATGGGAATTGGCAATCGAGCCGTTCACCACCAGCAGTCCATCGCTGATCGTGGTGTTCCCGCCATAGGTATGCGCACCTAAAAGCGTGGTGGTGCCGCTGCCGCGCTGATTGACCGAAAGCAAAGAATTGCCCTCGATCGGCACCGAGAGGGTAAAATGGTCGGTCTGGTTGAAATTGACAGCGCCGCCGTTTCCTGGATACCCGAAAAGCTCAATGCTGCCAGCATTCAACGTGCCTGCCAGGGTCGGAGCGGAAAGGTCATATGCGCCGAAGTTCAGCGTGCCGGTGCTGAGTGGCCCCTCGCCCAGCATCACTGTGCCGATGCCGCCGAGCACCGCGACCGTGCCGCCATTGCTCAGCGTCATGGAACCGTCCCCCCCGCCGCCGACGAATATCTGCCCAGCGTCAAGCCTGGAGCCGGCGCCGTCCACGATGAGGCTTCCCGAAGCACCGAGGATATTCCCGATAAAGACGCTATCGACGACGTTCATCCGGCCGCCCGCGTCGATGCTCAATTCGCCCTGCGTCGTGTCACCAACAAGCAGATGGTGGGTTACCGACCATCTGGCATTCGTGCCGCCGACATTGACCACGCCTGTGCCGCCATAACCGATACGAGACAGATGGCTCGTCACGCTGCTGTCCGCGCCGATGGACAGAGTTCCTGTCTGCCCCGAAACGGTGCCAACCTTCATCTCGCTCAGGGCGTGAGAGATGCTGCCACCGTCCACCTCGAGAACGCCATTCTCGACAATTGTGCCCCCAGAATAGCTATTGTCGCCCGCCAGACTCAGTGTGCCGGTACCGAACTTGGTCAGGCTGCCGGTGCCGGACAACCCGGCAATGGCACGAACATCATAGCCGTTGCTGTCGATGAAGGCGCCGCCTGCCTCAATGGTGAGATAGAGTCCAGGAGCAGCGGACAAAAAATTGGAGATGCTGGACCTCGCCCGCAAGATGCCGCCATCAAAGGTGAGCATGCTGCCCGATCGTTGCACAGAAACTCTAATTGCTTCCAATACGCCGCGCGCGCCTGCGGTGCCACCAATGACAATCTGGCCCGATGCGCCGGGATCAAGGCCTAAAATGGTTGCCCGGCCCCTAACCAATCCGCCATCGCTAATCGCCAGGGTGCCGTTGCTCCCACCCCCAACAACGATGGCCTGACCGCTTTGTAAACGTGACCCGTTGCCTGTAACGACAACGTCTCCCTCGTCATTGTAGCCCACCCAGATCTCTGAAGTCGTCTCGACGCTACCCCCTTCCTCGATCCTCAAAGTGCCCGGGCCAGAACGACCAATATATAGAACGTTGTCGGTGGACCACGCCGATGATGGGGAGAGATCAGGGAGAACGTCACCGGTAATCGTCACCGACTGGGCGAGGGCCGTTTGGGACAGGCAGGGCAGAACCAGGCTTGTGCCCAAGGCCGTACCAGCGGCGCAAAGAGCGATCCTCCGCTTCCAGGCTGGGATCGAATTACTTGCCGCGCGCAGGAATCGTCGCATTTACACTGCCGCCTCGCCGCCGGCGCGTAGAATAAAAAAGTCGGCAAATCATATGGATAGGACACGCGCTGTCGATTGGCGCAGCGTGCCAATTCATTGTCGCAGCGTGTCTTGCGCGATAGGGTTTCGAAAATATCAGCGCGGACGCGCACGCTCCGCCACTTCACCCGGGCTGATGCCGAAGCGGGCGCGGAAAGCCCTATGGAAGTTGGACGGATCGGTGAACCCGCAGCGTAGAGCCAACCGCGCGGTGGCCGTACGCCCGCCATCGCTGGAAATAAGCTGCATCACCCGGCGCAGCCGCTCTTCCCTGATCACCGGCTCGATGGCCAGTTCCCGCTCCCGAAACACCCGGTAAAGCGTCGAGCGTGAACAATTCACTGCCCGCGCTATTGAAGTCGGATCGAGGCCCGGATCGCCGATATGCTGCCGGATATGGCTCATGGCGGCGGCGAACAGAGCGGCATGGCTGCCGGGATGCGCCTGCCCGACCCCACTGCCCAGTATGTGCCCGACCAGGTCGATGGTCTGTCCCAGCATAAAGGCCCGTGAAGGCAGGTCCAGCACCGGCAGGCTGGTGGCCATAAGGGCAAGTTGACTATGCAGCGCCCCCGCCAGCGGCGACCCATTCAGCAGGCGCGCAATCTCGGCCCCGGATAGCTGTGTGCCGTCAAGCTGATCGCGCTGCAGCGACAGGTGCAGCCCCTCATGCTCAGACCAGTCGAATGCAAAGGGCCTGGCGGCATCCGCCACAAAGATCGCCCCGGCGTCGGCATTGGTGCGCACATCCTCGTCGTCCAGGCCACGCCGCTGTCCCCTCAGCACCAGACCGATATCGAGTGTCTCGTCACCGTCGGCGCCGATATGTTGACGAGCTCTGGCACCCGACACTCCACCCGAACGATAAGCGGTAAAGCGCGCCGTTGGGCTGAAGACAGTAAATCCCTTCGCCGCAAAGCCCGCTGCCTCGGGCATGCTGTCCACGTCGAAGCCGTAATAGGCATATTCACGCCAGAAGGCGAAACGGTCGCTTTCCGGAAGTCCCGCCGTCGACATCTCGACAAGCAGCGCCGCCGGCGCAGCGCCATGTTCTGGGGCCCAGCGCTCACGGTCCGGCGCCCAGGCCCACAGGTCGCTCGTCCAATCGAAGCGCACTGGGACGGTCTCGTCTGTGGGGTCGAATGGCACGGCCGCAACACCAATAGAGTATCTTTGATTCCGCACGCCGAAGCGCGCAGCGCCATCTTGGGGGCCATCAGGGCGATACAGCAAGGGCGAAGTGCCCGGGGGCTCACGTCTTCGACAGAGGCCAATCAATTAATGCCGGTGACAAGCGAGGGGCTGTCGATCCACCACCTGACCGTCGCCATCCGGCCGGGCCTCTCCTCGCGGGACTGCGTCCTCAATCTGCGCCGCATGGCAAACGCCCGCCAGAAGCCCGACGAAGCCAATACGACTGTGCCTCTCGAACACCTGGCATTGACTGAATTGGTCTCGGCCTGGGCTTTCGAGACGCTGGCGAACCCGAGCGATCCAGGACGTTCATGACATTGTCGATCACCGCGCTCAATGTGTCGCGGGCACCGGCGGGAGCCCCGCGCCACGCAGTACCGCAAATGCATCCTCGAGAACGAATATCAAAGCCCAGGCCCGCTGTCGGGCCACCCGCATATTGCCTATGCGCAACGATCTGCGGATGTCCGAGTGTCCGAGGCGATCGGTCAAGTCCGTCGGCACCGGCTTGCGGAACCAATAGACCGGACCTCGCCGGTGAACCAAGGATGCGATGGACTTATGCAAGGAACAAGCACTCCCGTCGGATGTGACGGGATGCTGCGACAGAATCCGTACTTTGAATCGGACTCTACTCCAGCAATTTCAATGGCTTGGGAATGGCGGAGAGAAAGGGATTCGAACCCTTGAGACGGTTCCCCGCCTACACACTTTCCAGGCGTGCGCCTTCGACCACTCGGCCACCTCTCCGCATCGCTTGTTGCCCGGTCTGGAAAGGCCGGGATAGCGGGTCCCTGGGGGCCGCTGCGAGCGAGGCGCAATATACTCATCATCTTTTGCGGCGCAAGGGATCACTTTGGCGCCTCCCCGATTGTTTTTTTGCCCACCAATAGCCAGGTAAGGCTCGAGCGCCCATCTTGTGGGTTGGGGCGCTGCGTGGCACAAGACAATTGTGCCTGGCCATGGAAGGAACCTGGGCCGGTTCGGTTCGAACAAGCCAGGCGCGAGGAATGTGGATGCGGCTTGTCTTGAGAGTGTTGGGCACCTGGCTGATTGGCCTGGCGCTGATTTTTCTTGTCGTGGATGGCACCAAGTCATTGGCCGCCAATGCCCTGGTTTTTACCAGCCTGGGTGATGCCTGGACGCAATTGCATTCGCCAAGTCTGGATGCCGTCAGCGGCTTTTTCGCAAGCCGCTTCTTTGCCGATCTGCTTGATGCGGCCATGCGGGCCGTGCTGACCTATCCGGCCTTTGCCGTTCTGGGCGTGCCCGGCATCGTTCTGGCGCTGATGGGGCGCCGTCCGCGCCGGGAACGCTTCGTGCATCAGGAGCAGATCTGATCGGGCGTAACCATAACAGGGTCGCCACCGAATAGAGGGCTGAAAGGAGCAAGTCATGTTCTTCCGTCAAAAGCCGACCACCATTCCAAGCGCTAATGAAGCGCTGCCGGGCCGCAGCGAGCAGATGCCCGTGGCGCCCGACCACTTCGTCAATGGCACAGCGCTCAAGGGGCCCTATCCCGAAGGCGCCGAAACCGTTTATTTCGGCCTTGGCTGTTTCTGGGGCGCCGAACGCCTGTTCTGGCAATTGCCTGGCGTCATCGTGACAGCGGTGGGCTATCAGGGCGGGCATACACCCAATCCCAGCTATGAGGAGGTCTGCTCGGGCCGTACCGGCCATACCGAGGCGGTCAAGGTGGTCTATGACCCGGCAAAGATCAGCCTTGAAACCCTGCTCAAGACGTTCTGGGAGGAGCACGACCCCACCCAGGGCATGCGACAGGGCAATGATGTGGGCACGCAATATCGTTCGGCCATCTATACGACCACGCCGGAACAGGCGGAGATCGTTGCGAAGAGTCGGGTCGCGTACCAGCAGGCGCTCGATGCGCGCGGACTGGGTCCCATCACTACCGAAATCGCAAAAGCGGGGCCGTTCTACTTTGCCGAGACCTATCACCAGCAATATCTGGCCAAAAATCCCAATGGCTATTGCGGGCTGGCAGGGACGGGCGTGAGCTGCCCGATCGGCACGGGGGTTGCCGCGGCATAGCGCCAGTGCCTTTGGCAAAGAATTGAGGCGCCCCGTCCCGACGGGGCGCTTTTTTGTTGGCCGCGAACACTAGAGCATGACGGCATAGATTTTGAGCGGACCGTCGAGCGACACATCCTTTAGCCAGCCGGGCGGGGTCCCGGCCGCCAGCAGGCTCAGCAGACTGTCCGGTTCATTGAGCCCCTGCCCGCGCATTTCGGGCATTTCAGGGCAGGTAACCAGCAAACCCAGCCCGCGTTCGGTGGCAATATCGCGCGCCTCGGCCGCCGGCCGGTTGAAGAACCGGAACGTGTCCAGAATACCCGCCTCATTGCGGTGATAGGGCGCGGACACCACGGCATGGGGTGTTTCGAGCAGGATATGCGATCCCAGATCGATCGGACTCATCACCCGCTCAGGCGGCATAGCGCGCAGATCGGCAAAGGCCGTGCTGGCCAGGCAGGACATTTTACTGGCCCGCGCCTGGCTGATGGCCTGCGCCTGTCCCCCGGGCAGCAGGTTGACAGTGCTGACCACCAACAGGTTCAGAACAATGCCGGAAAAGACCAGCCACGCGCCAATCAGGCCGATGGCCGGCATCAGGCTCCGGCGCGCCAGATAGGCTTGCCGGGCCTTTACGATCAGCCAGGCAGCGGCGGGAATGGTGGGCAGTATGGCGAGCCGGGCCCCGCGTATCTGGGCGAGCATGATCAGCGTGGTGCAGGCCAGAAAAACCAGAAGGGTCAGCCAGGCCAGGCGCCTATGCGGCTCCCGCCAGAGAGCCAGCGCTGCGGCGGCCAGCCCCAGAAAGACCGGGGCGCCGACCGTTACGGCATAGGCGGGCAGATCGACCAGGGACAGATGCCAGGGTTTGGCCTCGACAATGGCGGCAATCCAGTTTTCCTGCAGCCAGGGATCGAGCTCTCCATAGGGGCCGCCAAGGCATTGCGGATAGACCAACGCGACAATGGTGGCGCAGAGGCATGCCAGGCCACCGAGCAACGCCAGGCGCCAGAGGGCATGGCGCGGTGGCGGCAATAGCGAAACGCCGACAAAGGCCAGCCCCACCAAAAGGCCTGCGAGCACATAGGCGGGCGAAATCATGTCGCAGGCCGCTTCCAGCCAGCGCGCCGGCTGTCGTGTGAGCATCAGCATCAGGACAAGGCCGCCGCCCAGGGCCAGGCCAAAGCGTGCCAGGTTGCGGGCACGGCCGGGATTGACGACATAGCTGAGGCCAAAAGCCAGGCTTGCGGCAATCAATACTGGCGCGGCTTCCAGCGCGATCGACAACGCTGCGGCGGCGCAAAGTCCCGCTATCCAGGCGGCAATGGGTCGACGCAGGGCGACCAGGCTGGCCAGCAGGGTCGCCATGGTCAAAAGGATGATGACATTGTGGTGGTCGACACGCCCCGGGGCGAATTCGGCCAGCACAGCCGGACTGAGAATGGGCAGGACCAGTCCGGGCAGCAGACCGGCGCGTCCGACCAGTTCGAGCGTCGTTCGGGTGCTGAGCCAGAGCAGCACGGCCAGCAGCAGCAGGGGCCAGGCCGTGCCGGTGATCAATTGCGCAATGGCCGGATCGGCGAAGCGGCCGGCGAACCAAAGCAGCGCGGCCAGCGGCAGGTCGACAAGCCGCGACCAGTGCAGTTCCGCCCCGAAAGGGGTATTGAGCCGATGCTGCACATGGTCGTACCAACCCTGACCGTTCAGAAAATCGGACACGACCACCATGCGCATGGCATCGTCGGTATCGAGAAACAGGGGTACGTCCGGGCCCTGGGTCAGGCTGCGCCAGGCCAGCGTGGCAGCGACAAGCGCCCAGATGCCGATAAGCCAAAGCCAGTCCCGGCGACCCAATGCAAATGTCGGCTGGTCTGGCATTTGTCTTTCTCACGCTATGGCCCGGGCCAGAGCATGACTGACCAGGCGTTAATGGCCGGTGCAGCTAGAATGCGCGCGGAACAGAAAAGGGGGTATCGTGTACCAATTAGAGGAGGAGATGCCCCATGAATGACGGTTCCAAACTCGGCGCCATCGGCCAGATTGCCCGCACCGTCCGCGACGTCGCGGCAGCCAAGCACTGGTATGGCGATGTGCTCGGTCTGCCGCTGCTGCTCGAGGCCGAGGGCATGGCCTTTTTCGATGTCGGCGGGGTTCGGCTCTATCTGCAGCAAAGCGAGCCGGCCGGCGCCGAATCGATCCTTTATTTTCGCGTGCCCGACATTGCGGCCGCGCATTTGGCCCTCATGGATCGGGGCGTACATTTCCTTCAGCCACCCCATCGGGTGCATCAGCACGCCGATGGCACCGAGGAATGGATCGCCTTTTTTGCCGATCCAGAGGATCGCCCTCTGGCGCTCATCGCGCAGGTGCGGCCCAGCTAAGCGGCGCCGAAAAGGCATTGTCCGCTAACCTCTTGCCAACCATTGCCGGGTCAGAATGGCGATGGACGCAGGGTCTGCTTGTTGGACACACAAACGAATACGATCTGGACTTTGCCGGAGATCGATCCGGTCAAGGCACTGGCGCCTATCCGGCGCCTGGTGTGGCTTGCCTGTTTATGCGCACTTGTCGCCGGCGGTGTTCTGGTCCTGTCTGCTCTGCATATCATGGAAACCACCGACGAGCTGTCCCTGGCCAGGGAGCGGGCGCGGGTCGCACAGATCGCGGACATTGTCGTGTCTCTGCAGGCAAGCGAGGCGGATGCCGAACTTGCGCGCCTCGGTGCCATGGCGGGCCTGCGGGACCTGGCCCTGTCATCGCGTCCGCTTTCGGGCGAGGGCCGGCAATCGATGCCGCTTTTATCCGGGCCATTGGGCGGTCAGTTTCTGACATGGACCGCAGATCGGCCCGGCGTGCTCCTGTTCCAGCGCCATGCGCCGCTCCGGGTGCCCTTGATGCTTGTGCTGATCGGCAGCGTTCTGGGTTGCCTGGTGGCCATGCTGCGTCATGTGCGCCGAATCGAGCAGCAGCGCGCCGCGGCGCAGCGCCAGGCGTTGCGCGATCATTTGACCGGCCTGCCCAATCGCCTGGCACTGGACAAGGTCATGACCCAGCTGGCCGCCGAGCAGCGGCATTTCTCGGTTCTGGCGCTCGATCTCGACCGGTTCAAACCGATCAACGACCTGTTCGGGCACCATGCCGGTGACCAGGCCCTGGTTGAAATGGCTGCGCGTTTATCGGCGCAATTGCGCGCGGGCGAGTTTCTCGCGCGTGTCGGCGGCGATGAATTCGTAGCCATTGTGCATCGCGGACAGCAGCATGCGGACCTCGCCGCCTTCGCCGAGGACTGCATCGCCGCAAGCGCCGCGCCATTGGCCTCGGTGGGGTTCAACGTTACGGTCGGCATGAGCCTGGGCATTGTCGTGGACGGGCTCGAACATCCCGCGCCAACCCTGCTCAAACAGGCCGACAGGGCCCTTTATGAAGCCAAGCGCCGACAGGGCAGCACCTTCTGTTTTGCCGGTGGCAGCCGGCCGGCCGAACAATCGGGCGACAAGCCAGAGGGGTGGGCGCCGGCTCTGCCCCCTGCCCCCGTGGCATGGGTCGAAACGGCCTGATCTCCCGCGCTAGCTCTTAGGCGATCCGTTCGGCCTGGGCCTGGGCGTCAGGCCGTGCATGAAAAGCTGTTCGAGATAGCGCGCCGCGTCTTCAAAGCGCCCTTCGCCATTGCGACCCTTGCCCAAAACGGCCCGCACCTGCACATCGAAATCGGCATAGTGCTGGGTGGTTGCCCAGATCGAAAAGATCAGGTGATAAGGGTCGGTCCGGGCCAGCCGCCCCTGATCCATCCAGCTCGTGAGTATCTTGGCCTTCTCATCGACCAGCGCCTTGAGGTCCACCTCGATCATCTCGTTGATGCGCGGCGCGCCCTGCAGCATCTCATTGGCAAATAGCCGGCTCTCGCGCGGAAAATCGCGCGCCATTTCCAGCTTGCGGCGAATATAGGAGCGTATTTCGGCGAAAGGATCGCCGTCCTCGTTCATTTCGCGCAAAGGCGCCAGCCAGGTGTCGAGCAGTTCGGCGATCAGCCGGCGGTGAATCTCTTCCTTGCGTGGGAAATAATAGAGCAGGTTGGGTTTACTCATCCCCGCCACTTCGGCGATCTGGTCGATGGTGGAGCCGCGAAATCCGTGCACCGAAAACACTTCCAGCGCCGCCTCCAGGATGATGTCCTGCTTTTCCTTCTGGATGCGGGTCAGCGGACGCGGGCGCGTGGGCGGATGGGTTGCAGCTGCCTTGGCGTCGGCCTTGTGCTGGCGCTTCGCGCTCACCTGCCGTTGCTCGGCGGCTTTCACTTTTTTTGCTGCCATTTTCGCCTTGCGGGAATGTGTAGGGATGCTAACATTTTTCCAACTGGTCAAAATTTCCGGGGTTCGGGCGTCCACGTCAAGACCCAAATGAAGACCAGGCCAGTTTCAATGGGAGCGGGAATTCGTGTCCACTTCGTCCAATGTTGCGCCGAACGACCTCAGCGCGTTCTGGATGCCCTTTACGGCAAACCGCCAGTTCAAGAAATCGCCGCGCATGTTCGTGGCAGCCAAGGATATGCACTATACCACGGCTGATGGCCGTCAGGTACTTGATGGCACGGCTGGGCTCTGGTGCGTCAATGCCGGCCATGCCCGTCCCAAAATCGTCGAGGCCATCGCCAAGCAGGCCGCCGAGCTCGACTATGCACCGGCCTTCCAGATGGGTCATCCCAAGGCGTTCGAGCTGGCCAACCGACTGGTCGATCTTGCTCCTGATGGGCTTGATCATGTGCTGTTCACCAATTCGGGCTCTGAATCGGTTGAAACCGCGCTCAAAGTGGCCCTGGCCTATCACCGGGTGAAGGGCGAGGGCTCGCGCACCCGCCTGATCGGTCGCGAGCGCGCCTATCATGGCGTCAATTTTGGTGGCATTTCCGTGGGTGGCATCGTCACCAACCGCAAGATGTTCGGCACCCTGCTGACAGGCGTCGACCACATGCCGCACACCCATAATCTCAAGCAGAATGCCTTTTCGCGCGGTCTGCCCGAACATGGGGCGGACCTTGCTGATGAATTGGAACGGATCGTGACCCTCCACGATGCCTCCACCATTGCGGCCGTCATTGTCGAGCCGGTGGCCGGCTCCACCGGCGTGCTCATTCCGCCGCCGGGCTATCTCAAGCGCCTGCGCGAGATCACCAGGAAGCACGGCATTCTGCTGATATTCGATGAGGTCATCACCGGCTATGGACGCCTCGGCACGCCCTTTGGCGCCGACTACTTCGACGTGGTGCCCGATATCATGGTCACCGCCAAGGGCCTGACCAATGGTGTCATCCCTATGGGTGCGGTCATGGTGTCGGCTGAAATCCACGACACGTTCATGCAGGGCCCGGAACATCTGATCGAGTTCTTCCACGGCTATACCTATTCGGGCAATCCGGTCGCCTCGGCGGCGGCGCTGGCAACGCTCGAAACCTATAAGGAAGAAGGCCTGCTGACGCGCGGGGCGGAGCTGGCGAAAGTCTGGGAGGATGGCCTGCACTCCCTCAAGGGCCTGCCCCATGTCATCGACATCCGCAATATCGGCCTGGTCGGCGCCATCGAGCTCGAGCCAATTGCCGGGCAGCCGACCAAGCGCGCGTTTTCGGCCTTCCTCAAGGCCTATGAACAGGGCCTTCTGATCCGCACCACAGGCGACATCATTGCGCTCTCCCCGCCCCTGATCATTTCGGAGAGCCAGATCGGCGAAATCGTCTCCACCCTTTCGGGCATCCTCAAAACGCTTGAGTAGAATGGAACAGGAATTCTATACCCGCAGATATAGAATGAGTGTTCCCAAACTGGAGGGGAAACCCTGATGCACGTCATCGAAAATGCCGTTGCCGGCAAGCGCTATGTCTCGTCCTCGACCCGCCGTGTCCCGGTCTTCAATCCGGCCACCGGCGAGCAGAGCGCCGAGCTGCCGCTGTCGACCATGGCCGAGCTCAATGCCGCGGTTGAAAACGCCAGGCAAGCGCAGGTCGCCTGGGGCAATACCACGCCCATGAAGCGCGCCCGCGTCATGTTCAAGTTCAAGGCGCTGCTCGATCAATATGCCGACGATCTGGCCCGTGAGATTTCGCGCGAACATGGCAAGGTGCATGACGATGCCCTGGGCGAAGTGGCCCGCGGCATTGACTGCGTCGACTTTGCCTGCGGCATTCCACAGCTTCTGAAGGGCGAATTCTCACGCAATGTGGGCCCGAGCATCGACAGCTATTCGGACCGGCAGCCGCTCGGCGTGGTTGCCGGCATTACCCCGTTCAACTTCCCGGCCATGGTGCCGATGTGGATGTATCCGGCGGCCATTGCCTGCGGCAATGCCTTCATCCTCAAGCCTTCCGAGCGCGATCCCTCCGCCTCCATGCTGGCCTGGAACCTCTTTATGGAAGCCGGCCTTCCCGAGGGCATTCTCAATGTCGTTCATGGCGACAAGGAAATGGTCGACGGCATTCTCGACCATCCCGACATCAAGGCGGTCAGCTTTGTTGGCTCCACCCCGATCGCTGAATATGTCTATCAGCGCGGCGTCAACGCCGGTAAGCGCATGCAGGCCCTTGGCGGCGCCAAGAACCACATGGTCATCATGCCTGATGCCGATCTGGACCAGGCTGCCGATGCGTTGATGGGCGCCGGTTATGGCTCAGCCGGCGAACGCTGCATGGCGATTTCCGTGGCTGTTCCGGTGGGCAAGGAAACAGCCGATGCGCTGGTTGCCAAATTGAAGCCGCGCGTCGAAGCGCTCAAGATCGGCCCGGCCACCGACAGGGATGCCGAAATGGGTCCGGTGGTCACCAAGATGCACCGTGACAAGGTCCTGGGCTATATCGACTCTGGTGTCGAAGAAGGCGCAGACCTCGTCGTGGATGGCCGCGGTTTCTCGCTCCAGGGTTATGAGAACGGCTATTTCGTCGGCGGGACCCTGTTCGACAATGTCGAGCCCAATATGAAAATCTACAAGGAAGAGATTTTCGGGCCCGTCCTGTCGGTCGTCCGCCGCGACAGCTTCAAGGATGCGGTCGATCTCATCCATGGCCATGAATATGCCAATGGCACGGCCATCTTCACCCGCGACGGCGATGCCGCGCGCGAATTTGCTGACAAGATCGAAGTGGGCATGGTGGGCATCAATGTGCCGATCCCGGTGCCGGTGGCCTACCATTCCTTCGGCGGCTGGAAGCGCTCGCTGTTCGGCGATCATTCCATCTATGGACCTGAAGGCGTGCATTTCTACACTCGCCTCAAAACGGTGACGACCCGCTGGCCAGCAGGCATCAAGGGCGGCGCCGAATTCAGCTTCCCGAGCGTGAAATAGATGCGGCTCTCGCTCGAGATCAGCCCGCCCGGAGCGGAACCAGACAGCAATGGCGACACCGATAGCACTCTTGTGGAAATTTATCTGGACGCCGCCGGACGGGACGAACTTGTGCGCGAGCTTCTCGCTATGAACTGGGTCGACGGTGCCCAAAGCAACGAGCACTTTCACCTCTACTCTGAAAAGTGGGGCGGATACGGTTTGACGGAGGAACGGCGTGTGCCGGGAAATCTGATCTGTCGTGGCCTCAAAGTCTACTTGCGGCCAGACGACGAACCGCTCTGGTCGCCCGACCAAACGTAGGAAAACATCATGACCTCTCCCGGCGAAAACCTTCGGATCAATGGCGACCGGCTCTGGGAGAGCCTGATGGAAATGGCCAAGATTGGCCCCGGCATTGCCGGCGGCAATAATCGCCAGACCCTCACTGACAGCGACAAGCAGGGCCGCGAACTCTTCGCCAAATGGTGCGAAGATGCGGGCATGACCCTTGGCGTGGATGAAATGGGCACCATGTTCGCCCGTCGCGAGGGTGAGGACCCGAGCCTTGATCCGGTCTATGTCGGCAGCCATCTCGATACCCAGCCCACGGGCGGTAAATATGATGGCGTGTTAGGCGTTTTGGGTGGGCTCGAGCTGATCCGCACGCTCAACGACCTTGGCATCAAGACCCGACGCCCTATCGTTGTCACCAATTGGACCAATGAGGAGGGCACCCGCTTTGCTCCGGCCATGCTGGCCTCGGGCGTCTTTGCCGGCATGCATACCCAGGACTGGGCCTATGATCGTCTCGATGCGGAGGGCAAGCGCTTTGGCGACGAGCTTGAGCGTATTGGCTGGAAAGGTCCGGAAAAGGTTGGTGCGCGCAAAATTCACGCCATGTTCGAACTCCATATCGAGCAGGGTCCGATCCTTGAAGCCGAAGGCAAGGATATCGGTGTCGTCACTCATGGGCAGGGCCTGTGGTGGCTTGAAGTGACCCTGACCGGCAAGGAGGCCCATACCGGCTCGACGCCGATGAATATGCGCGTCAATGCCGGGCTCGGCATGGCGCGCGTGACCGAGGCGGTGCATCGCATCGCCATGGCCCATCAGCCCAATGCCGTGGGAGCGATTGGTCAGGCCAATGTCTACCCCAATTCGCGCAATGTCATTCCGGGCAAAGCGGTCTTCACCATCGACATCCGCTCGCCCGAACTCGACAAGCTCACCTCCATGCGCGAGCAGATCGAGGCCGAAGCAGCAAAAATCGCCGAGGAACTGGGCCTGGGTCTCACCATCGAGCCCACCGGCCATTTCGATCCCGTCACCTTCGACGAAAACTGCGTCAAGGCCGTCCGCGACGCCGCCGAACGGCTGGGCTACAGCCACCGCAACATCGTCTCGGGCGCCGGCCACGACGCCTGCTGGATCAACCGCGTCGCACCAACCGCCATGGTCATGTGCCCATGCGTCGATGGCCTCAGCCACAACGAGGCTGAGGACATTTCCAAGGAATGGGCAACGGCAGGGGCCGATGTTCTGTTCCACGCTGTGGTCGAGACGGCGGGGGTGGTGGAGTGATAAAGCGGGCAGCTGAAGTCGCGCAGCGACACCTCTCCCTTTGGGGGAGAGGTCGGCCCGAAGGGGCGGGTGAGGGGGCCTAATGAGCACACTCAAAACCCGGTTTGCGGCGCAGGCGGCCAAGATCCTGCGATCCAATATGTCGGACGCGGAGCGAAAGCTTTGGCGCTTGCTGCGCAATCGGCAGTTTCGTGGGCTCAAATTCGTCCGACAGCTGCCGGTTGGACCCTACATCGCTGATTTTGCCTGTCGCGAAGCAGATCTGATCATCGAGGTCGATGGCGGGCAACATGCGCAGAACAAGCGTGACGCCGTTCGCACGATCGAACTTGAAAGTTATGGTTTCGCTGTGATCCGCTTTTGGAACAGGGATGTCCTGACCAATATCGATGGCGTCTTTGCCGTCCTATCCGAGCACATAGAAAAGGCCCCCTCACCCGGACTTCGCTTCGCGAAGCCCGACCTCTCCCCCAAAGGGAGAGGTGAAGAGCGGCCGGGGAAACAAGGGAACGCATCATGAGCACAGTCATCAAGAACGGCACTATTGTGACCGCCGATCTCAGCTACGAAGCCGACGTCAAGATCGAAGGCGATGTCATCGCCGAGATCGGCAAGAATCTTTCCGGCGACGAGGTGCTGGACGCCAGCGGATGTCTCATCATGCCCGGCGGCATCGACCCGCATACCCATCTCGAAATGCCCTTTATGGGCACCTATTCGGCCGACGACTTTGAAAGCGGCACGCGCGCGGCGCTGGCTGGCGGCACCACCATGGTGGTTGATTTCTGCCTGCCCAATCCGAACCAGAGCCTGCTTGAGGCGCTCCAGATGTGGGACAACAAGTCCGGCAAGGCCTCGACCGACTATTCCTTCCACATGGCCATTACCTGGTGGGGCGAGCAGGTCTTCAATGAAATGGCCCAGGTGGTTGATCGGGGCATCACCTCGTTCAAGCATTTCATGGCCTATAAGGGCGCGCTCATGGTCAATGACGATGAGATGTTCGCCTCGTTCCAGCGCTGCGCCGCGCTCGGCGCCCTGCCGCTGGTCCATGCCGAAAATGGCGATGTCGTCGCCGCCATGACCGCCAAACTCCTGGCCGAGGGCAATAATGGCCCGGAGGCTCACGCCTATTCCCGCCCGCCCGAAGTCGAGGGCGAAGCGACCAATCGGGCCATCATGCTGGCCGATATGGCCGGCGTGCCGCTTTATGTCGTCCACACCTCCTGCGAACAGGCGCATGAAGCCATTCGCCGCGCCCGCCAGAAGGGCATGCGCGTTTATGGCGAGCCGCTGGTGCAACATCTGACGCTGGATGAAAGCGAATATTTCAATCCCGATTGGGACCATGCCGCCCGCCGCGTCATGTCCCCGCCCTTCCGCAACAAGCAGCATCAGGATTCGCTCTGGGCGGGCCTACAGTCTGGCTCGCTCTCCTGCGTGGCGACGGACCATTGTGCCTTCACCACCGAGCAGAAGCGTTTCGGCATCGGCAATTTCGCGAAAATCCCCAATGGGACGGGCGGCCTCGAAGATCGTCTCCCGGTGCTCTGGACCGCCGGGGTCAATACGGGTCGCCTGACGCCCAATGAGTTCGTCGCCGTCACCTCAACCAATATTGCCAAGATCCTCAACATGTACCCCAAAAAGGGTGCGGTCATGGTCGGCGCCGATGCCGATCTCGTGGTCTGGGACCCGAAGCGGAAAAAGACCATTTCGGCCAAAAGCCAGCAATCGGTCATCGACTACAACGTGTTCGAAGGGTTCGAGGTCACGGGCCTGCCGCGTTTCGTTCTGAGCCGCGGCAAGGTCTCCATCGTTGAAAGCGAAGTGAAGGCCGAGCCGGGCCATGGCAAGTTCGTCGCCCGCGAGGCGAAAAACCCTGTGAACCGTGCGCTTAGCCAGTGGAAGGACATCGTCGCGCCCCGCAAAGTGGAGCGGACGGGTATTCCGGCGACGGGGGTTTGATGGACTTGGTTCGGTTGATGCAGAGGCTCCCCTCCCCATGAGTGTCGTCTCCGCCCAAAATCTCGGTCTGACCTTCCCTACCGGCGATGGTGATGTTGTCGCCCTCAGCGACGTCAATCTCACCATCGAGAAGGGTGATTTTGTCTCCTTCATTGGCCCTTCGGGCTGCGGCAAGACCACGTTCCTGCGCACCATTGCCGATCTCGAAAGACCGACTTCAGGGACGCTCAGCGTCAACGGCATGAGCCCGGAAGAGGCGCGCAAGGCGCGGGCCTATGGCTATGTGTTCCAGGCGGCCGCGCTCTATCCCTGGCGCACCATCGAAAAGAACATCGCCCTGCCGCTTGAGATCATGGGACATTCGGCCCGCGAGCAGGCCGAGCGCATCCAGCGCACCATGGAGCTGGTGAACCTTTCCGGCTTTGAAAAGAAATATCCATGGCAGCTGTCCGGCGGCATGCAGCAGCGCGCCTCCATCGCGCGGGCGCTCAGCTTCGATGCCGATCTATTGCTGATGGACGAGCCCTTTGGGGCACTGGACGAAATCGTCCGCGACCACCTCAATTCCGAGCTTTTGAAACTCTGGGACAGAACGCAGAAGACGATTTGCTTCGTCACCCATTCCATTCCCGAGGCGGTCTATCTCTCGACCAAAATCGTGGTCATGTCGCCGCGCCCTGGCCGGGTTACCGATATTATTGAATCGACCCTACCCAGGGAGCGCCCCCTCGATATCCGCGAAACGCCGGAATTTCTGGCCATAGCCGCACGCGTCCGCGAGGGCCTGCGGGCCGGGCATAGCTATGACGAGGGGGCGGTTTAGTGATGGTGTGGGATGCCGGTATCACCTCTCCCCTGAGGGGAGAGGACGCCGCGCAGCGGCGGGTGAGGAGTTCAGTGCCGCCGGGGAGCAAGGGTGATTTGACACACTCTGAACCCCTCACCCCAACCCCCTCCCCTCAGGGGAGAGCGGGCGTATCGTACTCGAGGACAGCAAGATGACCCGCATCCTCCCCGTCCTCATCGCTATGCTGACGCTCCTTACCGCACCTGTTCGCGCGCAACAGGCCGATAGCGGCCTCGACAAGCAGAGCGATGGCCGGTTCACCGGCCTGGTCGTCGTTACCGATGATCTGAACTGGTACGAAATGTTCTCGCGGCCAGAGGTCCCGCAGTTCTCCGGAAAATCCCATTTTGCTCCCGGTGACTGGGGTTCGATAGCGATCATCTTCAGCAATGCCGAACCGCAAGATGGGCACGCCGAAATTCGCTGCAATATCGAGGCCTTTGATCCGTCCGGCACAAAGCAGGTAGCGATGAATGAGGTCTGCTACGCCGGCCCCTATCGCGGACCGAATATCCTGCACCCGGCCCTTATTGACCTTCGTTTCGGCATAACGGCCGAGGATCCGCCTGGCCCAGCTGGCTTCAGAGTCACTCTACGCGATGCCCATTCCGATAGAGAAGTGGCGCTTGAAGTGGGATTCACCCAAGGCGCCAAGCCATGACCCGCATCCTCCCCGTCCTCACCATTCTCCTCGCCATCATCGCCATCTGGTATGCGGCTGCCATTGTCATGAACGCGCCCTGGCAGGAACGACTCAATGCCCGGGCCGATCTGGTCGATGTGCCCTTTACTGAGTTTGCCCAACAGACCTGGGCGCAGGACAAGCCAGTCCTGCCCGCGCCGCATCAGGTCATTTCCGAAATCTGGAACGCCACGGTGGCGCTCGACATCAACTCCAAGCGTTCGCTCGCCTATCACGGCTGGATCACTCTTTCGGCGACGCTGCTGGGCTTTGCCTTCGGCACCACGCTGGGCGTGCTGCTGGCGGTGGCCATCATCCATAATGACGCCTCAGACCGCTCGCTCATGCCCTGGATCGTCGCCAGCCAGACCATTCCCATTCTCGCCGTTGCGCCCATGGTGGTGGTGGGTCTGGGTTCGGTCGGCATGACCGGCCTTGTTCCCAAGGCGCTGATCTCGATGTATCTGAGCTTCTTCCCGGTCGTGGTCGGCATGGTCAAGGGCCTGCGCTCGCCCGAGGGCATTCAGCTCGACCTGATGCGCACCTATGACGCCAACCCCTGGCAGGTGTTCTGGAAATTGCGCTGGCCTGCCGCCATGCCATTTCTGTTCGCGTCCATGAAGGTGGGCATTGCCATTTCGCTGATCGGGGCGGTCGTAGCCGAACTCTCCAACGCCTCGGGCGGAGGCCTCGGCGTGCGGCTGCTCACGGGCTCCTATAATGGTCAGACCGTCCAAATCTGGGCGGCCCTCTTTATCGCGGCGGGCCTTGCTGCGGTTCTGGTCGCCATTGTCGGCAGCGCCGAAAAATGGGTCAATGCGCGCATGGGGGCCAGGGCATGAGCCGGACGCTTTCAAGCCTGCAGCTCTATCTTGCCCTCATTGCCGGTGGCGCCGGCATGATTGGTTTCATCGCCTGTCTGCCGACGCTGGACTCCTCGCCGATCATGGCGAGCTATTTTGTCCTGGCAGGCCTCTCACTCCTCCGTCTGGCTATGCCGTTCAGCCTTTGGCTCGATGGCCTGTTGGCCGCTTTTGGCGCTGCTGCGCTATTAATGTCGCTGACGCCGGATGCGACCCTGCCCTTGCATTTCTGGCTGGCCCTGTTTGCGGCCTGGGCCTTCGCCTGGCTCTTTGTGGAGCGGCTTTCAAGTGCAATTCGGGCCGGGGATTTGCCGGAAACCGGCACGGGTCTGGTGATCCCGGTGGTTTTTGGCCTCGCCCTTCTGGTCATGTGGGAGGTGGTGACCCGCGGCGCCAATGTGCCACCGGTCCTGTTGCCACCACCCTCGGCCATCTGGGCGCGCCTCACCAGCGAAGTGCCCACGCTCTGGGCCGATTTCGTCCAGACCTTCATCAAATCGGTGTTGCCGGGCTATGCCATTGGCTGTCTCGCCGGGCTCATCGTCGCCATCGCGGTCGACCGCTCCCCATTCCTCAAGGCCGGGGTCATGCCCATCGGCAATTTCATGTCTGCCTTGCCCATTATCGGCATCGCCCCGATCATGGTCATGTGGTTTGGCTTCGACTGGCAAAGCAAGGCCGCGGTCGTTGTCGCCATGACCTTCTTTCCCATGCTGGTCAACACGGTGGCGGGGCTCAATGCCGCCTCGACCATCGAGCGCGACCTCATGCACACCTATGCCGCCTCCTATTGGCAAACCCTTATGAAGCTCAGGCTCCCCGCTGCGGGCCCCTTCATATTCAACGCCCTCAAGATCAACTCGACTCTGGCCTTGATCGGCGCAATCGTAGCGGAATTCTTCGGAACGCCCGTAGTGGGAATGGGCTTCCGGATTTCGACCGGGGTGGGGCGTCTCGCCATCGACCTGGTCTGGGCGGAGATCGCTGTTGCTGCGGTCGCGGGGTCCGCCTTCTATGCAGGTGTAGCCCTCATCGAGAGGGGCGTCACCTTCTGGCATCCGTCTGTCCGTGGTGGACGGGCGTAACAGGGAAAAGGGAACGAGAATGAAGAAGATTATTACCGGCATGCTGGCTGGCGCTCTGGCGCTCTCGGCCGCGCCGGCCGCCATGGCCGCCGATGCGCTGACCCTACAGTTGAAGTGGGTCACCCAGGCGCAGTTCGCTGGCTATCTGGTTGCCGAAAGCAAGGGTTTTTACGACGAGGAAGACCTGGACGTCACCATCCTGCCCGGTGGCCCCAATATTGCCCCGGAACAGGTGATTGCCGGCGGTGGCGCCGATATCATCGTCACCTGGATGGCTGCCGGCATGGCTGCCCGTGAATCGGGTGTGCCATTGGTCAATATTGCCCAGCCCTTCAAGCGTTCGGGCCTGATGATGATCTGCCCGGAAGAGACCGGCATCAAGGAAGTTGCCGACTTCCCCGGTCACACGCTGGGCGTCTGGTTCTTCGGCAATGAATATCCATTCTTTGCCTGGATGAACAAGGAAGGCATTCCGACCGATGGATCGGAAGGCGGCGTCACCGTTCTGCAGCAGAGCTTTGACATTCAGCCCATGATCCAGGGCCAGGCCGACTGCATCTCGGTCATGACCTATAATGAATATGGTCAGGCACTCGATGCCGGTTACGGCCCGGATAATCTGACCATTTTCAACTATACCGATATGGGCAATGACCTGCTCGAGGACGGTCTCTATGTCATGGAGGATACCTTGTCCGATCCGGCCAAGGTCGACGCTTATACCCGCTTTGTGAAGGCCTCGATGAAGGGCTGGGCCTATGCCCTGGAAAACCCGGAAGAAGCCGCCGAAATCGTGGTCGAAATGGACGATACCGGTGCCGCCGAATATGAGCACCAGCTCTATATGGTGGGCGAGGTTTCCAAGCTGGTCGACGCCACTGACCCGGCCCTCAACATGGACACTTACGATCGTACCGTGCAGGCCCTACTCGACCAGGAGATCATCAAAGCAACGCCGGAAGGCGCTTACACCTCGGTGGTCACCGACGCGCTGAAGTAAGCGGCATCAACCCGCTGACGGAACGGGCGGTGCGCAGGCGCCGCCCGTTTGCTTTGCGCTTTGGTGGTGCTGGCCCGGCCTAGCGAAAGACTGGTGGGCGTTTTTCGAGAAAGGCCCGCAGCCCCTCTTCGGCATCCGGGCCCGTCTGGCTCAATGCCGCGGTCAGGCTTTCAGCATAAAGCCCGGCTTCGGGCGGCATCGTGCCGATCTGGGCGATGGCCTGAATGATGAAGCCATTGATGGTCGGCGAATTCTTGGCAATGCGCTCGGCCAGCTCAAACGCTTTTTCGAGCGCCTGGCCCTCGGGCACCACGTGATGGGCAAGCCCCAGCCGCTCGCCCTCAATGCCGGAATAGGTTCGGCCCGTCAGCATCATTTCGGTCAGGCGATCGGGACCGATCAGGCGGGAGATGCGCACAGAGCCGCCGCCACCGACAAAGATGCCGCGCAGTCCTTCGGGCATCTGGAAGCGCACCGTCTCTTCGGCGACACGCACATGGCAGGCGGCGCCGAATTCGAGCCCACCGCCCATGACCGCGCCGCTCATGGCGGCAATCACCGGCACCTGCGATTGAGCAATCCGCGCCATGACCCGGTGCCAATTGCGCGAATGGGCCATCACTTCCAGGGGTTCACGCGCCACATGTTGCGAAAGGTCCAGACCAGAGGAGAAATGCCCGCCATTGCCCGAAACCACAATGGCGCGCGTCTCGGACGGCACCGCTGAGAAAAAGTCATCAAGCGCCGCCACGAGGTCATCGTTAAGGGCATTGCGCTTATCGGGACGGTTGAGCGTCAAATGGCTGATGGCGCCTTTCTGCTCGACGATCAGCACCTGATCCTGGCTCATGGATTTTTCCTTTTTTCGATTCAGGTGTTCTGGCCCAGAAGCGCACGGACCTCGTCCGGCAACGGCGCCGAACGGATGGAACCATCCTCGCCGCGCACAACCCAGACGCGCTTTTCATGGGCCTCGATGGCAAGCTCGCCGTGCTTGAAGAGGCTGTGTTTCACCGCAAAGCTCGAGCGGCCGAGGTCGGTGATTTCGCTTCTGATCTCGACCACGTCGCCAAAGCTCGACGGGCGGATGAAGCGGGCGCCGGTATCGACCATAGGGATGCCGGCAATGCCGTAATGGGCCAGCCAGTTGCGCTTATGCATGGCAAAGGCCGCCGAGAGCATGGCCGCCGTGGCATTGTCGAAGAAGCGGAAATAATTGGGATAATAGACAATGCCGGCCGGATCGCAGTCACCGAACTGGATCTCCACCCGCGTGATATTGGTGAACATCGCGGCTCCTATTTGGGCTGCATGCGCAGCGCACCGTCCAGCCGCACCACTTCGCCATTGAGATAGTCATTGCCGACCATGGCCATGACCAGATCGGCGAATTCGGATGGTTTGCCCAGGCGCGGTGGGTTGGGAATGGCAGCGGCCAGCCCGTCCTGGGTTTCCTGTGGCAGGCCTTCGAGCAGGGGCGTCAGGAACAGGCCGGGCGCAATGGCGAGGACGCGAATGCCGAAACGCGCAAATTCGCGCGCCGCCGGCAGGGTCAGCGACACGATCCCACCCTTGGATGCAGCATAGGCGGCCTGGCCGATCTGGCCTTCGAAAGCGGCCACCGATGCCGTCGAAATGATGACGCCGCGCTGTCCATTGTCATCGGCTTCGGCCAGCGACATGGCATGGGCGCAAAGCCGCATCATGTTGAAGCTGCCGACGAGATTGACATTGATGACCTTGGAAAAGGCGTCGAGTGCCATCGGGCCATCGCGGCCGACAATGCGTCCGGCAGTACCGATGCCGGCGCAATTAACGAGCACGGAGGGCGCTCCCAGCGCGGTCACCGCCGCCGACACGGCAGCTTCGGCGCTGGCTGCATCGGCCACATCGAGGGCGAAGAACCGGCCGCCAAGCTCGGCGGCAATGACCTCGCCCTTGGCCGCGTCGCGGTCAAAAATGCCGAGTTTGGCACCGGACGCCGCCAGCGCCCGTGCCGTGGCGGCACCAAGCCCGGAGGCACCACCGGTAACGAAGGCTGTCCTGCCTGCAATATCCATCACACGGCCTCCGGATTTTCGATGAGGAGGGCAATGCCCTGCCCGCCGCCGATACAGGCCGAGGCAATGCCATAGCGGGTGCCGGAACGCCTCAGTTCATTGGCCAAGGTCAGCCCGAGACGAATGCCGGTAACACCGAGCGGATGGCCGATGGCAATGGCGCCGCCATTGACGTTGAGCTTGTCTTCATCAAGCCCCAATTCATCCACGCAGGCCAGAATTTGCGCGCCGAAGGCTTCGTTGATCTCGATGCGATCGATCTGGTCGAACTTCATGCCTGCCACTTCGAGCACGGCGCGAATGGCGGGGGCTGGACCGATGCCCATGATCTGGGGCGGCACGCCGACAGCGGCACTGGCAAGAATGCGGGCCAGTGGCTTATGGCCATTGGCCTTGGCATAGGCGCCCGACGCCACGAGGACGGCCCCTGCCCCATCGACAATGGCCGACGAATTGCCGCCGGTCTGCACACCACCAAAAGCCGGACGAAGCTTAGCCAGCACCTCATAGGGCGAGGGACGGATATGGCTATCGGTGTCGACGCTCTCGACGCCGCGCGGCAGCTTGATACCACGCTTGTCGAGCGTGTCGATCTCGAAGGTCTCGCTGATCACCGGCACGATTTCCTCGGCCAAAATGCCAGCATCCCGCGCGGCAATGGCGCGGTTGAAGCTGCGCTCGGCGAACCGGTCCACCCGCTCGCGGGGGATGTTGTACTGTTTGGCCAGGTTCTCGGCGGTGTCGCCCATATTGACACAACCGGCCGGGTCATAGAGCGCTTCCCAGAGGAAGTCCTTGAACTCCACCTGGCCCATGGCAAAGCCATTGCGATGGGTATAGGCGGCGATGGGATTGCGGCTCATGGATTCGCAGCCAGCGGCCAGGGTCAGATCGACCCGTCCGAGCGAGACCGAATCCGCCGCCTGGGCGATGACCTCGATACCAGTGCCGCAGATGCGCTGCACCAGATGCGCCGGCGCCTCGATGGGTGCACCGGCATAAAGGCCGATATGGCGCGGCGTGACATAGGCATCGAACGAGGCCTGGGCCATGGAGCCGGCTATGGTGTGGCCGATATCGGCGGCCTTGACGCCTGTCTTTTCAATCGCCGCGCGCGCCGCCTTGATGCCCAGGTCAATCGGTGAAATCGCGCTGAGCGCCCCGCGATAATCCACGAAGGGGGTCCGGGCGCCGCCCAGCAGCCAGGCGTCATCGAAGGTGAGGCGAAGGCCTTTGCTCATGTTCAGGCGCCTTTCCGGGGCAGAATGAAAATTTCGGGGCCGGGCTCGTCCGCGTAAAGGCTCGCCGCCAGGTCGGCGCGGTGGGCGCGCACGGCGCGCTGGTTGATCGAGCCCTTGTCGGTGACCTCGCCCTTGTCGATATCGGGCAAGTCGGCCATGACCAATGCCCGCGCCACATGGTTGGAACTGCCGGTGGACCTTTGCGCCAGATCGTTCAGGCTCTCGGCGAAAAGCTGGCGAACCGAGGGGTGGCTAATGATGGTGCTGGCATCGGCATCTGCCGGCAGGCCGGCATGCCGCGCACAAGCCACCAGATCGGGGAAAATCATGGCGCCGATGAAATTGTCGTCGGCGCCGGTGAGTACCACGTCGCGGATCAGTGGCGCGCAAGCGCCAATCACGGCGGCCCGCACCGAGGCAAAATTGACCCAGGTCCCGGTCGAGAGTTTGAAATCCTCGGTCACGCGTCCGTCAAACACGAAACCCTTGCCCAGATCATCCGGGTCAGCCTGACGCACCGCGTCGCCAATGCAGTAAAAGCCCTCCTCGTCAAAAGCGGCGGCGGTCTTTTCGGCATCGCGCCAATAGCCCGGCGTGACATTGGGGCCCTTCATGCGCAATTCAGTCTTGTCGCCATTGGGCACGAGCTTGATGCTCATGCCCGCCGCGGGCAGGCCGATATGCCCGGCCTCTTCGACCGGCCATGTCGTGGTGAAGGCAAAAGGCGCCGTTTCGGTCGAACCATAGCCGGTGATGATCATGACGCGTTGACCGAGCTCGGTCTTGGCGGCTCGATCCAGCCCATCAAAGACATGCTGGGACAAGGAGGCCCCCGCATATTGAAGAATTTTTACGCGGGCAAAGAGATTGCGGCGGATTTCGGGGTGCTCGTCAAAGGCCGCGACGAGAAATTCATAGGCCTTGGGCACATTGGTGAAAAAGGTCGGCTGCACCATGCCGAGATTTTCCAGCGTGCGCCCGAAACGCGCTGGGGTCGGCTGGCCATCGTCGATATAGAAGCTGCCGCCGTTGTAGATGGCGATGCCGGTATTATGGCTGCCTCCGGCCACGTGGTTCCATGGCATCCAGTCGAGCAGAACCGGCGGCTCATCGGCGAGAAAGGCCAACGCCTGACGGATCATCTGCTGGTTGCAGGCCATCATGCGATTGGTGGTGATGACGCCCTTGGGCAGGCCGGTCGAGCCCGAGGTGAACAGCACTTTGGCAATCGTGTCGGGCGTGATGGCGTCATGCGCCTGGGCCACGGCCGGCGTGACCGGGGTCTGCAGCAGATCGTCGAACAGGCCGACCTTGCGTCCGGCAATGGGATTGGTCCGAACGACAAGCGGGATGTCGCCGGCAAAGACAGCATCGATGGCCGGGGCAAAGCGGGCACCATCGCTGGCATAGATCATGCCCGGGGTGAGAAGGCCGGCAATGTGCCGCAGCTTGCCGAAATCGGTCGAGATCAGGGAATAGGCCGGCGAAATCGGGGCATAGGGGATGCCCACCCAAATCGCCGCCATGCCGAGCAGGAAATGTTCGATCTCATTGCCCGAAAGCACGATCAGCGGCCGCTCAGCCGACAGGCCGGCATCGAGCAGCGCCTGCGCCAGCGGCGGGATGCGGGCCATGACCTGGGCGTAGCTCAATTCCCGCCAGCCGGCGTCTTCCCGGTCGGCGATCAGAATGGCGTCCGGCGTCTTTTGCGCCCAGCTCTCCAGCGCATCGACAATGGCGCGCGGATAGGAGCCCAGGGCCTCTACCGAGCGAATAATGGTGGTGCCATCGGCGCGCGGCTCGGCCGTCGCTGCCATGCTTCCCAGCCGCACCGGGCGGATCGGGATCGACTGATAACCCATGAGACTCCTCCTCACGGATTTAGTTATGTAGCATAATTAAATTCGATGCAAGGGGGCATGGCCATGGCTCCGCTTTGGCGATCGGACGCATGGCAGCCCGCGCTGCCCCATTAGGGAACGGCGCGGGGCTGACCTCGGGGGCTCGCCCGATCCTATTGTTCGTGAAAGGCGCGGGCCATGCTGTCAAGAACCGGCTTGATCAGATAATCGAGGAAGGTGCGCTCGCGGGTGCGCACCAGCACCTCGGCGGGCATGCCAGGGGTGGGCGAAAAGCCGGGAATGCGGGCGATCTGGTCCGAAGGAATGGTCACCCGCGCCAGATAGACGTCGCGATGCATGCCCTGGGCGTCCGATATCGTGTCGGCCGAGATATATTGCACCTCGCCATCCAGGACGGGCGTCGTGCGCTGGTTGAGGGCGGTCAGCCGGATATTGGCAGCCTGGCCCTCCTTGACCTCGTCGATTTGCATACGCGGAATTTTGACCTCGACGATAAGCGGCACATCGGCCGGCAGGATCTCGAAAATGGGCAGGCCGCTTTCCACCACACCGCCGGTGGTGTGGTAATACATGCGCACAATAGTTCCCGCTACGGGCGAGGAAATCGTGGTGCGATTGAGAATGTTCTGGGCCTGACGCGTCTGCTCCCTGAGTGCTTCGAGCTCTGCCTCGACAGTCTGCATTTCATCGAGCGCTGCCTGCCGTGCGGCGTCGCGGGCCTGGATGATTTCACCAGAAAATTTTTCGAGTTGGGTATTGGCCTCCTGCACCTCGGACTCGAGCCGCGAAATATCGCCCTCGGCATCGAAAACGGCACGCTCGGCCGTGCGGACCGAGGACTGGGCCACCACGCCCTTTTCGCTCAATTCGCGCATGGCGGCGAGATCCTCGCGCAACAGGGCCAATTGGCTATGCATGGATTCGATCTGCGCCTGGCGGCCACTGATGCGGAATTGCAGGGCCGCCACATTCTGCTCGATCAGCCGGGTCTCGTTGAGCAGTTTGTCCCGCGCGGCCTTGAAATTGGTGCGCTGGCTTTCGACCACCGCGGCAATATCGGGATTGGCCATATGGTCCTTGACCGTATCGGGCGGCACATATTCGTCCAGCTCCAGCGCTTCGGCATTCAGCCGGGCGCGGATCGCCTCGAGACGAATGACGCGCAATTGCAATTGCTTGGTGGAGGCATTGGCTGCGGTTTCATCGAGCAGCAACAGGCTTTGCCCGGCAATCACCTTGTCGCCCTCGCGCACCAGCAGGTCCTTGATGATGCCACCTTCGAGATGCTGCACGATCTTGTTTTCGCCGGTGGCGACAAAGCTGCCCTGGGCGATGACCGCCGCCGACAAAGGCGCGGTCGCCGACCAGGTGCCGAAGCCCCCGAAGGCCAGGGCAACGAGCAGGACGCCGAGCCAGACCTGCTTGCCGATCGATCGCGGCACGCCGCTATACCATTCCAGGCTGTGCAGTTCTCCGGCTGCCGACATGGTCTAGTTCCCCCCACCAGGCTTTGGCGCGTTGATCCCGGCGGGATTGGTTCCCGCCTTTGCGGTCAGCGCGGCCATGACTTCGGAGCGCGTGCCGAACATGGAGACCGAGCCATTGTTGAGCACCAATATCTTGTCGACCACATTGAGCAGGGCCGGTCGCTGGGTAATGGTCACCACCGTGATCTTCTGCTTTTTGGCATGTTCGAGCGCCCGGGCCAGGGCCGCTTCCCCTTGCGAATCCAGATTGGAATTAGGTTCGTCCAGCACCACCAGCTTGGGATTGCCGAAAAAGGCGCGCGCCAGTGCAATGCGCTGTTTCTGGCCGCCCGAAAGCGGGGCGCCATCGCCCGCGACATAGGTTTCATAGCCCTGCGACAGGCTGGCAATCAGCTCGTGCACATCGGCCAGAACCGCTGCCTCGTAGATGTCCCGGTCGCTGACATCTTCGCGCATGCGCGCAATATTGGCCTTGATGGTGCCGGGAAAGAGCTGCACGTCCTGAGGCAGATAGCCGATATTTTCGCCGAACTGGCGCTGGTCCCAATTGCGCAGATCCATCAGGTCCAGCCGCACTGAGCCCGATGTGGGCAGGATGGATCCAACCAGCATCTTGCCCAGCGTGGTCTTGCCCGAGCCCGAATTGCCGATGACGGCCAGCGATTCCCCGGGCTGCAGCGAGAAGGAGATGCCGTTGAGCAGCACCTTCTTGTTGGGCGGCGGCACGAATAATATCCGTTCGACATCCAGTCGCCCCTTGGGTTCGGGCAGGAGCAGCCGTTCGAAATTGAAGGGCGAAGATTGCAGCAGCCCCTTGATGCGGCCATAGGAAGCGCGGAATTGCGAAAACCCGCTCCAGCCCTCAATGGCCCCCTCGATCGGGGTCAGCGCCCGGGCCGCGATGATGGAGCCGGCAATGACCATGCCGCCGGTAATTTCACCCTGGATGGCCAGATAGGCCCCCCAGCCCAGCATGGTGATCTGGGTCAAGAGGCGCACGCCCTTGGATATGCTGGACATGATGATATTGCGGTCCTGGGCCTTGACCTGGGCCTTGAGCGAACCGGCCGTGTCCCGTCCCCAGATGCGCACCACTTCCGGTATCATGGCCAGGGCGTTGATGATCTGGGAATTGCGGGACATGAAGTCGAGATGCAGCGTGGCCCGGCTCAGGAAATTATTGGCGTCGGTGAAGGATCGCGCGGTCAGCCGCTGGTTGATCATGGCAATCGCGATAAGGCAGATCGCCGCGCCAATCACCACCAGGCCCAATTGCGGATGGATCAGAAACACCGCAACGACAAAGAGCGGCGCCATGGGTGCATCGAGAAAGGACAATAGCGTCCCCGATACGATGAAACTGCGCAATTGCTGCAGGTCGCCAAGAACCTGATAGTCCCGGCCATTGCTGTGCAGCGATGCGCGGGCCGCGGCGCTGAGAATGGGCGATCCCAGTTGCACGGCCACCTCCACGGCGGTCCGCATGAGAATGAAGCGCCGGACGGCGTCCAGGATCGCCTGCAACAGCACCGCCCCGACAACGGCGGCGGTCAACATGATCAGGGTATCCATCGAGCGGCTGGTCAGCACCCGATCCGAAATCTGGAAAAGGTAGATGGGAATGGCCAGGACCAGGATATTGATGAAGACGGTGAAGGCCATGACGATGGACAGGTTGGCGCGCACCGCCGCCATGCCGCTGGCCAGGCTCTGTGTGAAATTGGGCTGCGCGGCACGTTTGTGAAATCCGCCGCTACCGCCACCGCCACCACCATTGCCGGAACCGCGCGAGCCCTCGCCCCCGCCATGGCCCGAGCCCGACCTGGCGGTCGATTTGAGCGGCCCGCGATCCCCTTCAAGAACCGGCGGTATGCGATCGCGGGGCTTGTCGGCGTCCGGCTCGCGGAATTGACGCTGCGGCTGTTCGGCATGCGTAGCGGCATCCCCTTCCGGCCGCCCAAAATGCTGTGGCTCGGGGTCGGGCGCTTGCGAGGGCGGTGCCTGCTGGGGCGCCGGTCCCGGCGTCTCGGGCGCATCGTCCGCCCCCGGCCGCAGGGCCGATTGCGGCGCGGACGGGGCCGCAGGGCGCGGTTCGGCGGGTACCGACTCCACGGCCCACTGTGCCTTGTTGTCTTCCCCCGATTGGGTCGAGGGGGTGTAGCCACGAGCCAATTCGTCCAGCTCGGCGGCAGCCAGATGGATGTCGTCCATGATCCGATCCATCCGGTCGGTGCGCGTCTGATTGGCGCTGCGCAATTGACGCCCCAGCGCCTCATGATCAGTGCGGCTCTGGTGCTCGAAAGTCATGTGCTGGATCCGGGGAATGATTTAAGCGAGGACAGACTGCATGAGGTCGACCGGCGCTGCATCATGGGTGAGATCGCCATGAGCATAGTCGGGCGCGTCGGCCAGGATTTCGGCATGGTCCAGGAAGGCCACGACTTCGGTAACCAGTGCGTCGTCTTCGTCCTGGTCCTGGGCCTGGAGAATTTCGGCCTGGATCAGGACGGCATCGGAATAGTGGTTGCCGCCCACTTCGATCGTGTCACCGAAAGTGTCGTAGTCCTTGATGGCCGCGATATTGACCAAGGCGTTCGAGCCGGTGTCGATATCCCATTCCGTTGCCGGCTGCCCGTCGAGAAAGGCCTTTTTCTGCAAGGCGACGAAGTCGGCATCGCCCAGAACATTGGTCTGCTCGATATAGCGCAGATCATAGATGCTGCCCGAGACGTAAAGGACGCGCGGAATGGCTATACCCTCGAAATCCTCGGCAGCGTAAAGGCTCGACGGCATGTTCTTGTTGCCATTGGCCAGGCTGTCCATCGCGCCTTTATAATGATCGGAAATGCCCTGCTGCACGTCGGTCGCGCCAACATTGTGGATCGAGGCCTGGTTCCAGAGCAGGTTATTGCCGGTATTCAGGCTTCCCGGGGCGCCATGACCGTCGCCACCGCCGCCGAGCATGGCGATGGTGTCATTGTCGTAAAGGATGTTGGTCTGAACAATGATGTTGGCGTCATAGACATTGCCGCCGACCAGGATCAGATCATAGAGCGAGCCGATATTGGCAAAGCTGACGCCATTAAAGCCGACATTCTCGCCGCTGGTTACCACCGCATTGGTGCCGGCCGCGGTCAATACCCCCACATCCTGGTCGGACATGAAGGTGAGCTGCTTCATCCATTCAAGAAAGACGATGTCGCCGGCAATACAGGTAATCTGCCAGTTCTCAGGCATGACCCCGGGATTGGCCTGGGCGGCATCCCCGGCCGCATCGAACGTTTCCTGGACGAAGCTTGCGACATTGACGGCATTGGTGCCACCGGACAGGGCCAGAAGCGGAAAGTCCGGGCTGATATCGTCCATATCGCAATAGGCATTGGTCTGGATGATGGCGTCGAGCTGGTGGAAATCTCCACCGACGACGAAATGCGTGCCGACCAGGCCGCCATTGAGCACTGAGGCCTGGTTGAGAAGAAAATTGCCGCCGCTGTTATAGGTCACCGATCCGTCGATATCGTCGCCCAGGATTTCGATATGCGCCTCATGCCCGCCGGAGACCTTGGTGGTGCCGGCCGGCAATGGGTCCTCCGCCTCTTCCTGCAGGTGCTTGGGCAGGGCCTGGGAGAGATCGGGGGCCTCCTCGACCATCTGGCCGTTCGCATAGGTCCCGGTCAGGGTCTCGAGTGTTTCAAACTGGGTGTCCGGATTGGTCTGATACGCCAGGGTGGTGGCGTCGACCGCATCCATGACCAGGGGTGCATCGCTATAGCTTGCAATTGCAGGGCCTGAATGCATCGGGCCGAGGACAGCACTGCTGGCGGCCTGGAGGCCGATCAGGCCCGAACCGGCGCCCGAATGATAAACGAGCGGCGCGTCCAGCGTGCCCATGACGAAAACGTCGTCGTCGGAGAGGCTGATGGTCTGCCAGAGCACAGCAATAACAGAACCGGGCTCGGTGCCGATCAGGGGCAGCACGACATCGCCGGGTGCGGCGGGCCATTGCGCCAGGGGTTTGTCGATATCGGGGTGGGCGAAGGCGGGCGGTGCAGCCAAGGCGACATGGGCAGGACCAAAAGGGGCTTCGCCGCGGATGGGAAAATCGGGGGGCGCATAAAAGACGCCGGGCTCATAGGCTCCCAGGGCATAGGCCTGGAGCATGTCGACCGATTTCTGCTGCATTGCCGGCGCCTCGGGCGCGGCTTGCGCTGCGTGATCCACCTGCTCGAGCTCGAGGCGGATTTTCATATCCTCCACCGCGATCTCGAAATAGCCGAGAAAGTGAACGACGATTTCTGAAATTGGGTCGCTTGGAAAAAACACTGGGGATACCTCCTACTCGCCAATCCGCATCCCGACGAACCAGCGGAAGTAAGATGATCTGCGCGGCGGGGCGCTGCCGCGCAGATCCACTACAAGCGTTGGGGGCGCTCGTTATGCGTCGTCGTTGCCGGCGTCGTTGTACATGTGGTTGTTGCCACCAACGACCGTCGCATCGACAGCGTTTTGCTGCAGGTTGGCACCGAGCACGACTTCCATGTTGAAGGCGGTACCCGTGACATGGGCGCTGCCGTCAGCGTGGTTGCTGCTCGAGGAATCGTCGCCAGCGCTGGAGCTCAGGCTGTTGCCATTGGCATCGGCATCGTCCGCGTAGGCATAGGCATTGAAGATGCCGCCGCCGTTGTTTTGCTGGACATTGTCGAGGTGGTCGTTGTCGACGATATCGGCCACCTGGCTGATAGCGAAGCCGGTGTCACCACCACCGCCCGAGAAGGCGCCATTGAAGACGTTCTCGAAGTTGACGTCATCACCGGGGTCGAATTCGAGCGAACCGCTATTGATGAACAGGTTGTCCATGGTGGCGGTGCCGATATCGAGGTCGGCAAAGTCGTCATCGGAGTTGAACGATCCCGTAGCATCGTCGTCCGAGCTGTTGAACGAATCCTCGATGTCCACATCCACGTCCACATCGGCGTCAATGTCGGTGGAGGCGTCGGTATTGGTCGAGTTGTCGTTCATCGACCCGTTGACCGAATTGTTCGAGTTGTCGTTCTGCGAACCATTGATCGACTTGTCGTTGGCGACATCCTCGATATCGGCGTCCACGTCCACATCGGTCGAATTGTCGTTGTAGGAATTGGTGTTGCCAGTGTCCTCAACGTCCACTTCGATGTCATCGATCGTGGTGGAATTGTCGGTCGAGTTGTCGTTCATCGATCCGTTGACTGAATTGTCGTTCAACGAATCGTCCATGGCGAAGGCCAGGGATTGGTCACGATTGTCAGAATTGTCGTTGTAGGAATTGGTGTTGCCAGTGTCCTCAACGTCAATATCGGCATCCACATCGGTGGAATTATCGTTATAGGAGTTGGAGTTGGCCGAATCTTCCACATCCACATCAACGTCGGCATCCACATCGGTGGAATTGTCGTTGTAAGAGTTGGAATTTCCGGAGTCTTCGACGTCCACCTCGATGTCATCAACCGTGGTCGAATTGTCGGTTGAGTTGTCGTTGAAGGAATCTTCGGGTTCGAAGTCGTCGAAGTTGACGGAGTTGTCGGTGGCTCCGCCATTATTGTTGAAGTCGTCAGCCATAATTACTCTCCTCAGTGACATAAATGGCTGAGCAGACCAGGACCCCCTCTCATCTCGGTTGGAGGCATATCTGGCAGCTCATGACTGGAAGGGCATACGCGAGATACGCGGACCACCGGTGCCGGACGCAAAAACTGATCAGCACGCTCAAAGCCCAGGACTCAATTACCCAACGCGAAACACGCAAATGTGCATCGCGGAGCCAAGTATTGCTTGAAGAGACAGGAAGTATAGCGACCACTTCAGGCTAGGCGGAACGGGTCGGTCTTAATCTTATCGATTTAGAACAACTTTGAGGGGCGCTTTGGGACTAGATCGTTTCCAATCCCCTCTTAGGGGGAGAAAACGCGCGTGCGGCTCAATCGAATGATCGGTTTCTGCCTGACAGAGGGGCTTGCGGCTCAATCTTTTGAATTAATCTTGCCGCGGAATGAATCACGATAGAGTCACGCCCCGGGTGTTAACGTTTTATCAACCTTGGGAGCGGTCGTGCCAGGCCCATTCATCGGCATGATGGACAGTAATCGCCAGGGAGGGGAGTGGTAAAGTGCGTGAAAACCTCTATGACGGTCTGCGCAGTCCGCGCCAGGCCAAAGATCGGTCTTCGAATTCCGACAAAGTTCGGCTGGTGTTTGTTGCCCCACAGCAGGCCATATACCAATGTCTGTGCAGCGCCCTGCAGGACCATTTCTGGGACGCGGACGTTTTTCTTGTCGATCGCATAGACGAGGGCGGCGAACCCGACAACGATGTGGGGCTGGTGTTGCTCGGCGCGGGCGCCCGTTCGATCGATCCGGTCCTGATTGATCGATGCAGAAGGCGATTTCCGCGGGCGGCCATTGCCGTGGCGGTCGACAATGGCCTGCCGGTTGTCGACCAGCAATTGATCGTTCAGCGCGAGATTCAGGGCGTTTTGCCCACCACCCTGCCTTTGGATGTCTGGTTTGCGCTGATGCGGCTGGTCATGGCCGGGGGAGAATATCTGCCCCCTGCAGTGCCGCTGGCCAACCAGCCGCCCGAACCGGTCCACCAACAGGACGTGACGGCCGGCCGTGCGCCGCCGCCCGGCGTGCAGCCCCTGGTGACCAGCACGCTCCCGCGTCGCGGCGAGAGCAACGGGGATGAGGCGGGACACGGCCTGGATGCATTGACGACCCGCGAGCGCGAGATCCTGACCCTGGTTTCAGAGGGCTACCAGAACAAGCTGATTGCCGACCGCATGGCGCTGTCCGAGCATACGGTCAAAGCGCATGTGCATAATCTGATCGCCAAGCTGCGCGTCACCAACCGCACACAGGCTGCCGCCTATTTGCACGAGCACCAGTTGGACAGAAGCGCCATGGACAATGGGCAGGGCGAGCGACGACGAGCCGCTTCCCCGGGCTGAAGCCAATGCCGAGCCTGGACAAAGTGCTCCAGCAGGTCGGGCAGTTGAACTATGTCTGGACCAATACGGAAAGCCTGTTCATCTACCTGATCGCGCATCTGGCCGGGACGTCGAAAGACGCCGCCATCATCATCTTTCTCACGCTCAACACGACCCGGGCGCGGCTGGACCTGCTCGACAGGCTGGCCAAATTGCCGGCAACGCCGCCGGCCACCCGCGCGGCGGTTCTGGATTTGACCGAACGGCTGAAAAAAGAAGCCAAAGTCCGGAACAAATATAATCATTGCATCTATTCATTCGACTCCAATGGCGAATTGAGCGGGACCCAATTGATGCGCATTGTCGAGTTTGACGACGCGTTGAAATATGGAAAAGTAGAAGCGCTCGATGAGGCGGAGTTCAAAAGGGTCCAGGATGCGATCAGCGCCATAACGGCGGTCAACAAGGATATGTGGGCCTTTTTCGCGGCCAGCGGCATCGAGCCATGAGGGTCTAGGGCGCCAACACATATCCGTGAGCGCATCTGGTCAGAGCAATATCTTCTATAACCCAATATCCGATTAGGGTAGCGTAAGTAGTTCCAGTATAATCATTTTGAGTAACAAAGGGACGGAGGGCGCAGATGGGTACTCAAGCGCCGCACCATGTAACCATCAAACTGCTCGGAACCTGTTGTCTGCTCGTTGATGGCGACCTGGTCCGGGGTGTACCCGCGAGCTTTTTTCGTCTCGCCGCTTATCTGATCCTGTCCACCCCCGAGCAAGTACAGCCGCGCAGCCGCCTGGCCGCCCTATTGTGGCCCAATGCGGAGGATGGCAAGGCCGCGGCCAATCTGCGCCAGTCCGTGGCTCGCATCCGGCATATCCAGGAAGAGCATGGCTTTCGCCTGATCCAGGCCAATATTTCGACCCTGCACCTGGCACCCGGCGCCGACATTTACTGCGACCTGATCGAAATGGCCCGCCACATGGCCGGGGAGATCAGGCTGACGCCGCTGCAATTGTGCAAGATCTATGGTGGCGAGCTGCTCGCCGATCAGGATACCAGCAGCGAGGAATTCGAAGACTGGCTCTCCTCGCGCCGCGACGAGCTGCTCACCCAGGCCGTCGATGGCATTGCCGATGGAATCCGGCCTGACATAGACCTGACCCAGGCGGAACGCTCCACCTGCGCGCGCCGCCTGCTCGAGCTCGATCCATATCGGGAAGATGCCCTTTGCGTGCTGATGGAAGAGGCGGCAGAGCGGCGCCACTATGTCCGGGTCAGCGAACTTTATGCCTCGATGCGCTCGGTGCTCGCCGATGATCTGGGGGTCGAGCCGAGCCCGGAAACCCGGGCGCTCTACAATAGCCTGATGGAGCCGGTCCGCTAGAGCGCACCCCTTAAGGCTGACATTGCATCGCTCTGTCCCCCTTGAGGGTTAGAATGGCCCGGCGATCAGGCAAAGGCGGTCAGGATGGCGCCATGCATGGGCTTGGCCCGCCAGTCCCGATCATAGGGCAGACCGCGATTGGCCGCGCTCCGCTGGGTGCGCAGCCAGGAATGGCTGTCGTTCAGCCCCCAGGTGCTGACGCCCAGCACATTGTTGAACTGCAGGACAATATCGAGATAACGACGGGTTTCGTCGGCCACCAGGGAGTCGCGCCGCTCGATGGAGAGGCCGGTATTGGCCTCGGCGACGTCGAGTTCGGTAATGGCCACTTTGAGCCCCATATTGCCGATATCGCGCATGAGGCCATAAATGCCATCGGCATAGACCTTGCCCTTGCGCAGGTCGAGATGCGCCTGCAGGCCCACGGTGTCGACCGGCACGCCGCGCGAGCGCAAGCGTTCGAGCAGGCGCAGGAGCGTCAGGCGGCGCTGCCCCTCATAGCTGCTGTTATATTCCAGCCCATATTCGTTGATGACCAGGCGTGCGCGTGGCGCGCGGGCGCGGGCCGTTTCAAATGCGCGCTGGATATAGCTCTCGCCAAAGGCCTTGTAGAACTGGTTTTGCCGCAGGCCATTGCCGCCATGCTCGGGCTCAATGGGTTCGTTGACCACGTCCCATTCGCGCACCTGATTGCCATAGCGCCCGATAACCTTGGAGAAGTGATCCTCGATCAGTGTCCAGTCCCGGCTGGAGGCCAACGCCGCGGCGGCCCAGCGCGGCAGGCTTTTGTGCCAGAGCAAGGTGTGGCCGCGCATGGCCAGCCCGTTGCGGGCGGCAAAGCTGGCAAGCTGATCCATCTCGCTGAAATTATAGGCGCGGCCCGGCGCCAAGGAATCCCATTTCATGGCCCATTCGGGGGTGATGATCGAGCAGTCGCGCACCACATTGGAGCGGAAACGGCTATCGCCCAGAGCGGCGCTCTGGATCGCTGCCCCGAAATAAAGACCGCGATTGGATGCGGCCGAGCGCAACGCGCGGGCCGATGGCGACGCGGCGGGCTGGGCCTGGCCCGCGGCCGAGCGGTCGGGCGCCGTTATGGAGCCTGTCTCGGTCCGATCGACGCGCGCGCAGCCGGCCAATTGCCCAAAAACCAGCGCTGCCGCTGCGCCCGCAATCAGATTTCGACGCTTCACCTCTGCCTCCCCGAATCGACCAGTGACCAACCCTGCTGCGTTAAAAAATGAAGCAAGGACCTGATCGGGGCAATTAGTCAGAACTGTCTAGATCGTTGTATTAATGGCAACAATTTAAATGAAAGGTTAGTGTACGCTGAGACAGAGCCATCTGGTGTGGGAGTATTTCTGCATAAAGCTTTGTGGTACGGCAATTTTGTTAGTGGTGAGTCGAGATGCGCAAGATATCACAAGTAATATTTGCAAGACCATTGGGAATAACTACTGTCCTAGTCTTGCTTACAACCCTGCCAGCGGCAGCAGAGTCACTGGTCATCGTGTCCATAGCCGGAGAGGCCTATGACGGCCCGCCAAGCTTTGATCTGCTGATCAATGACAAGGTGATCGGCAGCGGCACGCTGAACAAGGCGATCCGGACCGAGGCCGAGGGCCGCCTGTTCACCAAGCCGCGCCCCAATTCCTTCCTCGAGCAGTTTTCCTTCACCGTTCCGGACAATCTGTTGACGCCCGATGCCGAGGTCGGCCTGGTGCTCACCAATGATAAATATGTGCGCAAGGACGGCATGGGTGAAGATGGCGTCTTGGATCGCAATCTGTTCGTCGATTACGTCCGGGTCAACGATGTGGAAGTGACCTCGGCCGACATGGTGCTGATCCACGATGGCGACGTGGTCCACTACAATTACCAGGCCGGATTGCTGCCGATCTATGAAGGTGGATATCGCGCCGTGGCACGGCCGCCCGAAGGCGGTTGGCTCTCTGGTACGGTCGCCAAGGTCGGGCAGGCGGTTATCCCCCTGCCCCTGCCCAGACCCGGGGATCTGACGCTGGGCGTCGGCCTGGTGCAAGAATGAGCCGGCATCATAAAGCGACCGGGCCGGTGCGTCAGACGCGCACCGGCCACGGGACAGCTATACCCAAATCCATCTGCGTCACCGGCGGCGCCGGCTTTCTCGGATCGCATCTGTGCACCCGCCTGATCCAGGCTGGCCACCGGGTGACTTGTCTGGACAATTTTCACACCGGGCGCCCCGCCAATGTGGCGCCCCTGGCGCGCAGCAACCGGTTCGAGCTGGTCGAACATGATGTGATCGATCCCATTCCCGATCACCTGCCCGCCTTTGACGAGATATACAATCTGGCCTGTCCCGCCTCTCCGGTACATTACCAGAGCGATCCGGTACGCACGGCGCTGATCTGCGCGGAAGGGGCAGCCAATGTGCTGCATCGCGCCGAAAGGGACGGGGCGCGTGTCATGCATGCCTCGACCTCCGAGGTCTATGGCGACCCGGAGATCCACCCCCAGCGCGAGGATTATTGCGGCAATGTCAACACGGTGGGGCCGCGCTCCTGCTATGACGAAGGCAAACGCTTTGCCGAAACCCTGTTCACCGACTTCGCCCGCCAGAACGGGATCGTGGTCAAGATCGTGCGCATCTTCAACACCTATGGCCCGCGCATGCAGCCCGATGACGGGCGGGTGGTGTCCAATTTCATCCTCCAGGCGCTGCGCGGCGAAGATATCACCGTCTATGGCGAGGGCCTGCAGACACGGTCCTTCTGTTATGTCGATGATCTCATCGAAGGCTTTGTGCGCCTCATGGCGTCTGGCCCGGAAGTCAATGGGCCGGTCAATATCGGCAATCCAGCCGAAATCACGGTGGGTGAACTGGCCCGGATCGTCATCGAGATGACCGGCTCGCGCTCCCGGATCGTGCATCGCCCCCTGCCCGTGGACGATCCGCGCCGGCGGCGTCCCGACATTACCCGCGCCACCACTCTGCTCGGCTGGGCGCCGCGCATGCCGCTGGCAGAGGGGCTGGAGAAAACCATCCGCTATTTCGCCGGCCTGGACGCAGCCATCGCGGTCCCCAGCGGTCATCCGCCGGCCTTTGCGACGGTCGCTCGCGGCGAGCCTCTAGCCTCGATCTAGTTTCAGTAACGTTCAGAGTACAAAGCCATGCGTCTCATCATTATCGGTTCAGGATATGTCGGTTTGGTATCGGGCGCATGCCTGGCGGAGTTGGGACACCACGTCTTGTGCGTGGACAATGATGCCAGCAAGATCGAGCAATTGCAGGCCGGGCGCATCCCAATCTACGAGCCGCAGCTCGCCGAGTTGATCAGCGCCAATGTCGCTGCCGGCCGGCTTGGCTTTGCCAATCGGCTGCCCAGCCTGGGCAAGGAGGTGCATGCCGTCATGGTCGCGGTGGGCACACCGCCCCAGGCCAATGGTGGCGCCGATCTCAGCGCTATATTCGCGGTGGCCCGGGAGGTCGCGGCCAAATCGACCCACCCGCAAATGCTGGTCATCAAGTCAACAGTGCCCGTGGGCACGGGCGACCGTGTGCAGGCGCTGATGCAGCAAGCACGGCCGGACCTGCGGTTCTGCGTCATCTCCAATCCCGAATTCCTGCGGGAAGGCTCGGCCATTGGCGATTTCATGCATCCGGACCGGATCATCGTCGGGGCCGGAGACGAAACGGCACGCAATACGCTCCGGGCACTTTACGCGCCACTGGAACAGGCCGGAACACCGGTGGTCTGCATGGGGCGGCGGGAGGCCGAACTGGTCAAATGCGCCGCCAATGCGTTCCTCGCCACCAAGATCGCCTTCATCAATGAATGCGCCGATCTATGCGAAGCAGTGGGCGCCAATGTCGAAGACGTTGCTCATGGCATGGGGCTGGACACCCGCATTGGCGAGGCCTTTCTGCAGGCCGGACCGGGCTATGGCGGCTCCTGTTTTCCCAAGGACACGACGGCGCTTTTGGCCATTGCCCAGGAGCATGGCGTCAGTCTGCGCCTGGTGGAAACCGTCATCGCCGCCAATGACGCGCGCAAGCGGGCCATGGGCCGCCGGGTTGCGCGCGCCCTGCATGGGGAACTGTCCGGCCGGGTGGTGGCCATTTTAGGCCTGACCTTCAAGCCCAATACCGACGATCTGCGGGATTCTCCCTCCCTGGCCCTGATCGAAACGCTGCTCCATGCCGGCGCGCAGGTCCGGGTATTCGATCCCCAGGGCATGGCGCGCGCGCGCATCCGCCTGGAAGGCGTGCATTTCGCCGAGACGCCTTATCTCTGCGCCGAGGGAGCCGACTGCACGGTTCTGGCCACGCATTGGCCTGAATTTGCCAGGTTGGACCCGGACCGCCTGGCTGGTCTGGTGCGCAACAAGGTGCTTGTCGACCTGCGCAATTTTCTCGAGCCGCGGCGCTTCCTCGACGCCGGCTTCTCGGTTCACGGCATCGGCCGGCCCGTCCGGCATCCGCGCCGGCAGAGCATTGTGCCGCTCCCCCGATATGGTGCGGCTCGTCCGGTCACACCTACCCGCATGAACGGTGTCTCACCGCTGGCAAAGCCTGTCCTACAGGATGGGGCGACGCGCTAGCGACCGGCAATGATGGGGGGAAGCATGGCCAGCCATACCATTTCACTGTTCCTCATCAGCGGCTTTTGCGCCGTGCAGGTCGCCTATGCGCTCTCCCAATTGCTGGACCTTTATTTCTTCACCCGGCCGGTCAACTGGGTGAACCCGGCCGAAGCCCGGAAGCTGCCGGAAAAGGACTACCCCTATATCGTGCTGTTCTATCCCGTCCTGCGCGAGCTCGAATCGACCATGCGCACCACCTTTTTGAGCCTTGGGCAGCTCGACTATCCCAGGGACAAATATAGCGTGGTGGCCATTCCCAATGCCGATGACGCCTTCACCGTCCGCTCGCTCAGGCGCCTGCAAAAAGAATTTCCCTTCCTCCAGATCATCGAGGTGCCCCCCACCTCGCACAAATCCTGGCTGGTGGTGTGGAAGGCCTGGGACCGGTGCAAGAAGGCCTATTGGTGGCATGAGGGCAAGTTCGCCCGGAAGCGCAATCTGCCTCCAAAGAAGACGCGGCAGCTCATCTACGCTTTCTACCAGATCGCCGAGCGGGTCATGGGCAGCCAGGATTTCCTGGTCAACTACATAGACGCCGATAGCTGCCCGCCCAGCGACCACTTCCTGGCCGCGGCGGCCGGCATGCAGCATTATGACGTGCTGCAGGCCCAGAACATTGCCGGCAATCTCAATGCCAGCTGGGCGGCCAGCTGGCACGCTTTTGACCATATGGCCTGGGATGGCTCGAAATATCCCCATCTCTCAGCCAATGGCAAACATCCCTATTGGGTCTTGGGCAAGGGCCTGTTCTTCCGCGCATCGGACCTGATCGCACTGGGTGGTTTCCATCCCTGGCTGACCATCGAAGACCCCGAAGTGGGCATGCGCTTCTGGACCAATGGCAAAAAGCTTGGGGTGATCGAAAACCCCTTGATCGAGGAAGTGCCGCTGACTTTTGCCCATGGCATTACCCAGCGCAAACGCTGGGTCGCCGGCTTCTTCCAGAGCCTGACCTATCCGCTCCAGGCCATGGGCATGCCCTGGCCCGCGCGGATCAAGGCCTGGTTCAATTTCCTGCCCTGCCTGTCCCTGTCGCTCAATTCGGTGGGCATCCCCCTGGGGCTCTGGGCTAGTTGGTCGGCCTGGAGCGGCAATAATATCCTGCCCGACTGGGCCATTGTGCTCTCGCTGGTCAATCTGGGCGCTTTCGGCCTTTCGATGGGTGCGCTCTATATCCGCACCTGGCGCCGCTCCGCACTGGTGCTGCCCAGCCGCAGGGACCGCATCCGCTATCTGTTGCGGGTCAATCCGGTCTTCATCATGGGCTGGTGGCTGATCTGGCTGATCCCGCTCTGGATCGGGTTCCGCATGTTCCTGCGCAATGAGGGGCTGGTGTGGGAGCGCACTGAAAAGACCGATGCCAACCATGATCTGGTGCGCGTAGCGCGCGGGCGATCGGGCGCGGCCCTGCCCGCCGGTGCCCCCGCTTTGCCGACCATCAGGGCTGGTGCGGAGCAAAGCTCATGACGCGCGTTCGGACAGGTAAGGAGTAAGATTATGTCCAGGGGTCACGTTCTGGTCACGGGGGGCGCCGGCTTTATCGGCTCGCATCTGGTGGATTTGCTGCTGGCGCGCGGATTCGAGGTCACGGTGCTCGATTGCCTGCTCGAGCAGGTCCATGGCGATGCCGAGCGCGACGCGGAAGGCTGGCCGGTCTATCTCAACCCCGCAGCCCGGCGCATCAGGGGCAATATCCTCGATGACGGCGTCTTTGAAAGCGCGCTCTCCGGCATTACCCATCTGGCTCATCTCGCCGCCTCGGTCGGGGTGGGGCAGAGCATGACCAATATTGTCGATTACACGCGCAACAATACCATGGCCGCCGCCATCATGCTCGAAGTGCTCTCGCGCAGCGATCACGGCGTCAAGCGCATGGCCGTTGCCTCGTCCATGTCGATCTATGGCGAGGGGCAATATATCGAGGCATCGAGCGGCAGGCCGGTGACGCCCTCCATGCGCGACCATGCCCAATTGAAGGCGCATCAATGGGAGCTGATGCAAGCGGACGAGACGCTGGTGCCGGTGCCCACCGGCGAAGACAAGCTTCTCCAGCCCGCCTCAATCTATGCGGTCAACAAGCGCGACCACGAGGAAATGTTTCTCTCGGTCGGGCGGGCCCTGCAGATTCCCACCGTGGCCTTGCGCCTGTTCAACGCCTATGGTTCGCGTCAGGCGCTGAGCAATCCCTATACCGGGGTCGCCGCCATCTTCATTTCGCGCCTGCTCAACGACCAGTCCCCCATCATTTTCGAGGATGGCGAGCAGAAGCGCGATTTCGTGCATGTGCTGGACGTGGCCAATGCCTTTGCCAGCGTGCTCGATAGCGATCTTGAGGTCTGGGAGGCCTGCAATGTGGGCAGCGGGGAGGCCCGCACCGTCAATGAGATCGCCACGACCCTGGCCCGGCTTTTGCGCAGGAATATCGCGCCCACCATTCTCAACCAATATCGCGTTGGTGATATCCGCCATTGCTTTGCCGATACATCCAAGCTCGAGCGCCTGTTCGGCATCCGCCCGCAACAGGATTTCGAAACCGGCATGGCGCAATTGATCGAATGGGTGCAGACGGTCAACCGTCCGCAGGACCGCTCGCAGCAATCGCTGGCCGAACTGGCGCGCAGCAAATTGGTGGTCTGACGGGCCTCAACCCAGCCTCGGCCCGGCCGCCAGGATCGCCCGCCATTGCGTCCCACCATGGTCCGACTGCAAGCACGCGGCGGCCAGGGCGCCATCTATAATGGGGCGCGACACCGCCTGGCCGGGTAGGTTTTCGGCCAGCGTTTCGAAAATCAGCGGATGCAAGGTCAGCACGCCACCGATAAAAGCCATCGGCTTTGTGCCCGCCCGGGCCTGCAGGGCGCCGGCCAAAGCCGCCAGTTCCACGCCCGCCTCCCGCAAAATGGCGCATGCGGTGGCGTCGCCCCGCTCGGCTGCCCTGGCGACGCCCACGGCCAGCGTCCCGACGCGGCCGCGGTCCCCGGCATAGACATATTGGCGAACATGATGCCAGTCCGCCCCGCCCACCAGCGCAAATATCTCATCGGCCAGAACCTGCATGACCGCAAAGGACCCGTTGCGGTCGAGCGTGCGATAGAGCCGGTCGAGCGCTTGCAAGGCAATCCAGCTGCCCGAACCGGCATCGTCGATGAGAATGCCCCGCCCGCCGACGCGCACCACATCGCCATTGGCGCCGACATGAATGCCGATCGAGCCGGTACCGGCTGAAACCAGGTGCCCCTCGCCCGGTTGAAAATGGGCGGCATAGGCCAGGATGATGTCTTCCATGAGCAGGACCGCCTCGCGCGGCAGCCCCAATGCCGCCAGGGCAAGGCCGGCAATATCCTCGGCTGCCGCAGCGCCGAAACCGGTCAGCCCGGCCGAAAGACTATCGGCACGCAGACCCGCGCTCTTCAGCGCTTCGGCTAGCTGGGCAAACACCGCTGCCAGACGGGCGCGCTCTGCCGAATTGAAGACATGGGCGGTGGCGCCGCCAACGCTGCCGCGCGCCAGCACCGCGCCCGAGGCGTCACAGGCGACCCAGCGGCTGGCCGTGCCGCCGACATCGAGACCCAGATGTGCCCCGATCACCTGGGCACGCCCTCTTGTACAAACATGCGGGTAATTTCGCGCGGATTGGTGATCATGGTGCCCACGACAACAGCATGCGCCCCGGCCGCAAAGCCCTGCGCGACACGTTCGGGATTATTGTAGCGCCCTTCGGCCACGATCGGAATATCGAGCCGGGACGCCAGGGCCTCAAGCAGCGCCAGGTCCGGCTCTTTGGGCTTGGGCCCGGTGGCCTCGGTATAGCCCGAGAGTGTCGTGGCGACATAATCAGCGCCCCAATCGGCGGCCTTGAGGCCCTCGTCCAGGGTTGAGATATCGGCAAAGACCTCGGCGCCGATCTCCTCCTTGATGCGGCGGATGAGCACGCTGGGATGTTCGCCGCGGCGCGGCCGCTCGGTGCAGTCGAGCGCCACGATGGCGGCCCCCGCCGCAACAATGGCAGCCGCGGCAGAAAAATCGGGGGTGATATAGACCGAGTAGTCATCGGAAAACACTTTATGGATGCCAATGACCGGCAGGCCAGCCGCCATGACTGCTGCGATATCGGCCGGACCATTGGCGCGGATGCCCACGGCGCCGCCGTCGCGTGCGGCCAGGGCCATGGCGCCCATGAATTGGGGACCGTGCAGAGGATTATCCGCCCGCGCCTGGCAGGAAACGATAAGCCCTCGCGGCAGCTTCATTTGACTGCCCCCGAGGTCATGCCGGCGATGAACTGGCGCGAGAGCAGGATATAGATGAGGATGATCGGCGCCGCCGACAGGGTCAGGCCCGAGAACAGTACGCCCCAATCGGTGGTATATTCGCCCATGAAAGTGGTGAGGCCCTGCGGCAGGGTCTTGAGGTCATCGTTCTGGATGAAGACCAGCGGGAAGAAAAAGTCGTTCCAGATGGGTACGACATTCTGGATGCCGGCAATCACCATGGCCGGGCGCACCAAAGGCAGCATGATCGACCACATGATCCGTGCTTCGGAGGCACCATCCATGCGGGCGGCGTCTTCCAGTTCATTGGGCAGGGTGCGGATGAAACCGGTCATGATGAAGACCGTCGTGGGCAGGCCCATGGCGGTATAGACAAAGATCAGCGAGAGCTGATTGTTGAGGATGGAGAGATCCCGCATCAGCATGAAGAGCGGGATGATGGCCAGTTTCAGCGGCAGCGTCAGGCCGGCCAGGAAAAACATCAGGATGAAATTGGCGCCGGTAAAGGCATAGCGGCCAATCGCATAGGCAGCCATGGTGCCCAAAGTCAGGATCAGCACCATGGAGGCGCCGGTGACCACGAAGGAATTGAGCAGGTAGCGCAGGAAATTGGTCTGGGTCCAGATTTTCACGAAATTCCCGATCTGAGTGATGTCGGGAAGGCCGAAGGGTGAAGCGAAGATTTGCGGCGTCGTCTTGAAGGCCGAAAAGACCATGATGACGATGGGCGCCAGCATGAGAACGGTGTTGGCGATCAAAATGATCTGCAAAAGCCCGTCGCGGCCCAGCGTGCCCATCAACCCCTTGCGATCATAATAGGTGGAGCCGGCGGCGCTCATATCTGGATCTCCCGGGCGCGCAGCCGCATGGTTATGACCGTGGCGATGACGGCAATGAACAGGAAGATCAAGACGGCCAGCGCACTGCCGAGCCCGAAATCCTGCTGACCGGCCGAGACATTGCCGAAAGCGGTGCGATAGAAATAGAGCCCCAGCACGTCGGTCGAGCCGAAGGGCGATCCATCCAGTCCACCCATGATGTAAGGCAGCTCAAACCAGTTGAAGGCGCCCACAAAGAGCAGCGTGAAGACGATGGTGGCGCTGGGCGCCACAAGCGGCCAGACGATCTTGGTGATCTTGACCCACTCGCTTTCAGTTTCCATGCGCACGGCATCGAGGATTTCGCTCGGAATGCGCTGCATGCCAGCAAGGAAAACCAGGGTGGGGAAACCCACCATATGCCAGGCCTGGGCGGCAATAATGCTCCAAAGCGCGGTGCCGCTCTGGCCCAGCCAGGGTTGGGCCAGCCCGCCCAGGCCAATGCCTTTGAGGGTGATATTCACCACCCCGAAGAGCGGGTGATAGAAGAGCTTGAAGAGATAGGCGACGATGATGGTCGAGAGCACCACGGGCAGAAACACTGCAATACGGTGGAAGCGCGCGCCGGGCAGCTCGCGCCAGAGCGCATAGGCCAGGATGAAGCCGAGCCCGTTCTGCAGCACCATGAGGGCGAAAAAGACAATGATATTGTTCTTGAAGGCATTGAGCGTCCAGCTCCGATAGGGCTCGACGAACAATACCGTGTGGAAGTTTTCCAGCCCCACGAAATCGAGGCGCTTCAAGCCCTGCCAGTCGAAGAAGGCATAGGCGAAGGCCGAAACGATCGGATAGACGATGAACAGCGCCACAAAGCATAGTGGCGGCACAATCAACGCCGTAATCCAGAGGCCGCGTCCTGTCATCCGAAGTTTGGGCATCTATCTTTCGCCTTTGGCGTCAGGTTGTCGTCGGCCTGCAATGACGGATCATCTAGCCGAAACGTGCGTGGCCCTTCGCCTCCCTCCCCCTTGAGGGGAGGGACCGAGGGTGGGGGTTCCGGCCTTACCGCCAGCGCGACTGGCAGTAGGAAGCCGTTGACGGTCTTGAACCCTCACCCCTGACCCCTCCTCGCAAGGGGGAGGGGGACGCATGAGCGTTGATATGCTTCCCAGCAGAGAGGGCGGGGGTGGCAGGGACAGCCACCCCCAAGGCGAAGGGAGATCGCCTTATTTCTGGAACGGCTCGTACCATGCGGCTAGGCCCGTCGTGAGCACTTCACCAATGGCCTCGGGCGTGGTTTCGCCGGCAAAGAGCTTTTGCATTTCGCCCTGGATCAGCACCGAGCCCGAGGGCTCGCCATAACGGAAATGGGCCAGCATCAGATAGGGGATCGAATGCTGGTTCAGCTCGGCCACTTCGCCCAGAAGCGGGTTATCGAAGGTGACGCCCGGCACGGTCGAAATATTGTTGAGCGTATTGGCGAAGGCCTGGCCGAATTCCTGGCTGGCCAGGTAATTAACGAAGGTCAGCGCTGCGTCCTTGTTCGGCGTAGCGGCATTGACCGCATAGCCACCATCGAAATAGACGGCGACCAGCTTTTCATCTTCAGCAGTTTCCCCGGGCGCGGCGAACATGCCCAGTTCGATATCGGGATTCTGGTTTTTGAAATTGGCCAGCTCGTACGAGCCACCGATGAACATGCCGGCCAAGCCCGAAGCAAAGAGCTGCTGGGCGGACGGGTAGTCAAGACCGATAAAGCCATCGGGGAAATAGTCGGCGGCGACATCGGCCACGGCAGCAAGAGCCGAGGTGAAGCGCTCGTCGGTGAAGTCGGTTTCACCGGCGATCAAGTCTTCATAGAAGTCCTTGCCCATGAGCGATGAGCCGAGGCCAAAGGTGACGGTCTCGTTCTGCCAGGCGGTGGCGGTGCCATTAGCGAAGGGGATGACGCCAGCATCCTTGAGTGACTGGCTGAGGGCCTCGAGATCGGCCCAGCTCTGCGGCTCTTCGAGACCATTGGCGTCGAAAATAGCCTTATTATAGATGACGAACTGGGTCTGGCTGGCAAAGGGCACGGCATAGATCTGGCCGTCCGAGCGCATGCTTTCCGCCGCCAGCGAGGCGGCGGAGAAATCGGCCAGGGCCGGCACGGTTTCAGTGGTCAGCGGCTCAAGATAACCGGCCGAGGCCACATTCTCGAGGCCGCCATAGGCGCGCACCATGGCCAGGTCCGGACCGGTGCCGCCGGCCAGGGCTGTGGACAGAATGGTGTTGTAATTGGTGGCTTCGAAGGTTTCGAAGGTCACCGTGATACCGGGATTAGCGGCTTCGAAGGTTTCGATGAACTGCTCATAGGCAGCCTTGTCTTCCTGGCGCCAGCTCCACAGGGTCAGGTCCTGGGCAAAAGCCGGAGCTGCAATGAGTACGGCGCTCAGTGCCGTCCCGATGCGGATCAGATTGGTCTTCATGGAGTTCCCTCTCCTTGCGAGTTCTCTTTGGTGGTCTTGTCCCGGCGCCATCAGGGCGTCAGCCGCCGGCCATCCTCGGCGGAAAAGTAATGCGCGGCGCCCGGCTCGACCGTTACGGTCACCGTTTCGTCCGGCGCGAAAAGATCATTGGGCGTGGTGCGGGCCGAAAGCAGCGTGCCATCGGCGAGCCGCGCATAGACATAGGCGTTGTCGCCCAGATATTCGGTATATACGACCTGAGCCGAGAGCCCCTCGCCCGCGCCACGGGCCAGGTGCACGGCATCGGGCCGCAGGCCCAACTTGAGGTTCTGCGCCTCGGGCAATGCACCCGTGATCACGGCACCGCCATTGGCCACGGCGAGACGGTCCCCGTCGCGGCTGACATCGACCAGCGTCATGCGGGGCGAGCCAATGAAGGTGGCCACAAAGGTATTGGCCGGCGTCTCATAGAGTTCGCGCGGCGAGCCGACCTGTTCGATCCGGCCATTGTTCATCACCACGATCTTGTCGGCCAGGGTCATGGCCTCGACCTGATCATGGGTCACGTAAATCATCGTGCCGCCAATCTCGCGATGCAGCCGCGCAATTTCGAGGCGGACTTCACTGCGCAGCGCCGCATCGAGATTGGAGAGCGGTTCGTCGAGCAAAAAGACATCGGGCTTGCGCACCAGCGCCCGGCCGATAGCCACGCGCTGGCGCTGGCCGCCGGACAATTCGCGCGGCCGGCGCTTGAGCAATTCATCGAGCCGCAGCATGCGCGCTGCATCGGCGATGCGCTTTTCGACCTCGGCCTTGTCCAGGCCCATCAGCCGCGCGCCGAAGGCCATGTTTTCATAGACGTCCATATGCGGATAAAGCGCATAGGACTGGAACACCATGGCAATGCCCCGGCGCGAGGGCGCCACATCGTTCATGCGAGTACCGTTGAGGACGAATTCGCCGTCGCTGATCGGGTCGAGGCCGGCAATCAGGCGCAACAGGGTGGATTTGCCACAGCCCGAGGGGCCGACAAAAACCACGAATTCGCGGTCACCGATCTCGAGGTCGATGCCATGCAGAACCTCGGTTTCGCGAAAGCGCTTCTTGATGCCGCGAAGCGATAGTTGAGCCAATTGCTCTCTCCGTCCGTCCCCGCGCGCAGCGGCGTTCCCCAAGCGGGCCATCGACCCGCAGTTTTGGAATACTAAATTCCAATTTTTGTTTCTGTCAAGAATATCCAATTACACGACCTGCGAGCGCAAATCGGTGAAAAAGCCGCCTATGGGCTATTCATCCGTCATTCATCAAGCGGGTCCTGGAGGGGCTCCCGGCTATCAGGCCTTGAGGACCGTCACCGCCGTTTCGGAATTATGGATGAAGTCATGCGCGTCCGCCTGGCGGCGGATCATCAGGATGAAGAGCATGTCCATCAGCATCAATTGCGCGTCGCGCGAGGTGATCGCCGAGGAGCGCACCCGCTCTTCGTCGGCGAAGGTAAACAGGTGAATATCGGCTAGGTCCAGCAATGGATTGGGCTGCAATCCTGTCATTGAGATCACCGTGGCGCCGCGCTGTTTGGCCACTTCGGCGATGCGCAGCGTTTCCAGGCTGCGGCCGGAATGGGAAAGCGCGAATAGCACATCAGCCTCATTGAGCGCCGAGGCATTGGAAATCTGGATATGGCTGTCGCTGTCGATCAGCGCCATGCGCCCCAGCTTCAAAAGCTTATAGGAAAAATCCTTGGCCACCAGCGAGGAGGCACCAACGCCGGCAAGCTGGATTTTGCGGGCATTGACCAGGGAGTCCAGCGCCAGATCGATGGTCTGTTCGTTATTGGCGGCCAGGGTCTCGCGCATCGAGAGCAGCTTGGAGCCGATCAGCTTTTGCAGGATGGTGACATAGCTGTCGCTGGCATCGATCGAGCCGTGAATGATGCCGCCGGGTGCGTGCCATTCCAGCGCCTTGGCCTTGTTCACGGCGAGCTTGAGTTGCTGGTAGCCGGCATAGCCCAGCTTCTGGCTGAATTTGACCACGCTGGACTGGCTGCGGCCGGTGGCCTCGGCAAGCGCCGCCGAGGAGAGGGTGAGCATCTGCTCGGGGTGGTCGATAATGAACTGGGCGATCTGGCGATCGGCCTGGGTCATGGTGTCGAGCTTGGCGCTCAGGACTTTCAATATCGACATCTATGTTCCCGTGCCGCCGGCCCACCCGCCTCATATGTTCGAGGACTAAAGCCGACCCCCTCCAAATTGCAACATGCTTCTACCCACCCCCGCCGGCATGCCACCGGCCATGCCCCAAGCGTGGCATGAAATATGGAATACAATATTCCGGATTGCGTTGACAGTCGGAATATTCGCTTCTAGCATCCGGTCGGAACTTGAGCATAGGCATAATGGCAAAAACCACCCTCATGGCCGAGCTGGAACAGCTCGTTTCCGAAGCCCGCAATCCTCGCACGATGCAGATCGACCTGATGTCGTCGGCGGAGATTGTCGCAGCAATGAACACGGAGGATACGCTAGTCGCGCAAGCCGTGAATAAGATTCTGCCCGAGGTTGCCGCCACCGTTGACTGCATTGTGGAGGCCTTCAAGGCCGGAGGCCGGCTCATCTATATGGGCGCTGGCACAAGCGGGCGACTGGGGGTGCTTGACGCGTCGGAGTGTCCGCCGACCTTCGGCGTCCCCGAAGGCATGGTGGTCGGCCTGATCGCCGGCGGCGACCGGGCCCTGCGCCACCCGATCGAGGGAGCCGAAGATTCGCGCGAGGAGGGTCGAAACGACCTCGTAAAGGTCAATCTTGCGGCCCGGGACGTCGTGGTCGGCATCGCCGTCAGCGGCCGGACCCCCTACGTGATTGGTGGGCTCGACTATGCAAAGAGCGTTGGAGCCGTTGCCGTGGCCCTCTCCTGCAATCCAGATTCCGCCATCGCCAAAATGGCCGATATCGCCATTTCGCCGCTGGTCGGCCCGGAGGCCCTGACGGGCTCGACGCGGCTTAAATCGGGCACGGCGCAAAAGCTGGTGCTCAACATGCTGACCACGGCCAGTATGATCCGCATCGGCAAGTCCTATGAGAACCTCATGGTCGATCTGTCGGTCAGCAATGAAAAGCTGGCCGCGCGCGCCACACGCATTCTGATCGAGGTCGCCGATTGTTCGGCGGAAGAGGCCGAAGGCTTTCTTGCCGCCAGCAATAACAATGTGAAGCTGGCCATTCTCATGGCGCTGACGGGCATGGATGCGGCGGAGGGTGAAATAGCCTTGCGCGATGCTGATGGCTTCCTGCGGCGGGCCGCGGCCCAGCGCCAGCCCCGCGCGGCCGGATAAGCAAACGCCATGGATCTGCTGGTCAATCTCTATAGCCGGAAGATGGACGCGCTCGGTGAACGGGCCAGGGCGGTGTCCGCCACCATCCGCGTCGCCCTGCCCCCTGAGCAGCACATCATCAAGGATTGGGTGCGAGAGCACTTTTCCGAATATTGGGTCAGCGAAGTCAGCGTGGCCATGGCACACCAGCCGCCGGGCTGCCTGATTGCCATTGTTGACGGGCAGTTGGTCGGCTTTGCCTGTTATGACGCGACGGCACGCGGCTTTTTCGGACCCACCGGCGTTTCGGCGGACCAGCGCGGAAAGGGCCTTGGTCTGACGCTGTTCTATCACACACTGATGACCATGAAGGCGCAGGGCTATGCCTATGCCATTGTCGGCTCGGCCGGGCCGGTGGACTTTTACGTCAATGCGGCCGGCGCCATGCCGATCCCGTCCGACCAGGAAGACATCTATCAGGGCCTATTGCGCATCCTGTCGCGGCCCGAGGACAAATCATAATGCCGTCTACGCCACTCGCACTTTTCGTCGGCATGCCAGGGCTTGAGCTCTCGCCATCCGAGATTGCCTTCTTCCGGGAAACCAATCCATTCGGCCTGTTCCTCTTCAAACGCAATCTGGACAATCCCGCGCAGATCAAGCGACTGGTCGCGCAATTCAAGGAGGCGGTCGGACGCGAGGACGCGCCGGTCTATATCGACCAGGAAGGCGGCCGCGTGCAGCGCCTCGACAATGGCAATTGGCCGTTGTTCCGCGCGCTGGGCGAATTCGGCGCTCTGGCGCGCAAGGAGCTTGAGGCGGGAAAGCATGCGCTCCGGCTCTCGACCTTGGCCATGGGCACTATGCTCAGCGATCTGAGCCTGGGCAGCGGCACGACCCCGGTGGTCGACCTCGCCCGCCCCGGCACCCATAATGTCATCGGCAACCGCTCGTTCGGCGACGATCCCGACCTGGTCATTGCACTGGGCCAGGTGGTGGTGGATGCCATGCTCGAAGTGGGGTCGATGCCCATCTTCAAGCACATTCCCGGCTACGGACGGGTCAATGTTGACCCGCATTTCGACTGCCCGGTGGTCGATGCCAGTGTCGAAGACATGACGGGCAGCGATTTCAGGCCGTTCGTGGCGCTCAAGGATGCGCCCTGGGCGATGGTTGCGCATCTCATTTTCACGCAGATCGACAAGGACCGACCTGCCTCGGTGTCGCCCGCGGTCTGCGAGATGATCCGACGCGAGCTCGGCTTTGATGGTGTGATTATTACCGACTGCCTCACCATGGAGGCGCTTTCAGGCACATGGCCGGAGCGAGTGCGCGCTGCGCTCGACGCCGGCTACGACATTGCCCTGCACAGCCAGGGCGATCTGACCGCCAGTGAGGCGGCGGCCAAGGCGGCACGACCGCTGACGCAGGACAGCCTCGCCCGCATCGCGCGCGCCGAAGCCCGGCTCGGGACGCATCGCCACGACGTGCAGGCGCTGCATGCCGAGGTCGAGGGGATTTTCAGGGAGAATGGCTTCGCCTGAGGGCGGGCCTCTTAGCAAGGAGAGACTTTCACAATGACCAAGACATCGTGGATCACAGCCGTGTCCGTGCTGGGCCTAATGGCTGCGGCACCGACACAGGCCCAAGACAGCGGCAATGTTCTGACGTTGGTGTCCGAGCAGACCACCACCTTCGTGCGCAATTTCAACCCGTTCGGCCAAACCTCGGCGCGCTATACGACGCTCGATTTCATGTATGAGCCGCTGGTGGTGTTCAACCGCCTCAAGGGCAATGAACCCCATTTCCGCCTGGCGGAAAGTTTTGAGCTAGCCGACGATCTCAAGTCCATCACCTTCGTCCTGCGTGAAGGCCTGAAATGGTCGGATGGCGAGGCCCTGACGGCCGACGATGTGACCTTTACCTATGACTACATCGCCAAATTCCCGGCGCTTGATTTCATCTCTGTGGGTGCACAGCTCGAGAGCGTGGAAAAGGTCGATGATCGCACGGTCACCTTCCATCTCAAGGAAGCCAATTCGCTGATCGCCAATACCATTGTGGGCATGCCGATTATTCCCGAGCATGTCTGGGCCGAGATTGAAGACCCCGTCACATTTGCCAATGAAGAGCCGGTGGGGTCGGGTCCGATGACCGAGATCACCCGTTTCACCCCGCAGGTCTATGAGCAGTGCCGCAACCCGCATTATTGGGACGCGGACAATCTCAAGGTCGACTGCCTGCGCATGCCGCAGCTTGCCGACAATCCGCAGGTGCTGTCCGCCCTGGCCGATGGCACGCTGGATTGGGCCACCAGCTTCATTCCCGATATCGACAACACCTTTGTCGCCAAGGACCCCGAGCACCACAAATACTGGTTCACTCCGTCGAGCCTGGTCTCGTTCCAGGTCAGCATGGTCACCCCGGACGAGAACAATCGCAAGGCGTTCAATGATGTGAACTTCCGCCGTGCGCTCTCGATGCTGATCGACCGACAGACCATTGTGGATATTGCCGGCTATGGCTACCCGCTGGTCAATGACGACCCGGCATCCCTGGGCGAACTCTACGCCTCCTTCGCCAATCCCGAGGCCGATGCAGAATATGGCCAATATGGCCAGTTCGACCTAGAGGCCGGCACGGCACTGCTCGATGAGAGCGGCTATGTCGACGCCGATGGCGACGGGTTCCGCGACAACCCCGATGGCACCCCGATCGCTATCGACATCATGGTGCCCAATGGCTGGACCGACTGGATCGATGCGGTGCAGATCGCCATGGAAAGCCTCAGTGAAGCCGGGCTCAATGTGAAGATGAGCACCCCGGAAGCGGCGGTGTGGACCTCGGGCCTGATCGCGGGCGACTACTCGATGACGCTCAATGCCCTGGCATCGGCGGCCAATCCCTATTTCCCCTATATCCGCTCGTTCAACCCGAACGATTTCGGCAAGTCGCGCTTCACCGCGCCGCATTGGGAAAATGAAGAGCTCAGCGCTTTGCTGGCCGAATACACCCAGATCAAGGACCCGGCGGAAGCCAAGGCCGTGATGGACCAGGCCCAGATGATCGTGGCCGAGAACATGCCGATCATCCCGGTCTATAACAGCCCGAGCTTTTACGAATACAATACCAGCCGCTTCACGGGCTGGGCGGACGCGGACAACCCGAAATATTCCCCGGTCGTCTCCAACGCCAACCCGGCCCGTCTCCTACAGCTGCTCGATCTCGATCCGGTCGAGTAAGGGCAAATCGGGGTAAGGCGCCTGCGGCTTCTCCCCGCCCCACCCTCTATCCCTCCCCTCAAGGGGAGGGAGGCACAAGACCGGATGCCTATGTTCATCGTGTTCCTCCCGCGTGTGGGGGGATCAAGGGTGGGGGGCGGCCCCGGCCTTCGCGGTACTCTGAAAGGAACACATCACCATGGCCTTTTTGCTGCGGCGACTGGCGTTCTATCTGGCGGCGTTTCTGGTTGCCGCGACCATCAATTTCTTCCTGCCCAGGCTGATGCCCGGCGATCCGATCCAGATCATGTTCGCCAGCGCTGGCTCGGAACTGAGCCTTGAAAACCTCAACGCGCTCAAGCTGACTTTCGGCTTTATCGACGCGCCGCTGCATGAACAGTATCTGGCTTATCTACAAAGCGTCTTCACCGGCGATCTCGGACGCTCGATCAAATATTTCCCGCTGCCCGTCACCGAACTGCTGGGCCGCGCGCTGATCTGGACCCTGGGCCTGATGGGCATTGCCACGCTTGTCAGTTTCACCCTTGGGAGCCTGCTCGGCGTCTTTGCCGCTTGGCGCCGCGGACGACTGGTCGACTCGGTCATTTCTTTGAGTGCCATTTTTTCGAGTTCGGTGCCTGCCGTCGTGGTGTCACTCATCATGCTGTTCGTCTTCGGCTATACGCTGGGCTGGTTCCCCAATGGCTATGCCGCCGATCCACTGATCGATCCGGCCTGGAGCTGGGAATACATTTCGAGCGTCATCTATCACGGCACCCTGCCCATGCTGACGCTGGTCTTCGTGTTGATGGGCGGCTTTGCCGTCACCATGCGCAACAATATGATCAACCTTCTGGGCGAGGACTATATCGTCATGGCCCGCGCCAAGGGCCTCAGCGACAATCATGTCATGCTCTGGTATGCGGCCCGCAATGCGCTGCTGCCCACCGTATCGAGCCTGGCCATTGCCATTGGCACGGTGCTGGGCGGCTCGCTGGTGACCGAGGTGGTGTTCAACTATCCCGGGCTCGGCAATACGCTCTATCAGGCCATCATTGCGCGCGATTATCCGGTCATCCAGGGGCAATTGCTGATCATGACCGCTGCCATGCTGGTCTCCAATTTTGTCGTTGATCTGAGCTACGTGCTGCTCGATCCGCGTCTCAAAAGGGCCTGAGGCGATGAAGCTTTTCTCCCAACTTCTGCATAACAAGAAGGCTATGACGGGCTGCGTCATCCTCGCCATAATCGTGTTGGTCGCGATCTTCGCGCCGCTCCTGACCGAGTATAGCCCGGTCAAGCGCGTCGGCCGGCCGCACCAGGCGCCAAGCTGGGACCATTGGCTGGGCACGACACGGCTAGGCCATGATGTCTTCGCGCGCCTCGTCTATGGCGCGCGCGTGTCGCTGGCTGTGGGCTTTGGGGCGGGCCTTCTTATCACCGTCATCGGCACGGTGCTGGGCATCATTGCCGGCTATAAGGGCGGGGTGGTCGACGAAGTCATCAACTTCTTCACCAATATGGTGCTGGTGGTGCCCAACCTGCCGCTGCTGCTGGTGCTGGCGGCCTTTATCGGCCAGGCAAGCCCGCTGGTCATTGCCATCATTCTGGGGCTCACCTCCTGGGCCTGGGGCGTGCGCGTGACCCGTTCGGAGACGCTGTCCATCCGCCAGCGCGATTTCGTCAAGAGCGCGGAAATGCTAGGCGAGCCGGGCTGGCGCATCATGCTGTTCGAAATTTTCCCCAACCTCATTTCCATTGTCGGCATCAATTTCATTGGTTCGGTGATCTTCGCGGTCATCACCGAGGCAACACTGGAATTCTTAGGCCTTGGGGATCCCAATACGGTGTCCTGGGGCATCATGCTCTACAATGCGCAAAACGCGGCGGCCCTGGCTGTCGGCGCCTGGTGGGATATCCTGGCGCCCTGCTTCGCCCTGGCCTTCCTGGGGCTAGGGCTGGCGCTCATTAATTTTGCCATCGACGAGATCGCCAATCCGCGCCTGCGCACTGGCGGCATGCTCAATCGCTGGACCCGCATGGTGCGGCTCGGGGAGGGCAAGCTATGAGCGGGCCGGTTCTGTCCATCCGCAGTCTCGATATCGACTATGTGGGCGCCGAAGCCGATTTTCACGCCGTCAAGAATGTCAGCTTCGACATTGCGCCGGGTGAGTTCTTTGGGCTGGCCGGGGAATCGGGTTGCGGCAAGTCGACCATTGCCTTTGCCATTTCGCGGCTGCACCGGCCGCCGGCGCTGATCCGCACGGGCAGCCAGATTATTGTCAATGGCCGCAATGTCCTGGAACTCGATGACGAAGCGCTGCGCAAGTTCCGCTGGCGAGAAGTGGCCATGGTGTTCCAGAGCGCCATGAATTCGCTCAATCCGGTGCTAACCATCGAGCGGCAGTTTTTTGATGTCCTTAAAGCCCATGGCCGGATTAGCCGCGCCGAGGCCCGGGCGCGGGCCTCGGAACTCCTTAAGCTGGTCGATATTGCACCAGAGCGACTGGACTCCTATCCGCATCAATGCTCGGGCGGCATGCGGCAGCGCATCGTCATCGCCATCTGCCTGGCGCTCAAACCCAAGCTGCTGATCATGGACGAACCGACCACGGCGCTTGACGTGGTGGTGCAGCGCGAAATCCTGCAGCGCATCGACGTGCTGCGGCGCCAGCTTGGCTTTTCGGCGCTGTTCATCACCCATGATCTGGGGCTGATGGTGCAGGTCAGCGACCGCATCGGCATCATGCTCGACGGCGAACTGGTCGAGGTTAATGACGCCCAGACCATCTATCGCCAGCCCCAGCACGCCTATACCAAACGCCTCTGGGCCTCGATGCCCAAGCTCCATGGCGAACAGACCCGTCTGGAGATCGCGCCATGAATGACATGATCAGTGAACCCATTCTCGCCCTCGATACTGTTTCGAAGGTCTTCGGCCGGGCCGACAAGCCGGTCTATGCGGCCCGTTCGGTGAGTTTTGCGCTGCATCCCGGGCGCACGCTGGCCCTGGTCGGCGAGTCCGGCTCGGGTAAGACCACGGCGGCGCGTCTGATCATGCGCGAATACGCACCCGATGAAGGCCGGTTGCTGTTCAAGGGCGCGCCGTTGGGCAAGGCCGATGCGCGCACCCTCAAGGCCTATCGCTCGGCCGTGCAAATGGTATTCCAGGACCCGTTCGCAGCGCTCAATCCGACCCATACGATCCGCTATCATCTCGAGCGCCCGCTGCGCCTGCATCAGCCGGCGCTCGACAAGGGCCAGCGCCAGACGGCCATCGAGGTCCTGCTCAAGCGCGTAAGACTCGATCCGGGGCAGATGATGAGCAAGTTTCCTCATGAACTGTCCGGCGGCCAACGCCAGCGCATTTCCATAGCCCGAGCGCTGGCCGTGAACCCAGAGGTCATTGTCGCGGATGAGCCGACCTCGATGCTCGACGTTTCGGTGCGCCAGGGCATTCTCAATCTGCTCAACGACATGAAAACCGAGCTGCGCCTGGCCCTGCTCTACATCACCCACGACATTGCCACCGCACGCTATGTCGCCGACGACATCATGGTCATGTATGCCGGACAGATCGTGGAATGGGGCGCGGTCGACAAGGTGCTCGACGATCCGCGCCATCCCTATACGCGGCTTCTCCTCTCAGCCGTGCCTGATCCGGACCGGCGCTTCGATGATGTGCGCTTTGCCGACGAGCTGGGCCGGATCGACGAGATCCGCGCCCAGTCAGCCCTGCCGCAGACCCAAATCAGCCAGGTCGGCGAGAATCATTTCTTCCGTCCCATACCGGCCTGAGCCAAATCATGACGACCCAGCTTGCTGCCGCCATTGAGCGTTTTCCGATTGCCGGCAATTTCACCATTGCGCGCGGTAGCAAGAATGAGGCCGTTGTGGTCAGCGTCCGGCTGGAACGGAATGGCGAGGTCGGATTTGGGGAATGCGTGCCCTATGCGCGCTATGGCGAAACGCCGGAAGCCACGCTGGCCGCCATTCAGGCCCTGGCACCTGCAATTGCCTCGGGCATGACGCGGCATGACTTGCAGCAGGCCTTGCCACCCGGCGCCGCGCGCAATGCGCTCGATTGCGCCTTCTGGGATCTGGAGGCCAGGCTGGCCGGCAAGTCTGTTGCGACATTGGCCGGCCTCACCCTGCCCAAGCGCATCGAGACGGCCGTTACCATTAGCCTGGGTTCACCCGATGCCATGGCCGATGCGGCGGCCAAAGCATCGCATCTGCCGCTGCTCAAGATCAAACTCGGCGCCCCGGGCGATGCCGAACGGCTGGGTGCTGTTCGCGCGGCCGCACCCAATGCCCGTCTCATCATCGATGCCAATGAAGGCTGGCATACCGACGACCTGCCGGTCCTGTTCGACATTTGCCGCCATTGCCGTGTCGAATTGATTGAGCAGCCCCTGCCCGCCGGGTCCGACGCCGCTTTGGCGGGCCTCAAACGGCCCGTACCCGTCTGCGCCGATGAAAGCGTCCATGCCCTTGACGGCCTTGAACACCTCGTCGGGCGCTATGACGCAATCAATATCAAGCTCGACAAGACCGGCGGCTTGACCGAGGCGCTCGCTGTCGCCAGGCGCGCCGAAGAATTGGGGCTTTCCATTATGGTGGGCTGCATGGTCAGCACTTCGCTCTCCATGCTGCCGACGCGGTTGCTGGCGGCGCGGGCGCGCTGGGTCGACCTCGATGGCCCGCTGCTCCTCGCCCAGGACCGGACCGGTGGGTTGACCTATAGCGGAGGTATGATTGAGACCGGTGCGTCGCCGCTCTGGGGCAGCTGATTACTTCGGATGCGTTACGTCCCGCGTGCGCTTGAGCGCGTCCACCGTCTGCTCATAGCGCTGGCTGGCGACGCCGAGAAACAGGCAATCGACGATGGCCAATTGTGCAATGCGGCTGACCATGGCCCCGGCGCGCAGCCGGCTTTCGCGTGCCCGGCTGACCAATTGCTCGTCTGCGGCGAGGGCCAGGGGCGATTGCGGCGATCCCGTCAGGGCAACGGTCATAGCGCCGGCCTCGCGTGCGATTTCGAGAAAGCGCACCGTATCGGCCGTGGTGCCGGAATGCGAAAACCCGAGCGCGACCGTGCCGGGTGGCGATAGCAGGGCCGCTGTCCAGGCTTCGTGCGGGTCGGCCAGAAGAAAGGCATTACGGCCAATGCGGAAGAGCTTGTGATGTAGATCCTGGGCGACGAACTGGCTGGCGCCGATGCCAAAAAGCAGGATGCGCTCGGCCTCGTCGACCGCCGCCACCACCCGCTCAAGGGCGCCATAGTCGAGGCCGGACACAGTCTCGTCGATGGCCAGAATTTCGAGCGAGGCCACTTTTGAAGCCATTTCCTGGAGGGTATCGGACCGGGCGATTTCCGCCCCCAGGATCAGGTCCGTGCCGAATTGAGCGGCTTCCTTGCCCAGTTCGGTGGCGAGCGACATGCGCAATTGCGCATAGCCTGAGAGCCCCAATGCCCGGCAAAACCGGACCACGGAGGCGACCGAGGTGCCGCAGCTATCGGCCAGCTCGGAAATGGTCTGGTCGAGCACAATGCGGGGCTGGTCGCGAATGACCGCGGCTACCCGCTGCATTGCGGGCGTGAACTTGTCGCCCGAAGCCTCGATCGTCGATTGTATGCCCAAAAGCGCTCCCCTTTCGGCCCGCTTTACCCGTGACGGGGCCGCAAATCGGCGCGACCCTATCCGAACCGGTTCCGTTCGCCCATTGAAACAAAAGTTCAGAGACAACATCAACCATGAAAATTATTGACAGCCTGGACCGGGAGTTCATAGGTTCAGATTAAGAGGTTGGTGCGAAAGGGCCTGCGCCAGCAAGGGTACGGCCAGGCCGCTGACGACCTCGGCACGGGCCCCGCAAACGGAGCCGGCTCAACAATGAGGGAACATCCATGATCCAGTTTTCACCCAAAAAGCTCCTTGCCGGCCTGGCAGTCGCAACGGCCCTGACATCGATTTCGTCCGCGCTGCAGGTTCAGGCCGCGGAACTGCGCATGGCCTGGTCGCAGGACGCCACCGGCCTAGATCCGCACAAGCAGACGGCCTTCTCCTCGCTGCGCCTGCTCGAGCTCATCTATGAGCCGCTGGTGCGCCTTGATGCCGATCTCAATGTGGTACCGGCCATCGCCACGAGCTGGGAATTTGCCGATGACGCGAAGACGCTAACCTTCTCGCTCGATCCCAATGCCAAATTCTCCAACGGTGAGACGGTGACCTCGGCCGACGTCAAGGCGTCATTCGAGCGCCTGCTCGACGAGGAAACCTCGGCGGCCGCCCGTTCGAACTTCCTCTCGATCGAAAGCATCGACACGCCGGACGAGGCCACCGTCGTCTTCAATCTTTCGACCGCCGATGTGCCGATCCTGGTCGCCATGGCCACGATCAATGCCGCGGTGGTGCCGGCCTCGGAAATCGAGGCTGGCACGATCGGTACCGAAGCCGTTGGTTCGGGTCCCTTCGTGCTCGAAAGTTGGGAGCCCAATGCACGCGAAGTGCTGAGCGCCAACGACAATTGGGCCGGTGGCGATCTTGCCATTGATGGCATCACAATTTCGGTTCTGCCCGACGAAATGGCGATCCTGGCTTCGCTGCGCGCTGGCCAGACCGACTTTGCCCTGCTCAACGATCCGCTGGTGGCAACCCTGGTGCCCATGGAGGCCAATCTCGAGCTCAATCGCGTCGGCGTGCTGGCCTATAATGTCCTGCAGCTCAATCCCTCGCGTCCGCCTATGGACAATCTCAAGGTGCGCCAGGCCATGAGCTGTGCCATCGACCGCCAGGCCATTATCGATGCGGCGCTGGCCGGGGAAGGCAAGGTGACCGGCCCCTTGACCATGCCTGCCTTTGCGCAGGATCCGGCAAACCTGTTCTGCTATGAACAGGACCTGGAAAAGGCCAAGGCGCTGATGGCGGAGTCGGGCGTTGACGGCTTCTCGGCCAAGGTGATCGCTGCTACTGGCGAGCCGCCGGTCGCCGCCTCCGAAGCGCAGGTGCTGCAGGCCCAGCTGGCCGAAATCGGTGTCGAACTCGAAATCGAGATGATGGAACTCAATGTCTATGTCGATGCCTGGCTCAAGGGCGATTTCGACATGGCCGTGGCCCAGAATGGCGGCCGCCCGGACCCCTATCCGATGTATAACCGCTACTTCACCAAGGAAGGCAATCTCGCCCACGTTTCCAACTTCCCCGATGACGAATTGGATAGCCTGATGAAGCAGGGGCAGGCCGAGACCGATCCGGCCAAGCGGGTGGAAATTTTCCAGGCCTTCGAAAGCCGCCTGGCCGAGCAGTCGCCCTGGCTGTGGCTCTCGACCGGCTATAGCTATACGGCCCAGCTCAAGAGCGTTTCCGGCTTCGAACCCTCGCCGACTGGCACGCTGTTCGGCCTGGTCAATGTTTCGGTAGAGTAAGCCTGGCAATGTCGGGACCGGCCATGTTTGGCCGGTCCTCTCAAGTGGATCACGTCCCATGAGTTATGTGGTTCAGCGCTTGCTGACCTTCCCGCTGATCCTTCTCGGCGTTTCCATTCTGGTTTTTGTCGCCATAAGGCTGGTGCCGGGCGATGCCATCACCGCCATGCTGGGAACCGAAGCGGGCCTTTTGACCCCGGCGCAAAGGGATGCGCTGGCCGCCTATTTCGGCATCGACCAACCCGTCTGGGCGCAATATCTGCGCTGGCTGACCGGCCTGTTCCAGGGCGATCTCGGGATTTCCTCGATCTATGGCAAACCGGTGCTGACCGTGATCCTCGAGCGCTTCCCGCTCACCCTACAGCTTTCGCTGATGTCCATGGTAATCGCGCTCAGCATCGGCGTGCCGCTGGGCGTCCTAGCCGCTTCACGCAACGAACGGCCCAGCGACCTTGTCGTGCGCGTTCTGGCCATGCTGGGCCAGTCGACGCCCAATTTTGTCGTGGGCATTCTCATCATCTATGTGCTGTCGGTGTTTTTCGGCTTCGTGCCGGCCATGGGCACGTTCACGCCGCTTTTTGTCGATCCCCTAGCCAGTTTCGGGCAATTGATCTTCCCAGCCGTTACGCTGGGCTTTGCCTTTGCCGCCTCGGTGACGCGTATTTCGCGCTCGGCCATGCTCGACGTCTTGAGCGACGATTATGTTCGCACCGCCCGGTCCAAGGGCGCGAGGCCGATGAGCGTGATCTGGCACCATGCGCTGCCCAACGCACTCATTCCGGTGGTGACGCTGTCGGGCGTCGAATTCGGCTATCTGCTCGGCGGTGCCGTCATCGTCGAACAAATCTTCGCCCTGCCCGGTCTGGGACGGCTCGTGCTCGATGCCATCACCCAGCGCGACTATGCGCTGGTGCAGGGCACGGTGCTGTTCATTGCCTTTAACTTCCTTGTGGTGAACCTGCTCGTGGACCTCGCCTATGTCGCCCTTGACCCGCGCATCCGGATCGGGAGGCGCTGATGGGCAAATTGCTGTCATCGCTGTTCCACCACCCCTCTGGGCGCATTGGCCTCCTCATCATCGGGCTTTATCTCATCGCGGCCATTATGGGCACGCTGGGCCTCACCCCGCATGATCCGTTGAAACTCTTCGCCATCGACCGGCTGAAGCCGCCCAGCCAGACCTATTGGTTCGGCACGGACCTTCTGGGCCGCGATGCCCTGAGCCGCCTGATGGTGGGTATAAGGCAATCGATGTTGATCGCCTTTGCCTCGGTGGCCATCGCCACTCTGGCTGGCACCGTTATCGGCCTCCTCTCAGCCTGGTGGGGCGGCATCTGGGATGGCATCTTCATGCGGGTCATGGATGTGCTGCTAGCCTTCCCGGCGATCCTTCTAGCCCTCCTGATCATTGCCATTGTCGGCCCCGGCACCATGACCAGCGTGGCCGCCATCGCCATTGTCTACACGCCCATCTTTGCGCGCGTGGTGCGCGGCCCGGCGCTCTCGCTCAAGCAGCGCGATTTCGTCGATGCCGCTCGCACCTTTGGCAGCTCGCAATTCTATGTGCTGACCCGGCATTTGCTGCTGAACCTGGTGGCGCCGCTGGCCGTACAGGTCACGCTCGCCCTGGCCTGGGCGCTGCTTACCGAAGCAGGTCTTTCCTTCCTGGGTCTGGGCACGCAGCCGCCGACGCCCTCGTTGGGCCTGATGCTGGCAGAAAGCCGCAACCTCATGCAGCACGCGCCCTGGCTGATGGCCTTTCCGGCGCTGACCATCATGCTGGGTATTCTCGGCTTCAACCTGACCGGTGACGCGCTCAGGGATATTCTCGACCCGCGTACCCAGAGGAGGGAAGCATGACCGAACTGCTTTCCGTCCGCGATCTCAGGGTCAGCTTCGGCCGGGACCCAGAGGCCAATGAAGTGGTCAGGGGTGTCAGCTTCGACCTAGCCGCCGGCGAGACGCTCGCCATTGTCGGGGAAAGCGGTTCGGGCAAGTCCGTCACGGCGCTTTCGGTCAACCGCCTCGTCGATTTCGGTGGCGGGCGCATTACCGGTGGCGCGATCCACCTCACCCGTTCCGATGGAACTGCGCTCGATGTCGCGAAGGCGAACGAAAAGACCATGCTGGGCATTCGGGGCCGCGATATCGGCATGATCTTTCAGGAACCCATGACCTCGCTCAACCCGGTGCACACCGTGGGCGCACAGATTGAGGAGGCGTTCCGTCTCTCCAAAGGGCTAACCGGGACGCAGGCGCATTCCGCAACTCTCGATGTACTGGCCCGGGTCCGCATTCCCGATGCGCATTCGCGCCTCGGCTATTACCCGCACCAGCTTTCGGGCGGCATGCGACAACGTATCATGATCGCCATGGCCCTGGCCGCCAGCCCGCGCCTGCTTATAGCCGACGAGCCGACGACCGCCCTCGATGTCACCGTGCAGGCCCAGATCATGGGCCTTTTGGCCGAGCTGCGCGAAGAGACCGGCATGGCGATGATTTTCATCACCCATGATATCGGGCTTGTTGCCGGCATCGCCGACCGCATCATGGTCATGCAGAATGGGCTGGCGGTCGAACAGGGCGCGGCCGATGCCATATTGGATGATCCCCAGCACGACTATACCAGGCACCTTTTGCGGGCTGTGCCGCATTTCACGTCTGGTAAGGCGGTGCGCAATGACAGCACGCGATCGGTTGCGCACGATCCCATCGTTTCGGTTGACGATCTGGTAGTGCGCTTCCCGGTGGGACGGGCCTGGTTGAAGCCCAAGGGTGCCATCCATGCGGTGGACGGCGTCAGCTTCGACCTTGTGCCGGGCGAGACCTTGGCCATTGTGGGCGAGAGCGGCTGCGGCAAGTCGACGACCGCCCGCGCCCTTTTGGGCCTCAACAGTCGCACGCGCGGCGCCGTTACGATTGGCTCGGGTCATTCCGGTCGTCCGGTTCAGATGGTGTTCCAGGACCCCTTCGCCTCGCTCAATCCGCGCCTTAATGTGGAGGCGCTGCTGGCCGAACCCGCCCTCGCAAATGGACAGCGGCGCAACGACAAGCTGCGCAAGCGCATGGCCTTCCTGCTCGACCGCGTCGGCCTGCCAGCGGATGCGCTGTCCCGCTATCCGCATCAATTTTCGGGTGGACAGCGCCAACGTCTCTGCATCGCCCGGGCGCTAATGCTCAATCCCGATGTGGTGGTGCTGGATGAGGCAGTGTCGGCGCTCGACGTGTCGGTCCAGGCCAAAGTGCTCGACCTCTTGATCGATCTGCAGCGCGAATTTGGCCTGGCCTATCTGTTCATCTCCCATGATATGGCCGTCGTCGAACGCATTGCCCATCGCGTCGCGGTAATGTTTGCCGGCCAGATCGTTGAAATGGGCGAGGCGCACGCCGTGCTCTCCGATCCACAGCACAGCTATACCAAGCGCCTGATTGCCGCCGTTCCGGCCATTGAGCGGCGCCGGCAAAGGTTTGCCGTCGATATGACGCAGGTCCCTTCGTTGGTCCGGCCGCCCGGCTATGAGCCACCCGCGTCGCGTTGGCGCGAGGCTGGCAAGGATCACCGTGTCCGCATAGAGGAAACGTCATGAGCCGTGTCAACTCGCAACTGGATCGCGCCTTTGCACCCCTGGCCGCCGCGATCGAAACCGGCCTTATTCCGGGCGGCGTGCTGGGCGTGGTCGACCGGAACGGCAATCGCGCCACCCGGGCCATGGGTCTGGCCCAGACCGTGCCCATAAGCCGGCCGATGCGGGAGGATACCTGGTTCGATCTGGCATCGCTCACCAAGGTGCTGTTCACCACCGAACGCGTGTTGGCGCTGGCCGATGCGGACTGCATCGATCTCGATGCGCCGCTAACCAGCGTCATGCCGGACTACCGACATTACAATCTCGACAATTGGGAGCGGAAGGTCACGTTCCGCCAGTGCCTCGGCCACCAAACGCCCTACCCGGCCGTTTTCCCGCTCTATACCTATGGCCGCGACCCGGACCTACTGCGCACCTTCCTCTTGCAGCATGAGTTTCCAGCCGGTCCTGCCGTCTATTCGGATATCAACTTCATCCTGCTCGGCCTCGCGCTCGAGCGGCTCGAAGGCAAATGGATTCGCGAGCAGGATCCGGGACAGGGCTTTGCCTGGTCGGCCGATCCGAATAGTGCTGCGGCCACCGAAGATTGCTATTGGCGCCACCGCGTGCTGGTGGGCGAAGTGCATGACGACAATTGTTCGGCGCTGCAAGGCGCGGGCCATGCGGGCCTGTTTGGCACGGTGACCAGCGTGCTCGATTTCGCCGAAGATAAGCTCAAGACCGCCGGCTCCGATGCTCTGATCCGCACCCCAATCTCGGCGCGCCGCACGCATGGCTGGGAGCGTCCCTTTGAAGGCTGGTCAGGTGGCGAACGTTGTTCGAGCCAGACCATTGGCCATACCGGATTTACCGGCACCGGGCTGTGGATCGATTTCACCCGCGGCCATGCCTGGACGCTTTTGACCAACCGCGTACACCCCACCCGCCATTTCGACAGCGGCATTATCCCGCTGCGCCGCGCCGTGGGCGATGCCATCAATGCAGAATAGGGAGATTGTCATGGAGCCGATCTGGGCCGTTGGACTGATGACGGGCACTGTGCTCGACGGCAATATCGACGTGGCGCTGCTACGCACCGACGGCGAAACCATCGAAGAGTTCGGTGCCTATACGCTAGCGCCCTACCCGCAATCGATCCGCGACCTGCTCGAACAAACCCTGGCGCAGGCGCGTAAGTGGAATTTTGAGGGCCCGGAGCCTGCCATTTTCGCAGAAGCCGAGGATGCACTGACCCGCGCCCAGTCGGCCGCAGTGCTCGACCTCGTGGCTCAGGCCGGCCTCAAGCCCGAGGACATTGGCATTATCGGTTTCCACGGCCAGTCGGTTCTGCATCGCGCGCCGCAACCGGGCCGCATCGGCGCCACCCGGCAGCTCGGCAATGGCGCACTCATGCATGCCCTGACCGGTATCAGAGTTGCTTACGATTTCCGCTCAGCCGATGTGCAGGCCGGCGGCCAAGGTGCGCCCTTGGCCGCGCTCTATCATCAGGCATTGCTCAGGAAGGTCGGGGCCACTGATGGCAAGACCGCCGTTCTCAATCTTGGCGGGGTCGCCAATGTCACCTTCTGGGATGGTACCGACACGCTGATCGCCTTCGATACCGGCCCGGCCAATGCGCCGATCAATGACTTCATCAAAGCGCACGGTCTTGGCGATATGGACCGGAATGGCGAAATGGCCCTGCGCGGCAAGGTCGATGAAGAGCGCCTCGCCCGCCTTCTGACCCATCGCTATCTCTCCGCCCCCTATCCGAAATCGCTCGACCGCTTCGACTTCCTCTCCACCATGGCCGATGGCCTGAGCGTCGAAGACGGCGCAGCGACGCTGACGGCCTTCACGACGGGAGCTGTGGGAAAAGCGCTCGACCTCCTTCCGCAACGCCCCGAAAAGCTGGTGGTCTGCGGTGGCGGGCGGCATAATCCGGCCGTCATGGCCATGCTCGGCACCCGCGCCGCTGTCGAAGCCGTTCCGGCCGAAGCCGTCGGCTGGCGTGGCGACGCGATCGAAGCGGAATGCTTTGCCTTCCTCGCCGTCCGCGTCATGCGCAGCCTGCCGATCAGCTTTCCCACCACCACCGGGGCGCCATATCCCCTGACCGGTGGTCTATTGGCAGCCTGAGCCATGCGCGCGCCCACCCTGGAAGTGACGGACACCCCGGACCAGGAGGACCTTGAGGCCATCGGCTCAGCTCTGGCTGCATTCAACCAGGCCGATGTCGGCCCGGCCGAGCGCAAGGCCCTGGCTGTTCTGGTGCGCGACGGTAAAGGGCTGATCGTTGCCGGCATATCGGGCTATACCGCCTGGGGCTGGCTCTATGTGCAATGGCTGTTCGTAGCTGAGAGCCACCGCGGCCAGGGCCTTGCCGGCCAGATGCTGGCTGCCGCGGAGGCCGAGGCCATCAGGCGCGGCTGCCGCGGCGCCTATATCGACACGTTCAACCCACAGGCCCTGAATGTTTATGAAAGGGCAGGCTATCGGGTCTTTGGCGCGCTGCCCGACTTCCCCAAGGGCCGCAGCCGCAGCTTTCTCTCCAAGACGCTTTAGTTCGTCCGCCGGCTTACGGCCGCTGGAAGGCGGCGCTTCGCCACTACTGGAGCGAGGGCCTGCGCCGTATCCCCAATCTGCACTTCGATATCCTCGGCGCCTATGAAGGTGTGGATTGTCTGACCATCAACTTCGTTAATCAGGAGGGCCGGGTGGCCAATGAGGTGTTGATCTTCGAGCAAGACCTGATCGTGCAAGGTTTTGCGACCCACATGACACCCGCTACGGCGCCGACGTTCAGGCCGTGACCAGGCGCTCGGGGGCCGGGGCGCCGGGCCGTACCTACGATCAGCGGGAATTTTTCCTCTCGGTCAGGCGTTGGGGAGGCGCAGGCTGGCGCGCAGGCCGCCGCCGGCTCGGTTTTCGAGCATAAGCGATCCGCCATTGCTCTCGGCCAGCGCCTTGACGATGGCAAGGCCGAGGCCAGCGCCACCCGTCCGGCGCCCGCGCGACGGTTCCAGCCGCTCGAAGGGCTGAGCGAGCCGTTCGGCCAAGGCAAAGGGAATGCCGGGACCGTCATCGTCGACCGTCAAAAGCACGCCATCGGCCTCACCAAGCTCCACCCTGGCGCTTTTGCCATAGCGGATCGCATTGTCGATCAGGTTGCCCAGCATGCGGCGGAAAGCGAGCGGCGGACATCGGCAGAGGAGAGGCCCGTGGCCTGCGAGAAGGGCCACAGGCTCACCCACTTCGCGCCGGAGACGGATGTAATCCTCGACCTCAGACCGGATGTCTATGACCGGTATGGGCTGTTCGTTTCTGACATCGTCGCGCGCGAATAGGAGCACATCGTCGAGAAGTTGCTCCATTTCGGTGAGGTCGTGGATGGCCTTGGCGCGTTGCTCAGCATCCTCGATGAAATCGGCCCGTAGCCGCAAACGGGTGAGATAGGTTCGCAGGTCGTGCGCAATAGCGGCAAGTGCGCGGGTTCGATCGGCGACGAGACCCCCAATCCGGTGCTTCATAGCGTTGAAGGCCACCGCCAATTCCTTGAGTTCGCTGGCGCCGGCTGCGATCACATCCGGCGCGGCGATGTCCTCGCGAAGGGCATGGGTGGCGGCCACAAGCCGGGAAACGGGCCGGACCACCTGCCAGGTCAGGATGAGCAGGATTGCCAGCAGAACCGCTACGACGACGGCTGCAATGGCCATATAGCGCGATGCGATGGTGCGCAGGATCACCGGCTCTCGCGCAATGGCCAGAGCCTGGCCGGTTCGCAGCTCAACGAACAGCATGAACGGAGCTTGCAACGCGTCGCCGGTAGGCCCACTATCGCTCGTCTCGACGCGGAAACGCCGGCCCCCGAACGCGCCAGTGGACCGTATGAGCCGGCTCTCAACTCCAGCACCGGACAGGAGACCGGGTTCCTGCGGGCCGTCAGCCGGGAATGCTGGAAGGAGCCTGACCGCCACCGCCCCGTTGTTGACGGCTGCGATGACCGCATCCCTCTGATCGGGCGCTACCGCCTCGAGTGCGCGCACGATCTCCAAGACCTCGGCAGGGTCAACCAGGCGGAACGCCATTGGCCGGTCGTCCGGCCAGAGCACGGCCGCCACGATGGCGGCCTGCAGGACCAAAGCACCGAGAAGAAATAGTGCTGCGATGCGGAACACAAGGCCGTTGAGGAGCCGACGCATATTCAGCGTTCCGCCTCCTCGACCTGCGGCGCGAAAAGATAACCGCCGCCGCGTACCGTCCGGATCATTCCCGGGCTCTTGGCATTGTCGCCGAGTTTACGTCGCAGGCGGCTCAACTGCACGTCGATCGTGCGATCATAGGGATTGGCGTCCCGCCCTCGGGTCCAATCGAGCAGTTGGTCCCGGGTGAGCACCCTTTGGGGACGGGCAAGCAGGGCGATGAGCAGATCGAACTCGCCACCTGTCAGTTCGACCGGATTTTTCTGGTGGTCCTCTAATTGGCGCGAGCCGGCATCGAGCGTCCATCCGGCAAAGCGGTAGACCCGGCCGGCCATGGCAGCCGGCCGATGGGCCGAGCGTGTCCGGCGCAGGATGGCCCGCACGCGGGCGACCAGCTCGCGGGGGTTGAACGGCTTGGGTAGATAGTCGTCGGCGCCAAGCTCCAGCCCGACGATCCGGTCGACATCATCGCCCTTTGCGGTCACCATCAGCACCGGCACCGGAAGGTCGCCGGCCTGGAGCCGCCGGCAGATGGACAGTCCGTCTTCGCCCTCCAGCATCAGGTCGAGCACTACCAGATCGACACGGCGCCGGCCGAGCAGCCGGTCGAGATCAACCGCGCCCTCGCAGGCGCCAACCTCAAATCCCTCGCGCGTGAGCAGGTTGCTGACCAGCGCGCGGATCTCGGGATCGTCCTCCACAACGGCGATGTAGCTGCGTTCGATCATGCATGGCCTATTCTCGTTGGCCGATAGAATCTGGTGTCGGATGCGGTCGAGGCAAGCCCTGAATGGCCGCGTTACACTTTGTTGCAATCGGAAACACGCCGGTCGTCGCCGAGCTGCAGGACTTGTGTAGGTCAGTGGTCTCTACCCACACAGAGGTCCAGGGGATGCCAAAGCCGACCATCAAGATTGTTGCACTCGCGGCTGCGACCGGCCTGTTAGCGGCCTTGGTCCACGCTGCCTTGGCTCAGGAGCGAGACATTACGCGTCTGGTGATGCGCGCCGATCTCAACGCGGACGGCCGTGTCACGCGGCAGGAATTCGCCGAGGCGCGCGCACGGCTCTTCACACGACTTGACCGCAACCGCGACCATTACCTCTCCTCCGAAGACGCTACTGGATGGCCCTTCGCCTGGCGCAAAACGGACGAACGCCTCAGGCACCTAATGGCGTCGCTTGACCTGGATCAGGATGGGCGTGTGAGCCGGGACGAGTTTGTCGCCGGCCGCGACGACCTCTTCGCCTTGGCTGACAGCAATGGGGACGACATGATCGATCATCGCGAGCTTGCGGTAATGCAAGGTGCGGCGACAATCCGACGACAACCATGATCCGTGGCGCCTAGCTCTTAGCGCTCGGTTCTTGCGCGCGGATCGACCGCGAAAGCGGCTTGTACGGCATCTTCGTCACCCGGTCCCGCTTCCCGCTGATCGCGCTGCAGCTCGAGAGGGCGCGGCAGGCGGTGATCGACACCTGTCAGCGATGGGATCTGTCGCGCGCGCCCTTGCGACCGCTACACTTCGTTACAATGCGCTCATCTTCGGTTTTCGCAGATGCGCAATCCTTCCCCCGCTCAACAGGGAGATCACCATGAAAGCAAAGCAGCTTCTACTCGCCGTCGCCGCGCTCGCCATCTCGGCGACCACCGCCATGGCCAATCCAGGAGCCACTACCGCAGCGGTCAACATGCGTAGCGGGCCGGGAACCCAGTATCAGGTCATCGTGGCAATCCCGGCCAGCCAGCCGGTGACCATCATCGGCTGCATATCGGGCTCGCCCTGGTGCGACATTGTCTGGGCCGATCGTCGCGGTTGGGTCTCGGCGAACTACATCTACTACTATACTACGCCTGCGACCCCGGTTCCGGTCACCACGGTCTACCAGCGCTTGCCGGCAGCCGCCCCATGGGTCGATGCGCGTCGCGACGCTCGCGTCGAATATAGGGTACAGCGGCGCTGGGATCGTTGGCTGGGTGGTCAATAGCGGGGCACCTCAAGCCGGCTGGCGGACGGGCGGCAACTTTGGCCTACCCCAATTGCAGCCATTTGGCGGCTTCCATCGCATAGGGCGTGAACAGGGAATCCCTGATGAACGCAATGCGCCGGTCCCGCCACGCCACCTCGACATAATGGCTGGGCTTTTCCGACGCTTGCCGCATATCGAAAACGAGCATGACCAGGCGTCCGTCAATGGCGCCGGCGCTGAACCGCCAATGCGGCGCTTCCGCATATCTGGCGAAATAGGGTTCGATCTTGTCTCGCCCGCGCAGCTCAAGCCTGGCGACAAGATCGAGCCGGACATCGTCCGCCAGCATTCGCCGCACGGCATCAAAATTGCCAGCACGAAACATGGTGACGAATTCGTGCAGGCGCCGCCGCTCATCCTCGGACATCGGGGGCACGTGCGCGTCTTCCAGGTTGTCCGCCAATGTCCGTAACGCGGCCCGACCGCGCTGCAGGGCGGACTTGGCCGCCGCCGCGCTGCAGCCCGCAATAGCGGCAATCTCATCGGTCGAATGACCCAGGACGTCTTTCAGGATGACAGCGGCCCGCTGGAGTTCGGGAAGACGCAGGAACGTGCGGAAACTGTAGGACATGACTTCCGGTGCCGTCGCTCTCTCCTCGATCTGCAATTGCTCAGTCAGTTCAAGATGATTGCGCCGCGACCGCATCCTGAGAAAATCGAGACAGACATTGTGGGCGACGCGGAAGAGCCACGCCGCATGGTTCTCGACCGCCGCACCCGCCGCATGCGCTTTCAGCGCCCGGATGAGCACATCTTGAACCACATCCTCACCATCGATGGTGGAGCCGGTCATGCGCGCGCAATAGCGGTGAAGGGCCGGTCTATGATCGGTGAGCAGTCGACCGAACTCGACTTCGTTCATCCCATATCCACTCCCACCGGTCCCTGGTCCTTCATCAGCGCATAGGCTACCCCGGAACGGTATTGCGGGTCGCACAGAATGTCGGCAACCTGCGCGCCCACTTCGTGGGGCTGCAATGCCGGGCCGTATCGCTTGAGCAGATAGTCCTCGACGCCGATGCCTTCGAGGCCGGCATAGGCCGAAGCGACGGCACGTCCCAGCTCGGTTCCCGCCATCAATTGGGACGGAAGCAGAACCTGAAAATGGATGCCGAGGTTACGCTCGCGCGACACGGCATTGGCGCTGTGGGCCATGAACCAGAGCATGCGCTTGGCGCCGACATAGCCGCCGGAGAGGCGCAGACTTTCAGGCGGGATATACGGCACGCCCAGAACCATTGCTGCACCACTGGACATGATGAGGACCCGGGATCCCGGGAGCATTGGGGTCTTCAACGCCGCCTGAACGCCGAGGAGGCCAATGCGCACATCTGTGTTCCAAATGACGGAAAATGCCTCGAATGACAGTGTGTCGATCGCCCCCATAGGCAGGCGCGCGCCGGCATTCAGGATGAGTACGGATGGGCGGAGTGCCACAATCGCGTCATCTATCAGACCTGCGTCCGTGGCGTCTCCGGCGATGACGCTGGCCCCTAGACCGACCATGTCGCGGAGCCGATCGTGGTCCCGGCCGATCACGGCTACCGCCGCTCCACGGCAAAGCAATTCCTCTGCCATGGCTCGCCCGAGGCCAGTACTGCCGCCGACGACCAGAACTGACATCTTGTCTCGCATCAGTTCATACCTCCGCATCTATCGCGTTGCGTGCATCGGTTGGAACGAGATGACCAAGAACCGACTCAAAGGACGCCAGCGCACGAACCTTGTTGAGAGAGGCCTGCATCCGCGGATCGGCCCTCATCGCTTCGACATGGGCTGCCGACTGCCACTGCGAGGAGATCACTACGGAGTGTCCGTCTTCACTGACCAGGAGTGCGCTCTCTCTCCACCCCGGGAGTTGCTTGACGACCGCTTCGATATTCTCGCTTAGAAGCGAAATGAGCTCATTGTGATGAGCCGAGGCGACCTTGAGCAGGTTGATAAGTGTCAGTCCGGTCGACGGTCTGGTGGTCGTGTGCATGGTAGTCTCCATGTGATGACATCCGAACATCTGCGACGGTCCAGCAGGACACGTCATTGCAATGACGACCCGACAGACCAAAACGGATCGCGCCTGACGAAATTTCATCACATGGTGGGTCTGGTTCATCGGAGGGAGAGCGAAGAGTCCCCCGGAATGACCATTCGTCTTGCATCCGTCGCCAGGAAGAACAAGGATCAAAAAAGTTCTGGCCTCATGGACCCGGCCAGCTTGCACCAGGCCGAATGGTCAGATGGGAGATGTCGTGACGCTGGACGAATTCCGACAAGGCCTCGATCCAGGTCTACTTGCCGCCGTGGATACACTCAGGGAGATCATTCTTGCCGCCGATGGTAATCTGACAGAGAGCATCAAGTGGAACGCACCCAGTTTTGCTAAGGACGGCGCAGACCGGATCACGCTGGGGCTGGAGCGTCGGGGCGGCGTTCGGCTCGTCCTGCACCGCGGCGCCAAGGTCCAAAATGCGGAGGGCTTCACCTTCGCCGATCCTGAGGGGCTTGCCAGATGGTCGGCGCCGGATCGTGGCATTGCCGTCTTCGCAGACAAGGCCGCGGTAGAGCATCAACGACAGGCACTGTTGGATCTATGCCGACGATGGCTAGCACTGGGCTAGTCGTTCCCCGACCAGCCCGAAGGCCGATTGGCCGCCTCCCGGCGATAGGCGCGTGGCGAACGCCCCATTATGCGCGAAAACGCGACGCTGAAGGCAGCTTCCGACTCATATCCGACCGCAAAAGCAATGGTACCGATGGGCTGATCGGTCCGCTTCAACCGCTCACTGGCGACCAGCATGCGCCATCGCGAGAGATAGCTCACCGGCGAGATCCCGACGACATCCATGAACCGCGCCGCAAAGGCTGAACGGGACATGGCGGCCTCCTGCGCCAGGTCCGATACGGTCCACCGACGCGTCAGGTCGGCGTGCATGGCCCGCACGGCCGGCCCGATCCGCCGATCCGCAAGCGCCTTCATCCAGCCCGGCGTGTGTGGGTCGCTTCGGCTCAGGTGCAGGCGCAGCACCTGGACGAGCATGACCTGGGCGAGCAGATTGGACATTAATTGCGCACCGGCTTCGCGCGCGGCAACTTCCAGGGCCAACTGGTCCAATGCCCAGCGCAGGACCCGGGACTGGGCAGTGTCGGATCGGGTGTGCACGACAGGAGGAAGGCCGCGAAAGAAGAGGCGGGCATATTCCTCCTCGAAGGAGAAGCGCCCGCCAATCAGGAAAAAGTCTCCGCCGCCATTGACCTGTGCGATCCCGTCTGTCGCCGCCGCATAGATCGGGCCGGCATCTATCGGCTCCTGGTCGAGGGCGCTCGCCAGCACGAATGGCAGCGGCTGCGTCAGCAGGAAACAGTCGCCCCGCGACAGCGCGATGGGCTCGCCCTCTCCGACCCGAAGCCAGCATGAGCCCCTGAGCACGGCATTGAACTTGATCCCGTCGGGCGGACCAAAGGTCATGGCCCAGGGACCCGCCGCGTCCAGGCCAGCGCTGATCCAGCTCTTGGGCCGGAGCAATGCCAAAGCTTCGGAGAGCGGATCTGAGACCATGTTGGACGATCGCAAAAGAAATCAAGCGCAAGGGATATGGATCGTACACTCTTCGGTCAATATGACCAAGGTGGCACATGCGTAGACGCCATAGGGAGAAAGACGATGAGCGACAGGCAGCATCCCATCGGATCAGGGTTTGACAAGCGTTCGACCGCCGAAGACGTCCTTGCGGGGATTGACCTCGGCGGAAAGGTGGCCCTGGTCACTGGCGGCTATTCAGGACTGGGCCTGGAGACCGTAAAAGCGCTTTCGCGCGCCGGAGCCAGTATCATCGTACCCGCACGCCGCCCCGAGGTAGCGCGGCGCGCCCTCGCGGGCGTCACCAATGTCGATATTCTGCCCATGGACCTGGCAGACCTGGATAGCGTACGCTCCGCCGCGCAAGAGATTGCCATGACCGGTCGACGGATCCACATGGCGATTTTGGATGCGGGTATCATGGCCTGCCCCGAGACCCGGGTCGGCCCGGGCTGGGAGGCCCAATTCGCCGTCAACCATCTTGGCCATTATGTGCTGATCAATCGCATCTGGAGCGCGTTCTCGGACGCTGCCCGCGTCGTCTCGGTTTCTTCCGGCGGCCATGGGATAACGGGCATGCGCTGGAATGATATTCACTTTGAGACCGGATACGACAAATGGCAGGCCTATGGTCAGTCCAAGACCGCCAACGTCCTTTTCGCGGTCAAGCTGGACGAATTGGGCCGCGACGCCGGTATTAGGAGCTATTCGCTGCATCCCGGTGCAATTCTGACACCCCTTCAAAGGCATCTCGGCAAAGAGGAGATGGTGGCCGCCGGCTGGATCGACACAGACGGCAATCTCGCAGATTCGACCTTCAAGACGCCGGAACAGGGGGCAGCCACCCAGGTCTGGGCCGCGACTAATCCTCGCCTCAACGTGATCGGTGGCGTCTACTGTGAGGACTGCGACATCGCACCGGTTTCCCGCGCGGATGGCGAACCGGGCGTCAAACCCCATGCCATAGACACCGAGGAGGCCACCAGGCTTTGGGCATATTCGGCAAAACTTACCGAGGAAAACGCCCTTGGTTGACAAGCGCCATTGGCAAGGTCTGGCCAAGGGCGGGCGGAAATGGGTAGGAAGCAACCAATACAGGGGCGCACTCGCCGTCTGACGAAAATGGAGCACCCCCGCCCCCATCTTGCCTTCGGAGGGCAGCGCTCTATCCAGCTGAGCTACGGGTGCAGGCCGGAATCGGGCTGTTGCCCGGTGGAACGGGCGCAAACTAGTCGAAGGCCTGCGTCTGCGCAACCAGGCAAATGCAAGCGTTTGACAGATTAGGTCATTCGTCCTATTTATTAGGCCAGTCGACCTAAATCCTGCGAGCCGGGGTCCTGGGCTGGCTTGATGAACGATGTGTGAACAGAGAGGCCCGAAATGCGCGGTGCCGAGACGAAAGCCGAGATTGTCGCCGAGGCGGACCGGCTGTTTTATCAGGGCGGGTTCGAGCACACATCGTTTGCCGATATCGCGGCGGCGGTGAACATTGCCCGCGGCAATTTCTACTATCACTTCAAAAGCAAGGACGAGATCCTGGCGGCGGTGATCGACCGGCGGTTGGCGGAGCGCAAGGCCCTGCTGGCGCAGTGGAGCGCGGACAATCCGAACCCGCGCGCCCGCCTTTCGGCCTTTGTGCGCATTCTGGAAGTCAATGGCGACAAGATCATGCGCTATGGCTGCCCGATCGGATCGCTGGCCACGGAATTGAGCAAGCTCATGCATGAGGCGCGGGGGCCGGCCGTGGCGCTGTTCGACCTGTTCCGCGACTGGCTGGCCGAACAATTTGCCGCCCTGGGCTGCGCTGATGCCGAGGCTCCGGCGCTGCATCTATTGATGCGCAGCCAGGGTGTGGCGGTGCTCTATACCGCCTATCGCGACCCGGAATTCGTCGCCCGGGAAATGGCGGCCATGGAAGACTGGATCGATGCGGTGACCGCAAAGGCCGCTGCTGCCAAGCCCTGACAGGAGGAGAATGATCATGTTCATGGTGCTGCTCAAGCCGCTGCCGGGCGGCGCCCGCCCCGGCGACCTCGTGGCCGGACACAAGGCCTGGCTGGAACAGGGGCTCGCGGACGGTATCTTCTGGCTCTGGGGCAGTCTCAAGCCGGATGGTGGCGGGGCGATCCTGGCGCATGGGCTGGACCGGGCGGCTCTGGACCGGCGCGTCGCGGCGGACCCTTTTGTCAGCGGCGGCGTGGTGCAGCCGGAAATTATCGAAATTGCGCCGGCCCGCGCCGCAGCCGGACTGGATTTTCTTTTGGAGACAGCATGAGCCTGTTTGAAGCGCCCGATGGCCTACCGCGTTGCCGCTGGTGCGGTGGGGCGCCCGAATTTGTGCCCTATCACGATCATGAGTGGGGCTTTCCGGTGGGCGACGACCAGCGATTGTTCGAGAAGCTCAGCCTTGAAGGCTTCCAGTCTGGCCTGAGCTGGCGGACGATTTTGAACAAGCGCGAGGCCTTTCGCGCCGGCTTTGCCGATTTCGAGATCGACAAGGTCGCCGCCTTTACCGAAAAGGACATGGACCGGCTGCTGGCCGACAAGGGCATTGTGCGCCACAGGGGCAAGATCGAAGCGGTGATCAACAATGCGGCGCGGGCGCAGGAGCTGATCGCCGAGGCCGGGTCCATCGCCGCCTTTGTCTGGCGCTATGAGGCCAAAAGCCCGGCCCCGCCGCAAAGCCAGACGACATCGCCTGAATCGATTGCTCTGTCCAAGGCGCTCAAAAAGCGCGGCTGGAAATTTGTCGGCCCCACCACGGTCTTTGCCTTCATGCAGGCCATGGGCCTGGTCAATGACCACGCCGAGGGATGCGTGAGCCGGGTAAAGGCGGCGGAAATGCGGGAGGGGTTTGTGGTGCCGGGGTGAGGTGGTGTTCTGTGGAAAGAAGGGGTCTGCTAGCGACCCCATACCAGTCAAACCGGGATTCGAGGATTGTGTCCAAAACCTGCCAGGACGATGGCTCTGCCATGCTCCCGCCAAGATCATTTAGAATAAATTTACACCAAAATGTCCAAAGTTACAATCGCGGCAAGTGATGATATGAAGCCAGAAGCCAGCAAAAACAGATCTAATTTCCGCTCCGGATCAAACAATGCTCGCAAGAATTTGGCTCTTTTGTCGACCCTCTGATCCTTCGGCAACCTGCTTATCTCAATTGGGCTGTCAAATCCAACGCCAGACCGCTTGGCCACGCGATAGATTGCGGTAATACTGGCCGCTAAACCCAAAGAGAATACGAGAAACAATATTTCACTCAAAGTCGAGTTCTCCCTCACGGCATGGGGTAGGCCCTGACGTTCTCAAAATGCCGCAGCCCATGAATTAATCGCAGATACTCGGAGTTGCCATAGCCTGTTTGCCGAGTCTGCATCTGTGGGTTTTCAGCCAGAACTCGACAGTCCCCTACCCACCCCTTTCCCGCCGATGACCAACGCTGTTCCTTGGCCCCTCGCCACCGCCTGCCTTGCCCATTGCGGGCGAGTAGAGGGTGACGACCGATATTTAACTCCGCGATGACCGGACGAACGATCAGCACAAGCTGACACCATCAGCTGGTCCCTGAGTGCGATGCACCCCCTCCCAACTTCGCTACGGCCTGACGGCCAAGCGCCGTTACCTCCCCCTGAAGAAGGGGGGGGGGAGAGGTTTTGACGCGGCACCTTTGTGAAACCTGTACCGATGTGTTTCCGCCCTATCTGGGGCGGATCGGGTGAGGGGTATCGAGACAAAAATCCCCGCCGTGGCGGGGATTGGTACTGCTCAATTGCGCGGGGCCAACGGGCACCTGGTGATGACCACCGCCTGTCACCCCGGCCCACGGGTCGCTTCGCGCCCGAGGATAAACTCCAGCCGGGGCCTAGCCTGATATATATCCGCGCTCTCTGTGGGTTCGGCCAATCGGAGATCGGCCCCGGGTCAAGCCCGGGGTGACAGCGTTGCGTTGTGCGAGAGTTGTCAAAGCCGCTACCCGCCATTCGCGCGTAGCGCTCATGGCCTGCTTGCCTCGCAAGGCTCCACCGGAGCCTTTCATCCGCTGCGCGGAACGGGTGACTACCCGCCATTCGAGCATAGCTCTCATGGCCTGCTTGCCTCGCAAGGCTCCACCGGAGCCTTGCGTCTTTCTTCGAAAGACCGGCTACGCAGCCTTAACGACCTCAACCAGTTCGACGTCGAAGACCAGGTCCTTGCCGGCGAGGGGGTGGTTGGCGTCGACGGTGACAGATTGGTCGTCCACGCCCACAACGGTGATGGGCAGCATGCCGCCATCGGCGGTGCGGGCCTGGAGCTGGGTGCCCACTTCGAGCGCAATGCCCTCGGGCACCTTGGCGCGGTCGAGCTGCTGGATGGCATCGTCGCGGCGCGGGCCATAGGCCTCGTCGACGGGGATGGTGACGGTGCTCTTGGCGCCGGTTTCCATGCCGGTCACATGGGCCTCGAGCCCCTTGATCACCTGGCCCTGGCCAAGGGTGAACTCCAGCGGCGCCCGGCCTTCGGAAGTATCGAACTGGGTACCGTCGGTCAGGCGGCCGGAGTAGTGAATGCGCACGGTGTCGCCGGTAGTGGCAGTGGTCATGGGACGAGCCTTTCAGATTTTGTCTGACCCTCGCTCGTGAGGGCTCTTGTGGTCAGTCGCGCAAAGTGCCGCTCGGCAACAATGAGGCGAAGCGGCAGAACGGTCAGGCATGGACCGCGAACGCACGACGGCGAAGCCCAAGTCTAAGGCCTTGAGCGGGGATGTAAAGTTTTGCGCCGCAATCCCGGCCAGACCGGCCTTGGGGCCGCTCACACTTGCGCCCCGGTCGCATTTCCGCCATCAAGCCGCCGTGTTTGCCGCGTAGCGGGCGGAAGAGAGGGACAGGTTTGGCATATAGAGGTAGAGCCATGACGGCGCGGCCGCTTTCCATTGCAGGTTCCCTGGCCATGGCGCTGGTGCTGGCCGGCTGTTCCATGGCCGGCATCAAGCCCATGCCCGGCAATAAATCGGCGACGGCCGCCATTGCCAGCTTTGCCCCTGTCGAAGCCACGCCCGCCGGCCATGTGCCCAAGGCCGCCAATGTGCCCCCCGCGGCGGGCGCAATGCTGCTCGGCTATGCCGGCTCGGAGCGCGGGGCGCTCGATGGGCTGATTGCGCATTATGCAAGCCAATATGACGTACCCGAACATCTGGTGCGGCGGGTGATCGTGCGCGAAAGCGGCTATAATCCGGCGGCGCGCAACGGGCCGTATTACGGGCTGATGCAGATATCGCACGCTACGGCGCGCGGCATGGGCTATCGCGGCGAGGCGTCCGGCCTGCTCGATGCGGAAACCAATCTGCGCTATGCGGTGCGCTACCTGGCTGGCGCTTATATGACAGCGGGCGGCAATGACGATCGCGCGGTGCAGTTTTATGCCCGCGGCTATTATTACGACGCCAAGCGGCTGGGCCTATTGGAAAAAAGCGGGCTGCGCTAGATTTCCGTCGTCGGCGCCAGCACCTGGGCCAGGCACCCGCTCAATTCGGCCTCGTGGAAAGGCTTTTTGAGCTGGATGAAATCGTGGCCGGCCGCGTCGGGCACTTCGTCATAGCCGGTCGCCAGGAGGATGGGCAGGCCGGGCCGCAAGCGGCGCGCGGCGCTGGCCAGTTCGATGCCATTCATGCCGGGCATGGCATAATCGGTGATGAGCGCGGAAATATCGATCTCCGCCTGCATAAGGGCGAGAGCCTGGCTGCCGGAAAAGGCGCCCAGGGCCGTGTGTCCCAATTCGATCAGGACATCGACCATATTCAATGCAATCAAGGCATCGTCATCCACCACGAGAATGGTGGCGCCGTGGCCCTTGGGCGGGCTGGTTTGCACGAATGTGTCCTTTCGGCCGCGGGTGACCGCCGCGACAGGCGAGCCGCCCTCCGCGCGATCCAGATCGCCTAGCCTATGAAAGTGGCCAAGGTTGGTCCATGGGGATTTTTCCGCGTGAGACTGCTGACATATCCGGTCAGAAATGGGTGCCATCCTGGCGCCTGAGGCGATAGAGTCGCCGCCGACCGCTATAAGGGAATCGCCAAATGCATCTGCTGCTCGTCGATGGCTCGGGCTATATTTTCCGCGCCTTCCACGCCCTGCCCCCCCTGAGCCGCAAGTCCGACGGACTGCCGGTGGGCTGTGTGCAGGGGTTCTGCAACATGCTCTACAAGCTCACCCAGGACATGGATGGCGATGACGCGCCCACCCATATGGCGGTGATTTTCGACGCCAAGGGCAAGACCTTCCGCGACGATATCTATCCCCAATACAAGGCCCAGCGCCCGCCCGCGCCCGAAGAGCTGGTGCCGCAATTTCCCCTCACCCGCTCGGCCACGCGCGCCTTTTCCATTCCCTCGATCGAAATGGAGGGCTGGGAGGCCGACGACATCATGGCCACCTATGCGGTGATGGCGCGCGATGCGGGCTACAAGGTCACCATTGCCTCCTCGGACAAGGACCTGATGCAATTGGTGGAGCCCGATGGCTCGATCCGCCTGCTCGACACTATTCCCCGCCCCGGCCAGCCGCCGCTGAGGTGGATCGGGCCCGATGAGGTGATGACCAAGTTCGGGGTGACGCCGGACAAGGTGATCGATGTGCAGGCGCTGTGCGGCGACAGTGTCGACAATGTGCCGGGCGTGCCGGGCATCGGCGTCAAAACGGCGGCCGAGCTGATCAACACCTATGGCGATCTTGAAACCCTGCTGTCGCGGGCCGAGGAAATCAAGCAGCCGGCGCGGCGGCAGAAGCTGATCGAGAATGCCGATCTGGCGCGTGTTTCCAAGCAATTGGTGACGCTGGAGCAGAAGGTGCCGGTCGAGATCGCCCTCGATGGGCTGATCCGCCAGCCGATGAGCCCTTCGGCGCTGTTCCCGTTTTTGAAGGCGATGGAATTTGCCACCATCACCAAGCGGCTGGCGACGCTGCTTGAGGCCAATCCGGACGAATTCGAGGCCGATCCGGACCTCGCGGCCAATAAGGAAAGCCCGGTGCCCGGGGCGCCGCAGAAATCGACCTCGCTTTCGGTGGCCAAGGCCAAGCTTGCGGCCAATATGGTGCCCGGCTCCGGCCCGGCCCGTCATGCCGCCGAGGAGCATCAGCGCGTCAAAGCCATCCCGGTCAATTACGACGCCTATGAGATCGTGACGACGCCGGAGCAGCTCGAGGCCTGGATTGCTAAAATCGCCGACAAGGGCCATGTGGCGGTGGATACCGAAACCACCGGGCTCGACCCGCAAATGGCCGATCTGGTCGGCGTGTGCCTCTCCACCGAAATGGGTGAGGGCTGCTATATTCCGGTGGGCCACCAGAAGCCGGGCGACCTGCTCGGTGGCGGGGGCCTCGTCGAGGGGCAGTTGCCCATCGGCTTCGTGCTCGAAGCCTTGAAGCGCGTGCTGCAGGACCCTGCCATTCTCAAGATCGGCCAGAATGTCAAATATGACATGGAGGTGCTGGAGCGCTATGGCGTCACCATGGCGCCGATCGACGACACCATGCTCATTTCCTATGCGCTGGATGGCCCGCGCTATAATGGCATGGATGTGCTGGCCGACCATTGGCTCGATCACAAGACCATCACCTATTCAGAGCTCGCCGGCACCGGCAAGAACCAGAAGAGCTTCGACCAGCTCGAAATCGCCCAGGCGGCCCGCTATGCCGCCGAGGATGCCGATATAACCCTTCGGCTCTGGCATGTGCTGAAACCGCGCCTGGCCGCGGAAAACGCCACCGCGCTTTATGAAACCATCGAGCGGCCACTGGCGCCGGTTCTGGCGCGGATGGAAGCGCGCGGCATAACGGTTGACCGGCAAATTCTGGCCCGGCTTTCAGGCGATTTCGCCCAGCGCGCGGCAGCGTTCGAGGCTGAGGCGCATGAACTGGCCGGGCAGACATTCAACCTTGGCTCGCCCAAGCAGCTTGGCGAAATCCTATTCGACAAGATGGGGCTTGAAGGCGGCACCAAGACCAAGACCGGCGCCTGGTCGACCGGGGCCGATGTGCTCGAGGACCTGGCCGCCAAGGGCATTCCGCTGGCCCGCACTATTGTCGACTGGCGCCAGCTGACCAAGCTCAAGGGCACCTATACCGATGCCCTGCCCACCTATATCAATCCGCGCACCGGGCGGGTGCACACCTCCTATTCGCAGGCTTCGGTCTTGACCGGGCGGCTCTCGTCCAACGATCCGAACCTGCAAAATATTCCGGTGCGCACCGAGGATGGACGCAAAATTCGCTCGGCCTTTGTTGCACCCGAAGGCAAGACCCTGATTTCGGCGGACTATAGCCAGATCGAATTGCGCGTCCTGGCCCATATTGCCGATATCCAGGCGCTCAAGGATGCGTTCGAGGAGGGGCTGGACATTCACGCCATGACGGCGAGCGAAATGTTCAATGTGCCGGTGGAAGGCATGCCGAGCGATGTGCGCCGCCGCGCCAAGGCGATCAATTTCGGCATCATCTACGGCATTTCCGCCTTTGGCCTCGCCAATCAACTGGGCATCGAGCGCAGCGTGGCCGGGGACTATATCAAGACCTATTTCGAGCGCTTCCCGGGCATCAAGGACTATATGGACGCCCAGAAGGTGAAGGTGAAAGCCGATGGGCATGTGATGACCATTTTCGGCCGCAAGATCCAGTTCCCCAATGCCAATTCGGGCAATCCGAGCGAACGCGCCTTTGTCGAACGCGCCTCGATCAACGCCCCCATCCAGGGCTCAGCCGCCGACATCATCCGCCGCGCCATGATCCGCATGGAGCCTGAGCTGAAAAAGGCCGGCGTCGAGGCCGACATGCTGCTGCAGGTGCATGACGAATTGATTTTTGAGGTGCCGGAAGGGACGGAGGATCAGGCCATTCCGGTGATCAGACAAGTGATGGAAGGCGCGGCGGAGCCAGCGGTGCGGCTGACGGTGCCGATCCACGTGGATGCGCATGCGGCCAAGAACTGGGATGAGGCGCACTGATGATACGATCCAAAAACCGAAAGCTGCAGGTATTTGTCTCGAGCACGTTCACCGACCTACGAGACGAGCGACAGGCAGCGGTGGAAGCAATTCTAAAATCAGGCCACATACCGGCAGGGATGGAGCTGTTTACTTCCGGCGACCAATCGCAAATGGATGTGATCAAAAAATGGATAGATGAAAGCGATGTATACTTGTTGATACTGGGAGGAAGATACGGCTCAATTGAGGATTCAACACAAATTAGCTATACAGAGCTTGAATATAATTATGCACTAGACAAAAATGTTCCGCTATTTTCGTTAGTTCTGAGCGAAAGATGGGTAGAGGAAAAGGTCAAACTTCAGGGCCTGAGCATGACTGAAGGTGTAGCGCCACTTAAACTAAAGGCGTTTCGAGAAAAGGTTCTGACAAAACTCTCTGCGTTCGTCGATGATGAGAAGGACATCAAGCTTTCGGTATATGAAAGCCTAGCTGACTTCGCCGACGACGCTCGGGTCATAGGGTGGGTGCGCGCTGACACCGCCGGAGATATTACAAAGCTTAACACGGAAATTTCTGCGCTTCGTGAGGAAAACTCAGCGCTACAAAAGAGGTTAGAAGAAGTTAATGGAGAAAAAATCAATTCCAGTTCCAAAGCCATGGAAGAACAAGATGCTATTCTTAAGAAAATACTTTCTAGCATAAAATTGACCGTTCCCGCCGAGGCGGCGGGAGGTAAAAGTTTTGATACTAATGCCTATAAATGCGCTTATGACAATCGAGACGCGATCATAACCGGCGTATTCAACGAATACGGAATGCATGAAGGCGCCAGATTTCTATACTTCACCCTTTTGCCAAAGTTGCAAGCGCATGGGTTAGCTGACAATGAAAGAATTCCAGGCAAACCATACAGACGTTACTTCCTCAACAAAGAAGGTCAAAGTTTTTTTGCGCGGGAAGAGCGGAGACGATTGCTGGCAGAGGAAACGTCGGTCGAATTACTAGGCAAGTCCGTAGATGACGAACAAAAGCCCGCAACAAGAAAACGCACCAAAACTCCTAAGGTGTCCTAAAGGCAGATTTTGGGACACCGTGAGACGTGGTTAAACCGTGGCATCTGCAAAATAGGAAGGTTTTCGATTGCTAAGCATTGGTGAATTCGATTGCTCCCTCCTCAGTGTCTTGATGACGAACAAGGTTCGCCAAGACCGCCAATGGCGACGCGCACGCGCTCAAGCTACCCCATCACCACACCATTGGTGAATCGCAGCACGCGATCATCGCGTGGCTCCAAGTTTGTCTTCGGCCGCTCGCCGCTTTTGCAGACGAAGTCGACCTAATAGCGTCGATGGGAGCCTCCGTCGCCAGTGGATTCCTGCTTCCGTTCGGGTGCGGTTTGCTCGCGGCGGAGTTGGCGGGCGAAAGTAACGGGATCGTCCATGGGGGCTCCTACCCTCTGATCGTAGCACCGGGCAGTAGGAAGAACACGCCCATCCGGCCTCCCCTGAAGGAGGGAGCAGCACATTGAGCGCAATACTGCAGCAGGCTCCCACCTCGTCAACACCCACCGGCTGTCACCCCGGACCTGACCCGAGGCCCAGCCTGAGATGGGGCCGCGCGCGCAGAACGCTCGGCAGGGTGCAGATGGCGAGACCTCACGATGGGCCCCGGCTTTCGCCGGGGTGACAGCCGGGGTTGTGCGCGAGATCAGTGGTAACAAGAAGAATACCCCCACCCAACCTCCGCCTGATAGGGGGAGGAGTAGATTGAGCGCTTTACGGGTTTTGGTGCCCATAAGGGGTATCCGCGTATCGTGCTCGCCCCCAATTTGCGCTCGATCAAGCTCCCAGGCCCGGTCGGGGCTAGAGTGAATCGACAGTCTGAGGAGCGCGTCATGCTGCACTATGCCATTTCCGCCCGCCGGATCGACGCCCATGGCAGTATCAGCGGGGTGCGGGAGGCGCAGGTGAGCCTCGACACCTCGCTCGAGGGACGCGAGGATGCGCTTAACCCGGTGGAGCTGCTGCTTTCGGCCCTGGCCGCCTGCATGATCAAGGGGGTGGAGCGCGCCGCGCCGATGCTTGGCTTTGACTTTTCGGGGGTCGAGGTGCGCCTCGAAGCCGAGCGGCAGGACAGCCCGCCCATGATCACCGCCATAACCTATGAGCTGATCGTGGACAGCCCGGAACCCGACAGGCGGCTCGAGCTGCTGCACACCAATGTGCGCAGATATGGCACCATTTCCAATACGCTGGCGGCATCGACCAGCCTTGGCGGTTCGATCCGGCGAGCCTGAACCGGCCATAGCCAATGATCGGCGGGCAAGGGCCCGCCCTTGCCTGGCTCCGGCCGTGACCCCACATTGACCCGACGGACCGGAGGGAGACGATCATGCGTTATGCAGTGCTGGGAACAGGCATGGTGGGGCAGGCGCTGGCGCGGAAGCTGCGGGCGCTGGGCCATGAGGTGGCCATGGGGGCGCGGGAGATGGGCAATGAGAAGGCCCGGGCCTTTGCCGCAGAAACCGGTGGAGAGGCGATGGATTTTGCCCGGGCGGCGCGTTTTGGCGATGTGGTGATCAATGCCACGAGCGGCGCCCATGCGCTTGAGGCGCTGAACCAGGCTGGGGCGGAGAACCTTGCGGGCAAGGTGCTGATCGACATTTCCAATGCGCTGGATTTTTCGCAGAAGCCGCCGGTGCTCTCGCTGGCCAATACGGACAGCCTGGGCGAGGCCATCCAGCGGGCCTTTCCCGAGGCGCTTGTGGTCAAGACGCTCTGTACGGTCAATGCCAATGTCATGGTCGATCCGGCGCGCCTGCCGGGCGAGCATGTCATTTTTCTTTCGGGCAATGATGCCGATGCCAAAAAGAGCGTGCGCGAGATGCTGGCCGGTTTCGGCTGGCGGGAAATCATCGATCTGGGGCCTATCGAGAGCGCCCGCGCCCAGGAAATGATGATGCCGATGTGGCTGCGGCTCTGGGGGCATTTGGGGACGCTGGACTTTAACTGGATGCTGACCCGCCGGAGCGATTGAGCCGCCAGGTTGGGCCGGGGCCGATTTCGGGTTAGGATCGATCAACGGAACGAGGGGAGGACGAGCCATGACCGGCAGCCACGGCGCCATGATCGCCAAATTCCTTGCCGCGCAGGACCAGATCTATCCCACGGCGCTGCACGAATTGCGCGCCGGGCGGAAACAGACCCATTGGATGTGGTTCATTTTCCCCCAGCTTGCCGGGCTGGGGCAGAGCGAAACCTCGAAACGTTATGCCCTGCATGACCTGGCAGAGGCGCAGGCCTATGCGGCGCACCCGATTTTGGGGGCGCGGCTGGACGAATGCACCGAGGCGGTGCTGCTGCATGCGCCCGGTGGGGTGGCGCCGCGCGATCTCAAAAGCGTTTTCGGCGCGCCGGACGACAGGAAGTTCATTTCCTCCATGACGCTGTTTGCCCGGGCCCTGCCCGAGCATCGCCTGTTCCGCGCTGCGCTCAGCGCTTTCAATGGCGGCCATGAGGATGGACGGACCGTGGCGCTCCTCGGCTCGTGAACGCCGCGCCGGTCACAATGGGCAACCCCATGGCCCCTGCCTCCGTTGGGTTTCATAGACCCCGGCACGAGGAGGATATGGGCCATGCAACAGAGCAATCACCAGACCCGCGGCACTGAAAAGACCGGTCAGGGTCCCCGCACGCGCGAGCAGCAAAAGGCAATCATCGAGGGACGGGTGAAGACCCGGGGCGCCCCGGTGGATCCGCATGAAACCCCGATCAGCGAAAAGCGCGAAGCGGCGACCCCGCCGCCGAAATTTTACGACAATTCCACGGGAGACCGCACCATCAAGCGCGGCAATACGCAGGAAGACACGCATCATAAAAGGCGGGCCGAATAGGCAAAGCCGCCATCTGTTTCGGCGCTAGACTGACCCGCCCGGGAGGCGGGGTTTTTCGTCAGCCGGGCAAGGCCGGATCGGGCTGGACGGGCGGTAGCTGGGTCTGCATGGACGGGTCTCCTGGTCCTTCAAGGACCAACCCGGCGCCGGGCGATCAGTTCCGCAAGACCGATACCTGGCGCCCGATCCCGCCGGGCGGAATGGCGAGCCGCACCGTTACGGTCGCCGCCGCCACCAATTGGGGCGCCCGCTCGGCCCATTCCACCAGCACGATGGCAGCGGGATCATCGAGCAGGCCCAGCTCGTCCATTTCGGTGGCGTCGGCCAGCCGGTAGAGATCGGCATGCAGCACCGGCGCAAGGGGCGTGTCATAGGGCTGGAGCAGCGCAAAGGTCGGGGACGGCACATCCAGCGCCGGATCGCCGGCCAGGGCACGAATGATGGCGCGGGCCATGGCGGTCTTGCCGGCCCCCAGATCGCCCTCGAGGCTGACGATATCCCCGGGCTTCAATGTCGCGGCAAGCTCGGCGCCGAAACGGGCGGTGGCGTCATCGTCGGGGAGGAAGGTTTTGGTCGGCAAGTCCATTGGCTCCTGCGCCTCCCTCCCCTCGAGGGGGAGGGACAGAGGGTGGGGCGGAGCAACGAGCGCGGCGCTCCGGGTTCACCCCACCCAGCTACGCTACGGCCAAATGGCCTAGCTGCGCTACCCTCCCCCTCAAGGGGAGGGAGGCAGAACACCGCGTTTTACTCCGCCACGCCGGCCATGGCGCTGTCGAGCGGCAGGTTGACGATGATGCGGCTGCCCTTGGGTTCGCGCCGTTCGGCCGAAATGGTGCCGCCATGCATATTGACGAAGGTGCGCACGATGGAAAGGCCCAGCCCCGCGCCGCGCTGGCGGCCACCGGCGGATGGGGTATCGAGCCGGGTCAGGATGGCCGATTTCATTTCGTCGGTGAGGCCGGGGCCCTCATCCTCGATCACAAAGAGCATGCGGTCGCCGCGATGGCTGGCAGAAAGGCGGATTTCGCCGCCCGGCGGGGAGAAGCGCGCCGCATTGGAGAGGAGATTATAGAGTACCTGCACAATGCGGGTGCCATCGGCCACAAAGAGGGGCAGGTCCGGCTCGATATCGACGACCAGATGCGGGGCTTGGGCCGAGACCTCGGGGAAGGTGGCGGTGATGCCGGCGCGGGCCTTATCGATGAGCGCGGTGACATCGAGCGGCTCGGGATTGAGCTCGGCAATGCCTGCGTCGACCGAGGCGAGATCGAGAATATTGTCGATGAGCACGCCCAGGGTCACCGAGGAGGCGCGGATATAATCGATATATTCACGCTGCCGCTCATTGAGGCTGCCGCTTTCCATGCCCGAGAGCAGATCGGCAAAGCCGATAATATTGGTCAGCGGCGAGCGCAGCTCATAGGAGACGTTTTCAACGAAAGCGTCCTTGAGGCGGTCGGCGGCGACCAGGGCGTCGTTGCGCTCCTTGAGCACCTTGGAGTAGCTCGCGCTTTCGGTGACATCGAGGAAGGTCATCATGGTCTGCCCGTCGGGCAGGCGGGTGATGGCATAGTCGATCAGCCGGTTGTCCGAGCGGGTGATGCGGCCATTGCGGTCGGTGCGGGTGGGATTGAGATCGATAATGGTGCGTTTAAGGTCGCGCCAGATGGTGGCCCCGTCTTCGGGGATGGCCCGGCCACTGGCCTCGGCCAATTGATCGATATGAGGATTATTGCCCAGCTCGTTCATGGGCAGTTTCCACAGCTTGGAAAGCTGCGGATTGGAGAGGGTCAGCCGCCCATTGGTGCCGAACACCGCCACGGCCTCATTAAGGGCCATGATGGTTTCGCGCAGCACATTGGTGAAGGCCTTATTGGTGCTTTCCAGCTCCAGCCGCTCGGTCAGGTCTTCAAAGACATAGATGACGCCGCCATTGGGGCCGGCGGGGGCGGAAATGACCTTGATGGTGCGCCCGTCGGGCAGGTGCCAGGGATCGGCCTCGAAGGGTTCCTGGCGGTTGTAGCTTTCCAGGTGCTTGGCGCGCCAAGTGTGATAGTCGACCTGGCTGGGCAGCATGCCCTCGGTCCTGAGCTTGTCGAGAATGGCGCGTTCATCCAGACCCAGGGTGAGGAATTTGGGATCGAGATTCCAGAGATTGGCATAGGCCGCGTTGAACTGGGTCAGTTCGCGCCTGGCATTGAAAATGGCGATGGGTGTGCCCAGGGCATCGATAATGCCGCCGATATGATTAAGGCCGAGATCGCCGGGCGGCAAGGACGGGACCAATGCAGCCTCAGGCCGGAGATAGCCGGCGCGGCCGCCGGGCACCGGGAAATCCACCAGTTCGAAGCGGCCCTGACCGCCGAAATCGAGCGCCCGTTGAACCGGCGCCGGATCGGCATGGCAGGCTTTGAGGTGCTGGGCCAATTGGCCGGCATCGAGCAGTTCGGCAGGGCTGGACTCGGTGCCAGCGCGGCCCAGGCTGGCCGCCAGGCTCATATAGGCGGGGTTGGCATAGACGAGGCGGTCAGCTTCGTCGCGCAAAAAGGCCGGCTTGGTCAGAAGCGCCAGAATGGCGCGGGCGCCCGCCTGATCGCTATCCGGCATTTTGGGGGGCTGGACGGCATTTTCGTCGGGCTGACTGAAGGCCGGTCTGAGGCGCAGCGCCACGGCGCCGCCCATGACCCAGCCATTGGCGCGCACCAGGCGGCCATCGAGCGTATCCAGGCTGGTGACGAAGGCATGGCCATGCAGGCGCAAATCCTCGACCAGGCTGGTCAGCCGATTGGTTTCGGCCGCGCCCAGCCAGGAATGGAAATTGAGCACGCTTTGCGGCTGCCGTCCCGGCGGCAGCACGGCGCCGGCCTGGCCCAGAATGCGCGGCGCCTCATGGCCCTGCCAGAGCACGGTCAATTCGCGGGTGCCGGCGATCAGATTTTCATATTCGTCGACCAGGGCGCGCAGATCGGCAATCTGCTCGGCGGCGCGGCGGCGGGCGGCGCGGCTATCGGTTAAAAGCGTGCGCACCAGCGCCATGGACAAAAGGGCGAAACCACCGGCACCAATGGCCACCGCAAAAGGAGCAATGCCGCCCAGATTTGCCGGAACAAAACCCTGTGCCAGAGCGGGGACAGCCGTGACCAGAGCGATGGGCGCGGCACAAAGACCCGCGAATCCCAATTGTTTCCGGAAACGATCCGGCGTCATACCTGCCCTCTTTCGCTTTGACTGCGATGCCAACCCGGCCGGACGGCCGGTACGCCTCAACTGAGATAGGCTGCCGACGCAGAACCAAAGCGGTTCCGGCTGCCCCCAAAAAACGGTTTGCGTGCCCCCGCAACCCGAATCACTCAGACCATAGCGGGCAGGCGAATCGTGCAAAAGAGTCTTGATGGCTGTGCGTTGCGGGCAAAGCGCAAGGAAAGGGCTTGACCCGTGAACGAAACAGAAACCTTTCGAAAAAGTAAAAGCCCGGGACAATGCCCGGGCTTTTTTGCCGGTTCAGAGAGCTCTGGAACGGCTCAATAGCGATATTCGCCCGACTTGAACGGACCTTGGACCGGCACGCCGATATAGTCGGCCTGTTTCTGGGTCAGCTTGGTCAGCTTGGCGCCCAGCTTGGCCAGGTGCAGTTCGGCGACCTTTTCGTCGAGATGCTTGGGCAGAACATGCACCTTCTTCTCGATGCTCTTGCCATTGGTCCACAGCTCGATCTGGGCCAGGGTCTGGTTGGAGAAGGACGCCGACATGACAAAGCTGGGGTGTCCCGTGGCATTGCCCAGATTGACCAGACGGCCCTCCGACAGGAGGATCAGGCGCTTGCCATTGGGCTGCTCGATCATATCGACCTGCGGCTTGACATTGGTCCACTTGAAATTCCTCAGGCCCAGAACGTCGATCTCATTGTCGAAATGGCCGATATTGCACACGATCGCCATGTCCTTGAGATTGCGCATGTCATCGACCATGAGCACATCACGATTGCCGGTGGCGGTGACCACGATGTCGGCGCGGTGGGCGGCCTCGGCGAGGGTGACGACCTCAAACCCTTCCATGGCGGCCTGCAGGGCGCAGATGGGGTCGACTTCGGTCACCAGCACGCGGGCGCCGGCGCCACGCAGGCTTTCGGCCGAACCCTTGCCCACATCGCCATAGCCACAGACGATGGCGACCTTGCCGGCCAGCATGACATCGGTGCCGCGGCGGATGGCGTCGACCAGCGATTCACGCGTGCCGTATTTATTGTCGAATTTGGACTTGGTGACCGAGTCATTGACGTTGATGGCGGGGAAAGGCAGCTCGCCCCTGGCGTGGAGCTGATAGAGCCGCATCACGCCCGTGGTGGTTTCTTCCGACACGCCCTGAATATTGGCGCGGATGGTCGAATAGAAATTGGGGTGGGTGGCGAGGCGCTTCTTGATGGTGGCAAAGAAGATTTCTTCTTCCTCATTGCCTGGCTTGTCGAGAATGGAGGGATCGCTCTCGGCCTTGGCGCCGGTCAGCACCAGCATGGTGGCGTCGCCGCCATCGTCAAGAATGAGATTGGGCGTGCCGCCATCGCCCCATTCCATCATGCGGTCGGTGAAGGCCCAGTATTCTTCCAGCGTTTCGCCCTTATGGGCAAAGACCGGGATGCCGGCGGCGGCAATGGCCGCAGCGGCATGGTCCTGGGTCGAAAAGATATTGCACGACACCCAGCGCACATCGGCGCCCAGCGCCACCAGCGTTTCGATGAGCACAGCGGTCTGGATGGTCATATGCAGCGAGCCGGCAATGCGCGCGCCCTTCAAGGGCTGGGCGGCGGCATATTCCTCGCGAATGGCCATCAGGCCCGGCATTTCGATTTCGGCGATGCTGATTTCCTTGCGGCCGTAATCGGCCAGGGAAATGTCTTTGACCGCGTAGTCGGTCGGGCTCTTGGTCATGGGATAGCTCCGCGCAAAGGGATTTCGTTGCCCTTCCTATACGGGAGCGGGTGTTACCGATCAATGACGGATATAAAGATTTGTTTATATCCCAGTCACCGCGTGACCCTGATCCGCCCCCTGCCGCGCCGGAAGGGCATGGCGGCAAAGCGGACAAGACCGGAGAGGGCCAGGTAACCTAGGATGAACCCGGTCCCGGCATAGAGAATGCCTTCCATGGTGACCGGGACAGCCGGCTGGTAGTTTTCGAGCGTGCGGCGGCCGATATCGGTGTCGAGATAGGCGGGCAGGGATTGCAGGCGCTCGACCGGCCCGGCGCCCTCGATCTCGGCCAGAGTTGAGGAAAGCATATCGTAGCGCTGGAACGTCGCCGACATGGACGTGCCGCGCCCAGCGAGAAAATCGTCATTGGAGGCATTGTAGCGCTCGAGCGCCGTTGCTCGGTCCAGCCCGCCCTCGGCTGCGGCCCGGTCGAATTCCTCGGTGATGACACGCAACTCGTCGACGGCCCCACCCAGGCGCTGGGTATATTGCTGGGCATATTCGGGGAATTGGCTGAGCGTGGTGGCAAGTGCCAGGCCGCCAATGCCGGCTATGAAGCGTCTCATGCGTCTCCGCCCTGAAATCGTCCGTGATGAAAACGGACAGGTGACAGCAAAAGCTCCAAGTTCAGTTCACCGCCCGGTATTATTCCCCATCGCCTCCCTCCCCCTTGTGGGGAGTGATCGAGGGTGGGGGTGGGTAACAGGCGCGGCAACAGAAATCCGCAAGGTAAGGGCCCAGAGGAACCCGCTGGCGGAAATGGTGGTCCTAAGCCCCGATCCCGTCCACGTCCTCATCGAACCCGTTATTGACCAGTTCGACAATGGCTTCGAGCGCTTCGCGGGCCTGTTTGCCGGAGGCCTGGACCAGAATGGTCGAGCCAGGTCCGGCGCCCAGCATCATCAGCCCCATGATGGAATTGCCTGCCACCGAGGTGCCGTCCTTGACCACGGCGATATTGGCGTCGAAACACTCGGCCGTGCGCACAAAGCGCGCCGAGGCGCGGGCGTGCAGGCCCTTGGTGTTCACAATGGTCAATTGCTGGGCGACGGCCCGGTCGGCATCCATCAGATCAGCTACCCAGGATGGAATTGGCGACAGTAATATATTTCTTGCCCGCTTCCTGCGCCATGGCCACCGCTTCTTCCATGGTCATTTCGCCGCGAATGCGCCCGAGCTTGACCAGCATGGGCAGGTTAACCCCGGCGATCACTTCCACCTTGCGGTTCTGCATGACGGAAATAGCCAGGTTAGAGGGCGTGCCACCGAACATGTCGGTGAGAATGATGACGCCATCGCCGCTATCGGCGCGATCGAGCGCGGCCAGAATATCGTCCCGTCGGCTCTCGGCATTGTCTTCGGGGCCAATGGCGATGGTTTCCACATGTTCCTGCGGTCCGACCACATGCTCCATCGCCAGCTTGAACTCATCGGCCAGCGCGCCGTGGGTCACCAGAACCAATCCTATCATGCACTTTCCCCAAACGGCTGCCGCAGCCGAAAAAGCCGGTCGCGACAGCTCTTGAGCCCCCCATTTGCCGGGGTGCCTGGTGCCACCCCGCAAACGGCGCACAGTCTTGTCCCCAACGGATATGGTTGCAAGGGATAATTTGTCACGTCGGACTGTGTTGAACAGCTTGCGCAACCGCTTCGACCACCAGGAGGGTCTGGTGGCCCAGGCCGATCAGCCCGGCCTGCGGCACGGGCGCGCGGGGCAGGGTGTGGCCGAGCAATTCGGTCTGGAGGTCTTCCTCCTCCACCATGCGGGTCATTTCCGGCACCAGGTCGATCACCAGATGCAATTGCGCCCGGTCGCGATGGGGCCGGGTGACAATGCCGCGGCCGCGCAATTCGATCAGCCCGGCCAGTTGCGGGGGCGCCAGCATGACCAGCCCATTGCCCTCCTGAGCAATATCGACCCTGTCGTCGGCGACCAGGAAGGCAGCCTGCCCGCGCCCCTCCCAGCGATCGAGCAGCGCCAGGGACAACACCGATTTGCCGGCGCCCGAGGGCCCCCGCAGCAATATCCCCACATCCCCCAGAACGAGACCCGTTCCATGCATATTGTTTGGCTTGTTCATGCCGCAAAGTCTATTTGCGGGCCCGTGGCAGCACAATTGTAAAAATGGCGCCGGAGCGGTCGATGCGGTTCTGGGCGCGGATCCGGCCCTTATGGGCATCCACGATCTGCTTGGAGATCGAGAGACCCAAGCCCGAATGATTGCCGAAGCTCTCGGCCTCGGGGCGATCGGTATAGAAGCGCTGGAAGATGCGGCCGGCATCGCCGGTAATGCCCGGCCCCTCATCGGTCACGGTCACGGTGATCGCCTCGCCCTCGGTCGAGACGGCCACGGTGACCTTGCCACCGGGCGGGGAGAAGGACACCGCATTGTCGATCAGATTGGCAAAGACCTGAGCCAGCCGGCTCTCATGGCCATTGACCATGGTGGAACCGCGGCCCACGCGCTTGCCCATAACCACCTCGACATCGCGACCGGCCGCCACATCGGTCTGGATGGCAACCATGGCCTCGGCCAGTTTTTCGATATCGACGCGATCGGCACTTTCGCGGGCCAGTTCGGCGTCGAGCCGGCTGGCGCTGGAAATATCGGTGATCAGCCGGTCGAGGCGTTTGACGTCATGCTGGATGATATTGGTCAGGCGCTCGCGATCCTCTGCCTTCTTGGCCAGAGGCAGGGTCTCCACTGCCGAGCGCAGGGAGGTCAGCGGGTTCTTGAGTTCATGGGCCACATCGGCGGCGAAACGCTCGATGGCCTCGATGCGATTATAGAGCGCGTCGGTCATGCGCCGCAGGGCCCCGGACAGATGGCCGATTTCGTCGGGGCGGTCGCTGAGGTCGGGAATTTCAGCGCGAGCATTGCCGGCGGTCTGAACCCGCTCGGCGGCGGCGGAGAGCCGGCGCATCGGGCCGGCAATGGTTCCGGCCAGGAGCAGGGAGAGCACGATCTGCACGCCTGCTGCAATGCCGGCAATGCGCAGGATGCTCCAGCGCTCCTGGGCCACGACCGAATCGATGTCGCCCGGTTCGGTGGAGAGCAGGATGGCCCCGACAATGGCGCGCAGGCGCTGCACCGGCACGGCCACCGAAACGACGAGCTGGTTCTGGGCATCGACGCGCACGAAATCGGCCGGGGCACCGGCGAGGGCCGATGCCACTTCGGGATAGCGGATGCCTTCGTCGGCCTCATATTCCTGATAGGTGGGATAATTGCCGCCCGGGGCCCATGAAATCAGCGCGTTCCACCAATCCATCAGGAAGAAACTGCCCGATTTGGACGTATCGATGGCCTGCCGCAGGACCTCGCCGCGCGCATAGATGTTTTCGCTGTCCAGGATCAAGAGACCCTGCCCGTCATAGATGCGGGCCCGGGTGCGGGTGGGGGTGATGAGATTGCGCAGCAAAGGGGCGACGCGCTCGGGATTGATGGGAAATTCCAGGGTAGGATCGTAATAGGAAAAGGGCGAGAACGACCCACTCTGGGCGCCAAGCAGCCGGTCGGGATCGACCGAGATGATGTCGCTATCCACCGTTGCCGAGGCAGCAATGGCGGCCGAGATGATTTCGCCCTGCACGCGCAGCGATTGCACGCGCGCATCGATCAGGCCGTCGCGCCATTGGTTGAGATAGAGAATGCCGACCACCAGAACCAGCAGACCGGCCATGTTGAGCACGACGATGCGGCGGGTGAGGCTCGAAAAGATGGTGAAATCGAGAAAGCGCCTCAAGCCTTCGAAAAGCTTGAGCACCGGCATCAGGAGCAGACGCCATCCCCGGCGGCCGGAACGCTCGGCGTTCTCGTCCGAAGCGGAGCCCCGATGGCGCCCCGTTTCAGTTGCATGCGGATCGTCGAGCGTGGCCACGTGGGTCCTTATTGCTCCTTGAAGCGATAACCGACACCGTAGAGCGTTTCGATCATTTCGAAGTCGTCGTCGGTCGCCTTGAACTTCTTGCGCAACCGCTTGATGTGGCTATCGATGGTGCGATCATCGACATAGACCTGATCGTCATAGGCCGCATCCATCAGGGCATTGCGCGACTTGACCACGCCGGGCCGCAGCGCCAAGGCCTGCAGGATCAGGAATTCGGTGACGGTCAGGGTCACGCGCTGGCCTTTCCAGGTGCAGGTGTGGCGTTCCTCGTCCATGACCAGGGCGCCGCGCTCGATCAGCGCCTTGCCCGGCGTCGGTTCGGCCGAGCCACCGGTGGCCGCCGCATCGCGCGGAGCGGAGCGGCGCAGGATGGCCTTGACGCGTTCGACCAGCAGGCGCTGGCTGAAGGGCTTGGTGATGAAATCGTCGGCGCCCATTTTGAGGCCGAACAATTCATCGATTTCCTCGTCCTTGGAGGTGAGGAAGATGACCGGCACATCGGATTTCTGCCTGAGCCGCCGCAGCAATTCCATGCCGTCCATGCGCGGCATCTTGATGTCGAGAATGGCCAGATCCGGCTTGTCGGTCGTCAGCCCCTCGAGCCCCGAGGCGCCGTCGGTATAGGTGGCGACCGAATAGCCTTCCGCTTCCAGGGTCAGGGAAACGGAGGTGAGGATATTGCGGTCATCGTCCACCAGGGCGATCTTTGGCATTGGCTGCCTTTCTTCTCATGACGCTAGAGGGTCGCCTGCACATGAAGCAGGGTACCGCTCTGGCTGTGTTACGGTCGCATCGGCCGTTGCGGAATACCGTTTCCTTGTTTGTGCACGATGCTCCAGCTCAATTCCTGACGCAAGTTGCTAGCCATTGCGCCGCTCGAGCGACTTTGCAGGCGACAATTACGTATTAAATAAGGCGCGCACCTGCTTTGTGCCAGTCTTGCGCATGTCTTTCCCGGCCATCCGACTTCCGTCGTACGACCGATTTCGGGATGGCTGGCCTTATCATGGCGGCTCTATTTTGCTCTCCAGAACGCCCACCGGACGGGTTGGGCGGTCGCGTGGAGAGTTTAAAAACATGCCCGGCTTCGATCACACCCAGCTCCGCACCAGCATTGCGGAAAAGGCCGCATCGCTGAACGAGAACGCCATAGCGCCCGCACTGGTTGCCGCGGCCATCGGCCAGGGCGGCGCCCGGCTGACGGCCGACGGTGCGCTGGTGGTGGAAACGGGGGCCTTTACCGGCCGTTCTCCCAAGGACAAGTTCATCGTTCGGGACAGCCTGACGGAAAGCCGCGTGTGGTGGGACAATTCGGGCGCCATGAACCCGGACAAATTCGCCGTGCTGCTCGAGGACGTCACCGCGCATCTGGCCGGACAGTCGCTTTTCCGTCAGGACCTGCTGGCCGGGGCCGATCCGGCGCATCAATATGAGGTCACGGTGCTGACCCCCAGCGCCTGGCATGCCCTGTTCATCCGCAATCTGCTGATCCGCCGGGGCGAGGATATTGCGCAATCGCCCAGTGCCACGCCGGTGACCATTGTGCACGCGCCCCTGTTCCAGGCCGATCCGGCCCGGCACGGCTGCCGCACCGACACGGTTATCGCCCTGGATATGACGCGCAATATCGTGATCATTGCCGGCACGCGCTATGCGGGCGAAATCAAGAAAAGCGTGTTCTCGCTGTTCAATTTCCACGCCCCCGACCAAGGCGTCCTGCCCATGCATTGCTCGGCCAATCTGGGGCCTGAGGGCGAGGCCGCCTTGTTTTTCGGGCTTTCGGGCACCGGCAAGACCACGCTCTCCAACGATCCCAATCGCCCGCTGATCGGGGACGATGAGCATGGCTGGAGCGATAATGGCGTCTTCAATCTCGAAGGCGGATGCTATGCCAAGACGGTCAATCTCTCGCAAAAGGCGGAACCGGAAATCTTTGCGGCAACGCGCCGCTTCGGCACCGTGCTGGAAAATGTGGTGCTGGATGCGGCCAATGTGCCGGTCTTTACCGATGTCTCGCTGACTGAGAATACCCGCGCGGCCTATCCCATCGACGTCCTGCCCTCGATTGCCAGGGGCAGTGTCGGCGGCACGCCCAAGACCGTGGTATTCCTGACTGCCGATGCCTTCGGTGTCCTGCCGCCATTGGCGCGGCTGTCGCCGGACCAGGCCGTCTACCACTTCCTTTCGGGCTATACGGCCAAAGTGGCTGGCACCGAGCGCGGTGTTACCGAGCCGCAGGCAACTTTTTCGGCCTGTTTCGGTGCCCCCTTCATGCCGCTGCACCCCACTGTCTACGGTCAGATGTTGGCCGAGCGGCTGCATAAGAGCGGCGCCCAGGCCTGGTTGCTCAATACCGGCTGGATTGGCGGCGCCTATGGGGTGGGCAAGCGCATCGATATCGCCTCGACCCGGCAGCTTCTCACTGCTGCGCTTAACGGTGAGTTGGACAATACCGAAATGCGCTTTGACCCGCTGTTCGGTTTTGAGGTGCCCGTCAGTGTACCGGGCGTCGAGGATCGCCTGCTCGACCCGCGCCAATGCTGGGCCGATGGCGATGCCTATGACGCGCAGGCCGCCAAACTGGTTGCCCTGTTCCGGAAGAACTTTGAAAAATTTGGCCCCGAAGCCAATGCCGATGCCGGCCCAAGGCTGCAGATGGCGGCGGAATAGCCGTTCCGCCAGGCACGCAAACAACAAGGGCGCCAATGGCGCCCTTTTTCATGACCATCAATCTGGCGTCTCATCAGGGGGCGTAGAAAATGTGGCTATCTACGGCCGCCACGCGGCTGAAGGTATTGGCCCAGGAGGGATGCACGGCGGTGGTGTGATAATAAAGCGCGGAGTCCGGCAGGATGCCGATTTCATCGCCCAGCGCATATTCGGCATAGACCTTTTTGGCCAGGTCCTGCGAACGGGCCCAGGCGCGACGTTCGCCCGGCGTATCGTCGCGGCCGTCGCAGGCAAAGGTGAACTGGCAGCGATAGCGGCCCTTTTCGGCATTCTGATAGATAACGCCGCAGAGCGAGCCGGGGAATTTGGCAGACCGGGCGCGGTTGACGATGATATTGGCCACCGCCAATTGCCCCGTCGCGGTTTCGCCGCGCGCTTCGTGATAGATTGCCTGGGCCAGGCATTCGCGCTCGCTATTGGCCGCTTCGACCCGCTTGGCGGTCGGCTGATAGCCATTCTGGATATAGCTGGCGAGCAGATCGGACGACACCGAGGGGACCGGGCGCGGCGGCGTGGGCTCGGTGAAGCTGGCGATAGCCGAGAGGGCAGTGTTGCCGCCGGCCAGCGAGCCGCGGCTGATATAGCCCATCAAGAGATCGCTGGTCAGTTCGGGTTGCGGACCGGCAAGCGTGACGTCGACGGCGCGCAGGGCCTGCTGGCGCTTGACGTAATTGGCGAGCAGGGCCGGCGTCAGGGGTTGCTGCCCCGGGGCCAGCGGCAGGGCCGTGGCGCCCAGCGCGGGCTGCTGGCGAATGGCGCTGATCTCGTCGGGCATGGCCTGGGGGAAATCGAGCGTCTGGGCATGGGCAGGCGAGAGGGTGACGAACAGAACCAGGGCGGCAGCGCCAAGCGCCAATGCAGGCGAAAGGGCACGCACAAATTTCTGCTGCCAGCCAGGTTGCATGCCCCGTCCTTACCCCTGAGCCCGTCCAGTCCTTCCGGCGGGCCTTCTCGATTGGAACCCACGACTGGGTTCCTGCACTTCCCGGCCGGCACACTAGACAAGGCGGCGGCGGGAGGGAAGTCGAAATTTACGAGCGGTTAACCATAAATCTTAGCGACTTAAGGCAGAGTTAACGGCCATGAAAGCCAAGGGAAAGCCCTGATTTTGATGAGTTTTCGGCGTGCTGAACGTGGCCTTACCCGCTTGGATAAAGCTTTATCGATTTACGACAATGGTTAATTTTCGTTCAGACCTGTTGCGGCTCAGTCGCGGTCGAAGGCGGCCATATGCACATGAACCAGGCTTTCCATGATGGAAATGCCCAGGGCGTGGATGGCGTCATTGGGGCCGACAAGGTCGGGCACCATGACAGTCTGCATGCCTGCGGCATGGGCTGCGCGGACGCCGGAATGGCTGTCTTCGAGCGCCAGGCATCGGGTCGGATCGACGCCCAACCGGCCGGCGGCGGTCAGATAGGGCTCCGGGTGCGGCTTGGGATTGACCACATCGTCCCGCGTCACCACGGTTTCGAACAGATCCAGCAGCCCGGCAGCACGCAGATGGTGCTCGGCATGGGGGTTGCGCGAGGAAGTGGCAACCGCCGTCGGGATACCGCGGACCCGCAATTCGGTGATGAATTCGCGCGCGCCTTGCTTCACCGGTACGCCGGCATGGCTGCGCTCGCGCATGGTGACGCGGCATTTCTCGTCGAACATGGCATAGGGAAAGGCCACGCCATAGGCTTCGATGAGCAGTCGATTGGTGGTTTCGTGGCTTGAGCCCACCATGGAGCGGTGCACATCGTCGGTCATTTCGAAGCCGAGCTCGGTGCAGACATCGAAGACAATGTCGCGGAACACCGCCTCAGTATCGAGCAGGGTGCCATCCATGTCGAAAATGGCGGCTTCGAAAGGCGCCAGGCGGATGACGGCGGGGGCGGCGAGTGGGGCAGAGGTCATTTTTCCCTCTATAGGCCGATTTGACGACAATCGCCAGACAGCCATTTGCAGATCGGGCTTGCAGCGATCACGCGGCGGGGGACGAACGAAACGGGCTCTGATAGCGTTGGGCCGATATGACCCGATTTGCCCCATCCAAAGCCCATGCAGAGCTTGGCGACGCCTTTTTCGATGCCGTTGCGCCGGCCGATTTCCCGCAAACGATCCTGCGCCATCGCGACCAGCGTTGGGCAAAGCGGGTCGGGCTGGATGATTTAAGCGACGCCCAGTGGCTCAAGCATTTTGGCCGTTTCGCGCCCCTGCCCGGTTCCTTGGAAACCCCACTGGCGCTGCGCTATCACGGCCATCAATTCCGCTCCTATAATCCCGAACTGGGTGACGGGCGCGGGTTCTTGTTCGCGCAATGCGTGGACCCGGCTGATGGGCGGCTGCTCGACTTTGGCACCAAGGGCTCGGGCAAGACGCCCTGGTCGCGGGGCGGAGACGGGCGGCTGACGCTTAAGGGCGGGGTGCGCGAAGTGCTGGCCACCGAAATGCTCGAGGCGCTGGGCGTTTACACCTCCAAGAGCTTTTCACTGGTCGAAACCGGCGAGCAGCTTTATCGCGGCGATGAGCCCTCCCCGACCCGCTCATCGGTGCTGACCCGGCTCAGCCACAGCCATATCCGCATCGGCACCTTCCAGCGGCTGGCCTATCTCGAGGACAATGCCAATCTCGGGCGCCTCGTCGATCATTGTGTCGCGCATTATTATCCGGCGCTGTCCGGGGCCGAGGACAAGGCCGTGGCCCTGCTTGAAGCGGTGGTGGCAAAGGTCGCCCGGCTGGGTGCGCAATGGATTGCCGCCGGGTTTGTGCATGGGGTGCTCAATACCGACAATATCAATATAACCGGCGAGAGCTTCGACTATGGGCCCTGGCGCTTCCTGCCCGCCTATGATCCTGCCTTTACCGCCGCCTATTTCGACGAGACCGGGCTTTATGCCTTTGGCCGCCAGCCCGATACGCTGGCCTGGAACCTGACCCGGCTGGCCGAATGCCTGGTGCCTTTGTCGTCTATCGAAAAGCTCGAACCGGCGCTCAACACGGTCTGGCCGGTGTTTCGCGAGGAACTGCCCCGTCAGATCCTGCACCGACTGGGCCTTCAACCGCGCGACGTGGAGCAGGACGGCGCCTTCGTTACCGCCCTTTTCGGCTTTCTCGCCGAGAGCAAGGCGCCTTACGATCAGTTCTTTTTCGACTGGCGCGGCGGCGTGCTGAGCGCGGCGCGGGCGGCGAAAGGCCCCTCCGCCGATCACTATGCCAGCAGGGCCTTCCGGCCTGTGGCCGATCTCATGGAAGCCTATGGGCCGAAGGGTGATGTCAGTCTCGACCATGCCTATTTCGCGCGCGAGAAGCCACGCACCATGCTGATCGACGAGGTCGAGGCCATCTGGGCCCCGATTGCCGAGGCGGACGACTGGAGCCTGTTCGAAAATGCGCTTTCGGAAATTGCCCAGATGCGCGATGCATACGGCATAAAGCCATAGGGATCAGGAGGAGACGGCATGCCCCTTTACGCGCTCGACGGCGTTGCGCCGAAGATTGACGAGACTGTCGGCTGGATCGCACCGACCGCCGTCCTGGTGGGGGATGTTCATGTCGGTCCGGAGGCCGGCATCTGGTTTGGCGTGGTGGCGCGGGGCGATATCGAGCCCATCAGGATCGGTGCCCGCTCCAATGTGCAGGAAAACTGCGTGCTGCATACCGATAGCGGCTTTCCGCTGACCATCGGGGCCAATGTCACCATTGGCCATGGAGCGATCGTGCATGGCTGCACCATTGGCGACAATTCGCTGATCGGCATGGGCGCCACCGTGCTCAACGGCGCCGTCATCGGGGAAAACTGCCTGATCGGCGCCAATGCGCTGGTGACCGAGGGCAAGGTGATCCCCGACAATTCGCTGGTCATGGGTGCCCCGGCCAAGGTGGTGCGGGAAATCGATGCGGCGGGCGTTGCAGCGCTGACCGCCTCGGCGGACCGCTATGTGAAGAACGCCAAGCGCTTTGCCAATGGGATGAAACCGGTGTCGGGGCATGGCCCGGATTTCGAACCGGCATAAAGACGTCCAACGCCGCTCAGGCCTTGGCGCCTCGGCCCTCACCGGGGTGGGTGGATGAACACCGGCATATCGCCCTGCGCCTCCCTCCCCTTGATGGGGAGGGAATGAGGGCGGGGTGACTCTGGCAAACTCAGATCCATGCTTTCTTCTGCACAGACGCGGGCCATCACCCCACCCTAGCTGCGCCAGGACGCTGCGCGTCAGGCTGCGCTACCCTCCCCATCAAGGGGAGGGAGGCGATGAACAATGATTTCGTAGTTGTCACCCCTCCGCAGATCACCCGATCTCATAAGGCACCACGCTTCTCCTATCAGCCGGCACGGAGATCGCCGCGGCCATGGGTGGCACCGAGCGCTGCGGACAGTTGCGGCGTTCGCAGATGCGGCAGGAAATGCCGATGGGGTCGAACGGGGCTTTGGTGAGGTCGAGATCGTCTGCATAGACCAGCCGCCCGGCATGGGTGATTTCGCAGCCCAAGGCATAGGCATAGCGCCGGGTGACCCCGCGATAACCGCCAAGGCGCTTTTCGTGGCTCCAGGCGAGACACAGATATTGCTTGCCGTCCGGGGTTTCGGCCAATTGCCGGATGATCTGGCCATGCGCTTCAAAGGCGCGGTGCACATTCCACAAAGGACAGGCGCCACCGAAACGGGCAAATTGCAGGGCCGTCGCCGAATGACGCTTGGTGATAGTGCCCGCAGCATCCACACGAGCGAAGAAAAAGGGGACGCCTCTTTCGCGCGGCCTTTGCATGGTCGAGAGGCGATGGGCCACCTGTTCGAGACTGGCGCCGAATATTCGCGCCAATTCCTCAATGTCAAAACGATAGTCGGCCGCTGCTTCAAGGAAGGCCCCATAAGGCATATGCAGGGCGCCGGCGAAGTAATTGCTGAGGCCCATGCGGGCGATCGACTTAGCCTCTGGTGCCTGGAAATTGGCCACGTCCAGCAGGCTCTCCAGCAGATCCGCCTGTTCGAGCCCACACAGCATTGTGGCGATCTGGAAGAACTGGCTCGAGGGTTCGAGATGGGCATTGACCCAGAGCGCGCGGCCCTGACGGTCGAATTCAATCATGCGGTCGCCGCTTGGCGGAGCGGCCAGATGCACCGCGATCCCATGCCGCTCGGCGCAATAGGCCATCAATCGCCGAAGCCGGTCCGGCCCGATCTCGCCCAGTTCGCCCGCCAATTGCTCGGCAGCCCGATCGAGCGGGTCGATATAATTGTCGGCATAGTGGAAGAAGTCGCGCACTTCCTCATAGGCGGTCTGCACAGTGGATTGCGGGTCGCGGGCCAGGGCCGCGTCCATGCCGGCAAGAGTTTCATTGGTCTTGCGATAGGCGCCGTAAAGCGCCAGGACGGCGCGGGCCATGTCCGGCGCGCTGGTGGCGACGGTTTTGAGTTCCTGCAGGTTCGGCACCGCCTCGCCAAAGACCGGGTCGGCCAGGGCCTCGCGCAGATCGACCACCAAGCGATCCGAAGCGTCCGAGGTGAGGCTCGAAAGGTCGAGATTGAAGCTTTCGGCCAATGCCACCATGACCGAGGCGGTCAATGGCCGCTGATTGGCTTCGAGCTGATTGACATAGGAGGCGGAGATGTCGAGCCGGGTGGCCAGCTCGGCCTGGGTCAGGCGATGTTGTGCCCTCAGGGCCCGCAAACGCGCACCGGCAAAGACCTTTTTGGGCGCCAAATCCACAACTCCACAAAATTACAAAGGTGAACCTGTGTGATTGTAGCAGGCTTGCCTTTTCCTGTCTTGGGCCTGACCCATTCTGCCTATATGGTCCGGCCCAAATTTCCGAATGGAGAGCAGAGATGAAAATCCACGACGTACGCACCTATAAATCGGCCGAACATTTGCCGCGCGAGGACCAGCTTGCCTGGAAGCTCGCCGCCGTGGCGACCGACCCGGTGCCGGTCGAGGATGATGTCATCGAGATGATCGGCAATCGCATTATCGACAATGCCGCCGTTGCCGCTGCCTCGATTGCCCGCGGCCCAATCCGCTCGGCCCGTGCCCAGGCGCTGGGGCACAAATCCGAAAAGGGCGCGCCGGTTTTCGGCCTTGCCAATGATACGCTGGTTTCGCCTGAATGGGCCGCCTGGGCCAATGGCGTGGCCGTGCGCGAGCTCGATTTCCACGACACGTTCCTGGCTGCCGATTACAGCCATCCGGGCGACAATATCCCGCCAATTCTGGCCGTGGCACAGGCCAAGGGGCTCGATGGTGCAGCCTTGGTGCGCGGTCTTGCTGCCGGCTATGAAATCCAGGTCGATCTGGTCAAAGGCATTTGCCTTCATGAACACAAGATCGACCATATCGCCCATCTCGGCCCCTCGGCGGCCGGTGGCATTGGCGCCCTGCTCGGTCTTTCCACCGAAGTGACCTATCAGGCCATTCAGCAGGCGCTGCATACCACCACCACCACGCGCCAGTCGCGCAAGGGCGAAATCTCGACCTGGAAGGCCTATGCCCCGGCCTTTGCCGGCAAGATGGCCATCGAGGCGGTCGACCGCGCCATGCGCGGGGAAGGCGCGCCCTCCCCGGCCTATGAAGGGGAAGACGGGTTCATCGCCTATCTCCTGTCCGGCCCCACAGCACTCTACCATGTGCCGCTGCCGGAAAAGGGCGAGCCCAAGCGCGCCATTCTCGATACCTATACCAAGGAATATTCGGCCGAGTATCAGAGCCAGGCGCTGATCGATCTGGCCCGCCGCATGGGACCCAAGATCGGCGATCTCACCAAGGTCAAATCGATCCTGATCAAGACCAGCCATCACACCCATTACGTGATCGGCACCGGCGCCAATGATCCGCAGAAGATGGACCCCAAGGCCAGCCGCGAAACGCTCGATCACTCGATCATGTATATCTTCGCCGTGGCGCTCGAAGATGGCGGCTGGCACCATGTGAAGAGCTATGCCCCCGAGCGCGCCCAGCGGCCCGAAACCGTGGCGCTCTGGCACAAGATCACCACCGAAGAAGACCCGATCTGGACCCAGCGCTATCACGCCAAGGGCGAGGACATGGCCTATGGCGGCCAGGTGATCGTCACCATGGAAGACGGCACCGTCATCACCGATGAACTGGGCGTTGCCGACGCGCACCCCAATGGCGCCCGCCCCTTCAAGCGCGCCAACTATATCGAAAAATTCCGTACCCTGGCCGAAGGCATTGTCTCGCGCGAGGAGCAGGACCGCTTCCTGGCTCTGGTCGAACGCCTGCCGACGCTGACCGCTGCCGAGGTCAAGGCGCTCAATTTCGTGGTTTCGCCGGACCAGCTTGGTCCCGAGGCTCCCGCGGGGATTTTCTAAAGGAGGCGCAGATGACCGAAGTACCAGGCTTCAAGCCCAAGAAATCGGTTGCCCTGTCGGGCGTCACCGCCGGCAATACCGCGCTTTGCACCGTCGGCCGCACCGGCAATGACCTGCATTATCGCGGCTATGACATTCTCGACCTGGCCGAAACCAGTGAGTTCGAGGAGGTGGCGCACCTGCTCGTCCACGGCACCCTGCCCACGCGGGCGCAGCTGACCGCCTATAAGGCGCGGCTGAAATCCATGCGTGGCCTGCCTTTGGCGGTGCGGGCGGCGCTCGAAGCCCTGCCTGCGGCGGCGCACCCGATGGATGTGATGCGCACCGGTGTCTCGGTGCTCGGCTGCACCCTGCCCGAGAGCCATGATCACAATGCGCCTGACGCCCGGGCCATTGCCGACAGGCTGATGGCGTCGCTGGGGTCCATGCTGCTCTATTGGTACCATTTCGCCCATAATGGCCGCCGCGTCGAGGTCGAAACCGACGATGACAGCATTGGCGGGCATTTCCTGACCCTGCTTCATGGCAAGCGCCCGGATGAGGATTGGGTGCGGGCCATGCACACTTCACTCATCCTTTATGCCGAGCACGAATTCAACGCCTCGACCTTTGCCGCCCGCGTCATCGCGGGCACCGGGTCGGACATGTATTCGTCCATTGCCGGGGCCATTGGCGCGCTGCGCGGCCCCAAGCATGGCGGCGCCAATGAAGTCGCCTTCCAGATCCAGGAGCGCTACGCCTCGCCCGATGAGGCGGAGGCCGATATCCGCGAACGCGTGGCCAATAAGGAAGTCATCATCGGCTTCGGTCACCCGGTTTATACGGTGTCGGACCCGCGCAATGTCGTCATCAAGCGCGTCGCCAAAAGCCTTGCCGACAAGGCAGGGGCCGGCCGCCAATATGCAATTGCCGAGCGCATCGAGAGCGTCATGATGAACGCCAAGAAGATGTTTCCGAACCTGGATTGGTTCAGCGCCGTCTCCTACAATCTGATGGGCGTTCCCACCGCCATGTTCACGCCGCTCTTCGTCATTGCCCGCACATCGGGCTGGTCGGCGCATGTGATCGAGCAGCGGCAGGACGGCAAAATCATCCGCCCATCGGCCAATTATACCGGGCCCGAAGACCTGTCATTCGTGCCGCTCAAGGATCGCAAGGAGGCCTAAGGCCCATGCCCTATCTCGTTTCCGCCGACCTGCCCCGCGAAACTGCCGGCAGCCGATTTCGCGCCCTGCTTGACCGCAAGCAGATCCTGCAGCTTCCCGGCGCCCATAATGGCCATGCCGCCATTCAGGCGAAAAATGCCGGTTTTGAGGGGCTCTATCTTTCGGGCGCGGCCATGACCGCCTCGATGGGATTGCCGGATCTCGGCGTCATTACCGTGGACGAGGTGGCCTTTTTCATCCGCCAGATTGCCCGCGCTTCAGGCCTGCCGCTGCTGGTCGATGGCGATACTGGCTATGGCGAGGCGCTCAATGTGATGCATATGGTGCGCACCTTCGAGGAAGCGGGCGCCGGTGCAGTGCATCTCGAAGACCAGTTGCTGCCCAAGAAATGCGGGCATCTCAATGACAAGAAACTGGCCGACGCCCATGACATGGCCGCCAAGGTGGCCGCGGCCGCCAGGGCGCGCCGGGACATGGTGATTATCGCCCGCACCGATGCGGCGGCCAGCGAGGGGCTGGATGGTGCCGTGGCCCGCGCCAAGCTCTATATCGAGGCCGGGGCCGATGCGATTTTCCCTGAAGCCTTGACCAGCGTGGACATGTTCCGTGACTTCGCCAAGGCCATGCCGGGGGTCAAGCTTCTGGCCAACATGACCGAATTCGGCCGCACGCCCTATCAGACCGCAAGCGAATTCGAGGCCCTGGGCTATTCCATGGTCATCTGGCCGGTCTCCTCGCTGCGCGTGGCTAACAAGGCGCAGGAAAAGCTCTACGCCACCATCAAGCGCGATGGCGGCACCAAGGCGATGCTGGACGAGATGCAGACCCGCCAGGAGCTCTATGACGTGATCGGCCTGCATGACTATGAGGCGCTCGACGCCTCGATCATCAAGACCGTGGTGCCCTAAGGCCTTGGCCGTTTCGTTGAAACGCTGAAAACCGTCGCCACTTTTGCTGGAAGTGCTCTAATGCCGAGGTGTTTACGCATCCTTTACCAAGCCGGGAAATGCCCGGCGTGGTAAGCATCCCGTCAAGTTTCCCCGCCTAGTCTTGGCCGCTGGACGCAGAAGGCGTCAGGGGGCTTTTTCAGGCAGCGGAATGAACGAGGGACGGACAGCAGAACATCGCGGCGATTGGCGCCGGACCATGGCCATTCCGGTCCTGCTCGCGCTTGCCGCAATGCTGGTTGCGGCCCTGCTTGTCGACCGGCAGAACCAGCAATTGGCCGAAGAGCGCCAAAGAGCCGATGCGCTCAATCAGATTTCGGTGATCCGCGCCAAGCTCGAGGGGCATATTGCGAGCAATATCCAGCTCATCAAGGGCCTGGTTGCGGTCATTTCGACCGAGCCGGACATGGATCAGGCGCGCTATGACGAATTGGTCGGCAAGGTCTTCGAGGAAGACAGCCAATTGCGTTCGGTGGCGGCAGCGCCCGATCTGGTCATCCGCATGACCTATCCGCGCGCCGGGAACGAGGCCGCACTTGGTCTCGATTATCGGCACGTTCCGGCGCAATGGCCGGCGGTGCGCACGGTGCTCGAAACCGGCCAGCTCAACATTGCCGGTCCTGTCGATCTGGTGCAGGGCGGCCAGGGTTTCGTGGGACGTTTCCCGGTCTTTACCGGCTCGGGCCCGGACCGGCAGTTCTGGGGCCTGGTCTCGGCGGTGGTCGATGTCGACCAGCTCTATATCGATAGCGGCCTGGTCGACCCCGCTCTGAACCTGGATATTTCGGTCACCGGCCATGACGGCCTGGGCGGGGCCGGCGAGCGGTTTTACGGACCCGATCTGGGTCAGGACGATCCGGTCATTGCCGATGTGATCCTGCCGTCGGGCAGTTGGCAGATCGCCGCGGTGCCCAAAGCGGGCTGGGGGGCCGATCCGTTCACGACCTGGACCCTGCGCGGCATGATCCTTCTGGCCGGCATGCTGATCCTGTTTCCCATCTTCGTCACCAGCCGCATGGTCCGTGAGCGGCACGATCATATCCGCGAGCTGGGCGAGCGCGAGGTGGAACTGGCGCGCCTGACCCGGCGCCTCAACCTGGCCCTGGCGGTGTCCAAGGTCGGTGTGTGGGAACTGGATACATCCACCGACAAAGAGACCTGGGACAACCGCAATAATGAGCTTTTCGGCCTGCCGCTCGATGGCGGGCCGCGCACCCATGGGGATTGGCAACGGGCCGTCCATCCCGAGGATCGCGAGCGGGCCGAGAACACCTACCGCACCATGATCCGGTCGGGCTATTACGAAACCGATTACCGGGTGCTGCTGCCCGATGGCGAAATCCGCTATATCCGCTCCGTGGGCATGCTTCACAGCGAGCCGGGGCAACCGGACAAGGTCGTCGGGGTCAATTGGGACGTGACCCGGGACGTCGAACTCAATGAGGATCTCCGCCGCGCCAAGAGCCAGGCCGATGCGCGCAATAGCGAGTTGGAGACGGCCCGCATCCGGATCGAGCATAATGCCCTGCATGACAGCCTGACGGGGCTGCCGAACCGGCGCTATCTGGATGAGGTTCTCAAGCGCCACGCGGCCGATGGCTATCATGGCAGCGGCTCGATCGCGCTACTGCATATTGACCTCGACCGTTTCAAGCAGATCAACGATACGCTGGGGCATGCGGCGGGCGATGCCATGCTGGTTCATGCCAGCAAGGTGTTGCGGGCCAATTGCCGGGAGACCGATTTTGTGGCGCGCATCGGGGGCGACGAATTCGTCATCGTCTCCACCGCCGGCCCCAATGATGGACGCCTGCGCCTGATCGCTGACCGGATCGTGCGTGAAATGAGCCGTCCGGCCCAGCATGAGGGACATGAAATCCGCTTCGGCGTCAGTATCGGCGTGGCCGTGTCCCGGTCGGCCTATATCAATGTCGATCAATTGCTGGTCAATGCCGATATCGCGCTCTATCGCGCCAAGGCGCTGGGCCGGAACCGGCACGAATTTTTCACCGACGCCTTGCAGGCCGAGGTGGTGCGCACCAAGCGGGTGGCCGACGAAATCCTCACGGGCCTGGATAATGACGCGTTTTTCGCCGTCTATCAGCCTCAGTTCGACGCCCAGACGCTGGAGCTGACCGGGGTCGAGGCGCTGGCGCGCTGGCGGCATGCCGATGGCACGATCAAGACGCCGGACCAGTTCATGGATGTGGCCGAAGAACTCAATGTCGTGGCCCAGATCGACAAGCTCATCCTGGACAAGGCCCTGGCCGATCTCAAGCGCTGGGATGCCAAAGGCCTGCGCGTCCCGCGCGTCTCGGTCAATGTCTCGCTGCGCCGCCTGACCGATGAAGACCTGGTCAACGGGCTCAGGGCCCTGTCGCTGCCGCCCGGGCGCCTGGCCTTCGAATTGGTCGAGAGCATCTATCTGGACGAAAGCGACGGAATCGTTGCCTGGAATATCGACCAGATCAAGGAGCTTGGCATCGATGTCGAGATCGATGATTTCGGCACGGGCTATGCCTCGATCGTTTCCCTGCAGAAACTGCATCCGCGCCGGCTCAAGATCGACCGGCAATTGATCAATCCCATTCTGGATGAACCCGCGCAGCGCCAATTGGTGGCCTCGATCGTGGATATCGGCAAATCCATGGATATCGAGATCGTCGCCGAGGGCGTGGAAACCATGGACCATGCCGAAATCCTCAAGCATCTGGGCTGCGAGGTGCTGCAGGGCTATGCCCTGGCCAGGCCTATGGCGCGGGACGACCTGGAAAAATTCCTGCGCAAGGGGCAGCAGAAGCGGGTCGGGTGAGGCGGGGCCCCAAGGCCCCACCCATAGCGTCAGTCGACCAGGAAATAGGTGATGGTGGTGACCACGCGCACCTTTTTGTCGATCTGCTTTTCCGGCCGGTCATTGGGAATTTCGACGGCCGGCAGGATTTCGAAAACACCCTGATTGGCGGTCTGGATATCGCCCACCTGAGCCCCGGATTCGGCGGCGAATTGTTCGGCGGTTTCCTTGGCGCGCTGGGTGGCTTCGGTCAGCATTTCGCCCTTGAGGTCATTGATGCCGGTGAACACGAAGCTGGCCCCCGCGCTATAGGCGTCGGAGGAAAAGACCACGCCCTGGCGCAGGAGATCGGCCACCGAGCGGCTGGCATCGGCCAGGTCCTGCACCCGGTCGGTGGTGACCAGCATGTCCTCGGTCAAGACAAAGCGATATTCGTCATTCATGGACGAGGCGCTGTAGCCGGCGGCCCGATCCTCCACCAGCACGTTCTGCACCTGGATTTCGGTGTCGGCAAAGCCGCGATCGGCCAGGAAGGCGCGCACCGAGGCTTCCGAGGTTTCAAGGCTGGCCCGTGCCGCCTCCAGGGTTGGGCCCGTGGCCACGAAGCGGATGGGCCAGAAGCCCAGATTGGCCTCGACCGCGCGTTCGCTCAACCCCTTGACCGTGACCACGCGCAAAGGCTGGCGGCTTTCCACCAGCGAGCTGCCGACAAACCAGCCGGCCAGCGCAATTCCTGCCGCGAGAAAAACTGCGGCAACAATCCCCACGATTTTCATGCTAGGTCCCTCTTCCAATGTCCCCGATGGGCAGTTGAGCGCCGTGAAAATGGCGCGACCATGGCATAGAAGGAGGCGGCTGAATGGCGCATGAACAGAGCAAATTCGGACTGGGTGTCGTGGGCGCCGGCATGGCGGCAAAACCCCATGCGCTGGCCCTTAATGCGCTCAAGGACCGGATCGATGTGCGCGGCGTCTGGCGGCGCAACCGGGACGAGCTCGATCGGTTCTGCGCCGAATATGGCTTCCCCGCCGCGCAAAGCTATGAGGCGCTGCTGGCCGACCCGGCGGTGGACGCCATTCTGGTGCTGACCCCGCCCAATGCGCGCCAGGACATAGTCGCGGCCGCTGCAAAGGCGGGAAAGCATGTGCTGATGGAAAAGCCGGTGGAGCGTTCCACCGAGGCCGCCGAGCGGATCGTGGCCGCGTGCGAAGATGCGGGGGTCACGCTGGGCATCATCTTCCAGCACCGCTTCCGCGCGGCGTCCAGGGCGCTGGCCGAAAAGGTCGCTTCGGGCGAGATGGGCGCGCTGCAGGCGGTGCATCTGGTCGTGCCCTGGTGGCGGCCGCAAAAGGGTTATTACGACCAGCCCGGCCGCGGCAGCTTCGCCCAGGATGGTGGCGGGGTACTGATCACCCAGGCCATCCATTCGCTCGACCTGATGCTGAGCCTGACCGGCCCGGTCAGGGCGGTGACGGCGCTATCGGCGACCACAGGCCTGCACCGGATGGAGACCGAGGATTTCGTGGCCGGGGGCATGGAATTTGCCAATGGCGCGGTGGGGGGTCTCATGGCCACCACTGCCAATTTCCCCGGCGGGGCGGAGAGCCTGACGCTCAATTTCGATCACGCCAGCGCCACCCTGACCGGCGGCAATCTGACCCTTAACTGGCTTGAAGGGCGCAATGAGACCATTGGCGAGGCGTCCAATTCGGGCGGCGGGGCCGATCCCATGGCCTTCCCGTTCGACTGGCACATGGCCCAGATTGCCGAATTTGCCGAAGCGGTTCAGGCCGGACGGCCGCCGGTTTCCACCGGCCGCACGGCGCTCGATGTGCATAGACTGATCGACGCGCTGATCCGCTCGGGCAAGGAGGGGCGGCGCGTCGCGGTTTAGAGCGTGTCAGACTTGATCGGGATCGGCGGTTCCTGCGCCTCCCTCCCCCTTGAGGGGAGGGAATGAGGGTGGGGGTGGTTTGTGGGTCATTGATGGACCCCCACCCCCGGCCCCTCCCCTCAAGGGGGAGGGGAGGGGCAAGCCTCTCGTTCCAGCCAGAACATGACAGAGCCTAGGCGGCTGCCTTTTTCCTGGCGATGCGGGCCCGGATGCTCTCCACATCGGCTCTGGGCGTCGCGGCAAACAGGGTCCTGGTATAGTCGTGTTGCGGATCGGCAAAGACCGCTTCACGGCTGCCATGTTCGACCACATCGCCGAAATACATGACCATGACCTCATCGGCGATATAGCGCACCACCGAAAGGTCGTGGCTGATAAAGACATAGGTGAGGTTGAACTCGTCCTGCAGGTCCTTGAGCAGATTGAGGATCTGCGCCTGGACCGAAAGATCCAGCGCCGAGACCGGCTCGTCGAGCACCAGGAAGCTGGGATTGAGCATCAGCGCCCGGGCAATGGCGATGCGTTGGCGCTGCCCGCCCGAGAACATGTGCGGATAGCGATTGAAATGCTCGGGCCCCAGGCCAACCTTGGTCAGCATGGCCATGGCCTTGTCGCGCCGCTCGGCACCGGACATGTCGGTATTGAGCAAGAGCGGCTCGGCCAAGACATCGCCGATCTTCTGACGCGGATTGAGCGAGCCATAGGGATTCTGGAAGACGATCTGCACCTTCTGGCGCAATTGTCGCGTCACATTGGCCGCGCTGGCCGGCAGGCCATCGATGAAAATGTCCCCCGATGTGGGCTGATCGATCAGCGTAATCATCCGCGCCAGGGTGGATTTGCCACAGCCGCTTTCGCCCACCACGGCCAGGGTCTTGCCCTTTTCGAGGGTGAAATTGACGCCCTTTACAGCGTGCAGAACCTTGGCCGGGCGTAGAAAGCCGCCGCCGGTCACATAGTCACGCGTGAGATTGCGGACTTCGAGGACAGGTGTGCTCATCGGCTCACTCCGGGTGCGGCTTCAAACAGCATGTCTGACACGGTCGGCAGGCGATCGCCCACCGCATTTTCCGGCAGGGCCGAGAGCAGCGCGCGCGTATAGTTCGATCGCGGGTTTTCAAACAGGGAGAGCACATCGGCCTCCTCCATCTTGTGCCCCTTATATTGCACGATCACCCGGTCGGCGGTTTCGGCCACCACGCCCATATCGTGGGTGATCATGATCAGCGCCATGCCGGTTTCGGCCTGCAGCCGCACCAGGAGATCAAGAATCTGCTTCTGGATGGTCACGTCGAGCGCTGTGGTTGGCTCGTCGGCAATGAGCAGTTTGGGATTGCAGGCCAGGGCCATGGCAATCATCACGCGCTGACATTGGCCGCCGCTCATCTGGTGGGGGAAGGACGAGAGCTTGCCACCAGCCTCGCGAATGCCCACCAGTTCGAGCAGTTCTATGGCCCGATCGCGTGCCGCACGTCCCTTAAGGCCCAGATGCCGGTCGAGTACTTCGCCGATCTGGAAGCCGACGGTGAAACAGGGATTGAGGCTGGCAATGGGCTCCTGGAAAATCATGGCAATGTCCTTGCCGATGATGGTGCGGCGCTCGGCTTCGGACATGGTGAGCAGGTCACGGCCCTCGAACCGCATGACGTCGGCCGTTACCGTGGCCGTATCGGGCAAGAGGCCCATCGTGGCCAGCATGGCCACCGACTTGCCGGAGCCCGATTCTCCCACAATGGCCAGGACCTCGCGGGCGTCCACGGAAATGTCGATGCCGTCGACGGCCTTGAACAGGCCCACCGAAGTGTCGAAAGCGACCGTCAGGTTTTTGATCTCAAGCAGGGACATGGGTCAGCTCCTCTTGAGCTTGGGATCGAGCGCGTCGCGCAGCCCGTCCCCGATCAGGTTGATGGCCAGAACCGTGATCAGGATGGCCAGGCCTGGAAAGGTCACGACCCAGGGGGCCTTGATGATGAATTCGCGGGCCGATGCCAGCATGGTGCCCCATTCGGGCGTCGGTGGCTGCGCGCCCATGCCCAGAAAGCCCAGCGCGGCGGCCTCCAGAATGGCGTTGGAGAAGCTCAATGTGGCCTGCACGATCAGCGGACCGAGGCAATTGGGCAGGATGGTGATGAGCATGAGGCGGATATGGCCGGCGCCGGACAATTTGGCGGCGGTCACATATTCACGGTTTTTCTCGGCCATGACGGCGGCGCGCACCAGGCGGGCAAAGTGGGGCTGCAGCACCAGGGCAATGGCGATCATGGCGTTGAACAGGCCCGGCCCCAGAATGGCCACCAGAACCAGGGCCAGCAGTAGTGGCGGAAAGGCCAGGATGATGTCCATGACGCGCATGATGACGACATCGACCCAGCCGCGGAAATAGCCCGCCAAGACGCCCAGGACGACACCGACGATCAGCGCCCCCACCACGACGAAAAAGCCGATAAAAAGCGAATAGCGCGCGCCATGGACGAGGCGCGAAACGATATCGCGACCCACCGGATCGGTGCCCAAAAGGAAGCGGGGATCGGCCCCCTCCATCCAGATCGGCGGCTTGAGCAACGCATCGCGGAACTGCGCCTCTGGCGCGTAGGGCGCAATGAGCGGCGCGAAAATGGCGACCAGCAGCAGGATGGAAAATACGGTGAGGCCGATGACGGCGCCCCGATTGACCGAGAAATAGTACCAGAATTCACGCAGCGCCGAGATCGGCTTGGCGCTTTGGGTGGCTGTTTGATTGACTGTCATATTATTGCACCCGGATGCGCGGGTTGATCAGGGCATAAAGCAGGTCGACCAGCAGGTTCACTGCCATGACGATGAGCGCGATGATCAAAAGACCGGATTGCACCACCACATAGTCGCGCTTGGAAATGGAATCGATCATCCACTTGCCGATGCCGGGCCAGGTAAAGATCGTTTCGGTCAGGATAGCGCCGCCCAGCAGCAGGCCCACCTGCAGGCCGATCGTGGTGACCACCGGGATCAGCGCATTCCTGAGGGCATGCACGTTGATCACCCGGCCGGGCGGCATGCCCTTGGCGCGAGCCGTGCGCACATAATCTTCGCCCAGAACCTCAAGCATAGCGGAGCGGGTCTGGCGGGCGATGACGGCCAGCGGGATGGTGCCCAGCACAATTGCCGGCAAGATCAGGTGACGCAGGGCCGAAACAAAGGCCGCCCAATTGCCATAGAGCAGGGTGTCGATGAGCATGAAGCCGGTAATGGGCCGCAAAAAGAACGTCAGGGCGATGCGCCCCGAGACCGGCGTCCAGCCCAGATAGCCGGAGAAAAATATGATGAGCAGCAGGCCCCACCAGAAGATAGGCATGGAATAGCCGGTCAGCGCCACGCCCATGGTAAGCTGGTCGAACCAGGAGCCGCGCTTGACGGCGGCAAAGATGCCGGCGGGAATACCGATGGCGACGGCCAGGAGCATGGCCACCAGGGCAAGTTCGATCGTGGCTGGAAACAGGGTCATGAATTCGTTGATGACCGGGCGTTTGGTGGCTAGCGAAATGCCGAAATCGCCCTGCAGCACCGAGCCGAGATAATTGAAATATTGCTGCCAGATGGGCAGGTTGAAGCCAAACTGCTCCTTGAGGATCTCATAGCGTTCCGGCGACACGCCATGTTGCCCGGCCATGGCCAGGATGGGGTCACCCGGCAGGACGCGGACAAAGGCAAAGGCGCATATGGATATGCCAATGATGGTTGGCACCAGCAGCGCCAGCTTGCGCAGGATGTAGGTCAGCATATTGGGTCTTTCGCCCTGAGGATGGCGATCCGCCGCCAGACGCGGCGGATCGGCCGGTCCCATTTCCTGATTTGGCCGTTCCTTACGGGCATTGCGATGCCTCGCGGAATGGCTCTTCGTTTGAAAAGCGAGCCCCGTTCCGTCGAAGCGGATCGGGGCTCCTGTTTGAGGGACGAGGTCCGGATTATTCCTGGATGTCCACGCCCTTGAAGATGTGGGTGCCAAGCGGGCTCATCTTGTAGTTGATGACCTTGTTGTTCATGGGCATGAACACGCGGCTATGGGCCAGGGTGATGGCAGGTTCTTCGGCCTTGAAGATTTCCTGGGCCTTGGTGTAGAGCGCGGCGCGCTCGGCCTGGTCCGAAGTCTGCTTGGCTGCCTGGATGGCCGCCTCGAACTCTTCATTGCACCAGCTCGAATAATTGCTGACACCAATGGCCGAGCAGGAGAACAGGGTGGCAAAGAAGTTGTCCGGATCGCCATTGTCGCCGGTCCAACCGATCATGAACGGGCCCATGCGGTCCTCGAGCTTGCCGCGGGTACGGTACTCGGTCCATTCATAGGTCACGATATTGGCGGTGACGCCAACCTTGGCCCAGTCGGACTGGATCAGTTCGGCAACGCGCTGGCCATTCGGGTTGTAGGGACGGGAAACCGGAATGGCCCAGAGGTCGGTGGTCAGGTCGGTGACACCGGCCGCCTCGAGCATTTCCTTGGCCTTTTCCGGATCGTAGACGTCGGCGGCGATGGAATCGTCATAGGACCACATGGTGGGCGGGATCAGGTTCTTGGCGTCCTGGCCGGCACCCTGATAGACGGCGTCGATAATGGCCTGCTTGTCGATGGCCATGGTCAGCGCCTTGCGCACATCGGCATTGTCGAAGGGCGCTTCGGTGGTGTTGTAGGAGATATAGCCGATATTGAGGCCTTCCTGCTCCATCACCGTGATGTTTTCGTCGGCCTTGAGCACCTCGATATCGGCGGGCGCGGGATAGGGCATGATATCGCATTCGCCGGCCATGAGGCGCTGGGCGCGCACCGATGCGTCGGTGGTGATGGCGAAGATCAGGTCGTCGATCGGCTGCTTGCCATCCCAATAGTCGGCAAAGGCCTGGTAGCGGATGACGGTATCGAGCTGGTAGTCGACCAGCTGGAACGGACCGGTGCCGACCGGCTGGGTCGAGAAGGCCGCCATATCGCCCGAAGCTTCGAGCTGATCGGCATATTCCTTGGAGACGATCGAGGCAAAGTCCATGGCCAGGTTGGCGATCATGGGCGAATTGGGCTCGGTCAGGGTGAACTTGACGGTCAGATCGTCAATCTTTTCGATCGAAGCGATATATTTGGGCATGTCCATGCCCTGGAAATAGTCCCAGCTCATGCCTTCGAGATAGTTGAACCAGGGATTGTCTTCCTTGTACTGGCGCTCGAAGGAGAAGATCACGTCATCGGCGTTGAGATCGCGCGTCGGGGTGAAATAGGAGGTGGTGTGGAATTTGACGCCGGGACGCAGGTGGAACGTATATTCCAGACCGTCCTCGGAGATTTCCCAGCTTTCGGCCAGGGCGGGAGCGACTTCGGTCGTGCCGGTGACGAATTCGACAAGGCGGTTATAGAGCGGCTGCGAGGAGGCATCGAAATCATTGCCACCGGTCAGCGGGCCGGGATCGAAGTGGGCGGGCGAGGCTTCCGAGCAATAGACCAGCTGCTTTGCCTGCGCTGCACCAGCAGCCAAAGCCAGCATGGCGGTCGCCGCCATCAAGGTTTTCATCAATTTCATGATTGTTGTCTCCCGAGACATTTTATTGCGCACCCGGCGTTCCTTCCGAGGCTTGGATGCTACAAAAGCCCAGAAATTGCGGGAGCGCAATGGGCAGAGTTGACCAATTGGTCAAGACAAATATCGCCAATGGGCATTTCAACAGAAATGGACGGTTCCCCATCGATCCGTTCGGCTGGATCGGGGCGCCCTTGACGCCCGCCCCCCTGGCGTCGTCAGCTTTGCCCATGAATCAGTTAATTGCCACCATCGCCCTTGTCGTTGCCGATTATGACGAGGCCATCGCCTTTTACCGCGACGCGCTTGGCTTTTCGCTGCTGGAGGACACACAATTGGCGCCCGGCAAACGCTGGGTGCTGGTGTCGCCGCCCGGGCGCGTGGGCGGCGCGCGGCTTTTGCTGGCAAAGGCGGATGGCCCCGAACAGCAGGCGGTGATTGGCCGACAGGCCGGCGGGCGGGTCATGCTGTTTCTTGAAACGGACAATTTTGTCCGCGATCATAGGCAGATGCGTGACAGGGGCGTGCGGTTTCTCGAGGAACCGCGGCACGAGCCCTATGGCATTGTGGCGGTCTTCGCCGACCTTTACGGGAATAAATGGGACCTTATCGAGCCGCAGCGCTGATTGCCCTTGCCCTGAACGGGACATTGCCGGCAGCGGGCCAGCAGCCGGGCTGGCACTATTCGCCGCTGCCGGGTGAGGGCGACCGGGCCAGCATGGGCTGCGCCCGCGGCTCGGACCTTGACGACTTCACCTGTCTTGCGGTGCGCTGCGAGCAGGACTTTACCACCGGCATTCACGTCTATTCGAGCCGCCCGCAGGGCGATCGCGGCAGCTGGGAGATGACGCTGGATCGGGAGACCCGCACCCTCAGCGCCACGCCTGACGAAACGCCTTATGGCGCGCGGCTCGACGATGTGGACGGCTGGCTTCTGGATGGATTGCGTCACGGCACATTTGTTTATCTGCGCCACAGTGACGATATGGAAGGGGCATTCGCCTTTATCGATCTTTCCGGGTCCTTCCGATCCATAGCCGAAGCCCTGCAATGGTGCGCCCCGCGCGTGCCGCGAAGCGATAAGGCCGGTGCGGAACCGGCAAGCAACAATGGAGACATACAATGAACCGTCGGCCCCTTGGACGCAGTGAACTGGTGATCGAGCCCCTGGTGCTGGGCGGCAATGTCTTTGGCTGGACTGTGGACGAAACGAATGGTTTTGCCATTCTCGATGCCTATGCAGCCGCCGGTTTTACCGCCATCGACACGGCCGAGGGCTATCCCAATTGGGTGCCGGGCAATCCTGCGGGCATGAGCGAGACCATTATCGGCAAATGGCTCAAGGCCCGCGGCAATCGCGACCGGATGCATATTTTCACCAAGGTCAATTCCGGCAAGAAGCCGGGGGGCCTCAAACCGGACGCCATCAAGGCCGGTATCGAAGCCTCGCTCAAGCGGCTGCAGACTGACTATGTCGATCTCTATTTCAGCCATTGGCCGGACCCGGAGGCGAGCCATGAGGAAACGCTCGAGGCCTATGACGGGCTGATCCGGGCGGGCAAGGTGCGCGCCATCGGCGCTTCCAATTATAGCGCGCAGATGATGGCCGATGCCCAACAGACCGCGGTGGTCAAATCGCTGCAGCGCTATGAGGTGACCCAGCCGCGCTACAATCTTTATGACCGGGCCGAATTCGATGCGCTCAGGCCCTATTTGCTCGAAAATGAGGTGGGCGCCATCGTCTATTATAGCCTCGCCTCAGGCTTCCTGACCGGCAAATATCGCAGCCAGGACGATCTGGGGCAGTCGCCGCGCGGGGGCGGTGTGGGGCAATATCTCAATGCCAAAGGGCTGAGCATTCTGGGCGCCTTGGATCAGGTTGCGGCCGAGCTGGGCGCGACACCGGCCGAGGTGGCGCTGGCCTGGCTCGTGGCGCAGACCAGGGTCAGCGCCCCCATCGCCTCGGCCAGCTCGGTCGAACAGGTCGGGAGCCTGGCCCGCGGCGTTCGGCTGACCCTGAGTGCAGAGGCGCTGGACCTGCTGACGGATAGCGGCAAATAGGCGCATTATCCGCCGGCCCCGCGAGGGCGGGCCTGACAAAATGTCAACCTTGACATATGTTTCATCGACAAGGCCCCTATCCCTTTGGCCCGTCGGGCCGCGGGGCGGGAGTGCCGGAAAAAAAATGAGACGAGTCCGTCACTTGACGACAGATCGCACTTGCTGGCATTGCGCTGCGGCGTGATCGCTATGGCACCGACCGCCTTCTGGCCGGTGTCCTTACATCCATGAACCAAAACCCTTGTCGCCGGCCCGTTCTGACCGGCAGGAGATGATTGCCATGCTCAGTGGCCGGGAGCCGACGGGCAATGTGTTCGAGTCCGGGCGACGCGGCGTCCGCCATGCCGGTGTCCGCCACACCAATAAAAAAACCGTGCTGACGGTGGTGGCCTTCAATGCCGGGGCATCGAATGCAGAGATTTCGCGCCTGACGGGGCTGGCGCCGCAAACTGTGTCGGCCATTCTGGTCGATCTGGAGCAGGAAGGACTGATCGTACGCGGGCCGGTTTTGCGCGGCCGGCGAGGACAACCGGCAACGCCGATCCTGCTGAACCAGAACGGCGGCTTTGCCATTGGTATCGAGATCGGCTGGCGACACCTGGATATCGTGCTGATCGACATGCATGTTCAGGTGCTGCGCCACCACCATGAGAGCCACGACTATCCCGATGCCGAAACCCTGTTCGACCGCATCGGTGCGATTATCGACCAGTTTTCAGCCACGCTGACACCCGAACAGCGCTTGCGGCTGCTCGATGTGGGCATTGCCATGCCCGGGTCGCTGGCCGCCGATCTGGACCTGATCGGGGCGCCGCCGGCGCAGGTCGCGGCCTGGCGCCAGCTCGACATCATGGCCGAACTGGCCAAGCGCACCTGCCTCAACCCGGTGCTGATCAATGATGGCAATGCCGGCTGCTGGGCCGAATTGATCGCCTTGGAAGCGCCGCGCCCGGCCAATGTGATTGTGCTTTTGGTGTCGCATCTGCTGCTTGCCGGCATTGTGGGCGACGGCGCGCTTTGGGAAGGTTCGACCGGTCATGCCGTGGATCTGGGGTCCACCCTGGTCAGCGTAGGGCCGGAAGGACCGCAATTGGTCCACCAGATTGCCTCGCTTTTTGCGCTGCGGGCGCGCCTGGCCGCGGCCGGCCATCCCAGTGCCGACCAGCCGATCGAAAGCTGGGACCTGGAGGCCATGGCCGAGCCGATCGAGAGCTGGCTCGGCGACGCCGCCAAGGCGCTGGCCCAGATGGTGCACAATACGAGCATGATCGTCGAGCACCCGCTGATCGTTCTGGATACGGCCCTGGATGGGACGATCAGCGCGCGGTTGCTGGCGCGCCTTGAAGCCGAGATGGCGTGTCTGGCTACGCGGGGCTTTGTCATGCCGCGGGTTATCGGCGGCCGGTTGGGCCGGCTGGCACCCGCAATCGGGGCCGCCGAAATGCCGCTTTACCGCCGCTACTTCTGAGCCTTCGGCTTCCCGGCGGGCAGCAATTCGAGCGCCTCACGCAGACGGGCGCTGGGGATCAGCACAACCGTGTGATGGGGCGCGATGCGATGCTCCTGGCCGGTCCGGGGATTGCGTCCGACACGCTCGGCCCTGGAGCGCACATCGAGCGTACCAAAGCCGCTGAGCTTGACCGATTCGCCGCGCTTGAGCGCGTCGCCGATCAGTTCGAACATGCGTTCGCCAATCTGGGTGGTGTCGTGACGCGACAGGCCGGTCGCATCGGCGGCACCTTCTCCTAACATGGCGCGAGTAACCGTTTTCTCCACACCAAATCTCCTCCTGCCCCCATTAAATTCATAGGTAGAAGTTAAGACCCTGTCCAGTCCTGCGCGCAATCACAAATTAACATGACCATACCCATCAAGATTAATTGACATTTTTTAGAATGGTTATAAGCTAGCGGTCACGTTAATAAGGGTAGCGACCGCGCAAAAGCGCTCGCGCGACGCAGCAGAAAGGCTTCCTGTGAGACTGACCCGCCAATCCAATTATGCCATCCGCACACTGGTCTATTGCGCGGTCAACGAGCCGGGTCTGAGCCGGGTTGCAGAAATTGCCCGCGCCTATGGCATTTCGGAATTGTTCCTGTTCAAGCTGATCAAGCCGCTGGTGGAAAATGGCCTGCTGCAGACCGTGCGTGGACGCCATGGCGGGATCAAGCTGGGCAAGCCGGCCCAAGAGATCACGCTGCTCGAGACCATCCGCCTGACCGAAGAGAATTTCGCCCTGGCCGAATGTTTCGAGGACGGCGCCGATTGTCCCCTGATCGGGGAATGCGATCTCAATGGGGCGCTGCGCGAGGCCCTGGGTGCCTTTTTCGAAGTGTTGAACGGCTATACGATTGCGGACCTTGCCAGCAAGAAACGCTCGATCCGCGAGCGCCTGGGCCTGACCGCAGACGAAGCGGTCAATGCCGCCTAAAAAAACTGACTGGCAAACTCAAATATGAGTTTGACAATCATGTTTAGGAATGCTTGATTGCGCTCATGGCGCTGCGACCCCTTGGGGCCTGTGGGTCAGAGCGTCCATATGCGACGGGGCCTGCTGCTGCCGTCTCCCCGGGCCGGCCAGGATCCTCAACGTCCTGACCGGCCTCTTTCATTTCTCCTATGATTGCCATCGGCACGACCCCATGCTCTATGCGGGCCGATAGCTCCCGGACGTGATATGGCCCAGCCTCCTCTTCTTTCCCTGCAGGACATTCAACTGACCTTTGGCGGCACGCAATTGCTCGAGGCGGCCGAACTCATCGTGTCGCCGGGGCAGCGCATTGCGCTGGTCGGACGCAATGGCTCGGGCAAATCGACCCTGCTCAAAATTGCCGCCGGCCTGGTCCAGCACGATGGCGGCAAGCGCTTTGCCGAGCCCAGCGCCACCATCCGCTATCTGCCGCAGGAGCCGGACCTGTCGGGATTTGCGACGACCTTGGCCTATGTCGAGGCCGGCCTGGCGCCTGGCGACGATCCCTACCGGGCGCAATATCTGCTTGAGGCGCTGGGTCTGACGGGCACGGAAAATCCGACCACGCTTTCGGGCGGCGAGGGCCGGCGCGCCGCCCTGGCGCGGGTCCTGGCGCCGCAGCCCGATGTGCTGCTGCTCGACGAGCCCACCAACCATCTCGACCTGCCGGTGATCGAATGGCTGCAGGACGAGCTCAGCCAGATGCGGTCTGCCATGGTGCTGATCAGCCATGATCGGCGTTTCCTGTCCGACCTCAGCCGCTCGACCGTCTGGCTCGACCGCGGCGTCACCCGGCGCATCGAAAAGGGCTTTGCCGCCTTCGAGGGGTGGCGCGACGAGGTGCTGGAGCTTGAGGAGAAGGAGCGGCATAAGCTTGATCGGCAGATCGTGCGCGAGGAACATTGGCTGCGCTATGGCGTCACCGCCCGGCGTAAGCGCAATGTGGGCCGCCTCGAACGCTTGGCCAATCTCCGACAGGAACGCCGCGAGCAGCGCAAGGTTACCGGCGCGGTGACCTTGGCGGTGAGCGAAGGGCGGACCTCCGGCGCGCTGGTCGCCGAGGCCGAAAACATTTCCAAGAGTTTTGGGTCACGCGCCATTGTTCGGGATTTTTCGACCCGCGTGCTGCGGGGCGACCGTGTGGGCATTGTCGGCCCCAATGGCGCGGGCAAGACGACTTTGATCAAGATGCTGACCGGGCTGCTGGAGCCTGATGGCGGCACGATCAAACTCGGCGCCGCGCTGGAACTGGCCATGCTCGACCAGGGACGGGCGCGGCTCGACCCGGATACGCGGCTGAAAGATGCGCTGACTGGCGGCGGCAGCGACACCATCCACATCAATGGCGAACCCAAGCATGTCGTGGGCTATATGAAGGACTTTCTGTTCACCCCCGAACAGGCCAATACGCCGATCGGCAAGCTGTCCGGTGGCGAGCGCGCCCGCGTGGCGCTGGCCCGCGCCCTGGCCCTGCCGAGCAATTTTCTGGTGCTGGACGAACCGACAAACGATCTGGATCTTGAGACGCTTGATCTGCTCGAGGAAATGGTTTCGGACTACGCTGGCACCGTGGTCGTGGTCAGCCATGACCGCGACTTCCTTGATCGCGTCGCGACATCGGTGATCATGGCCGAGGGCGATGGGCGCTGGACCGAATATGCCGGGGGATATTCGGATATGGTGGCCCAGCGCGGATCTGGTGTGTCGGCGCGTGTGGTGGAAAAGGCCGCCAAAGCCGAAAAACCCAAGGCGCAGCCCGCTTCGCCTCCGCCTGCTACCAAGCGCAAGCTGAGCTTTAAGGAAAAGCACGCGCTCGAAACCCTGCCCAGGGAAATCGGCAAGCTCGAAAGCGAGATTTCAGCGCTCAATGCGGCTCTGGCGGCGCCGGATTTCTACAATCGCGACCCCAATGGCTTTGCCGCAAAGTCCAAAGCGCTTGAGGCGGCTGCCGCGAAAAAGGCTGCCGCCGAGGAGCAATGGCTGGAGCTTGAAATGTTACGCGAGGAGCTCGAAGGCTCCGACCCGTCCCGCTAGGGCCATTCGCGCCAGTGGCGCGAATGGAGGCGAGGAGGCCATGAGAGCTGCGCTCGAATGGCGGGCATGACCTGAATACTGGAGCGATTCAATATGAGCTGGATTGCCGGCCCCTTCGCTTCCCTCCCCCCTGTGGGGCGGGGGCGATAGGTCGGGCATCTGCCTATCGCCCTCACGTCTCCCAGTCGAAGACCGGTTGGGCGATGAATTGCAGGCCCTCGGTTTCCCCGGCAATGCGGCGCAGGAGCAGGCTGCCCAGATTGCGGCCGGCGGCCACGAAGTCCTCCTCGACGGTTTCCGCCCCCGGCTGGAACTGGGCAAACATGGACGAGGATTGCTTGGTCACCACATGGGCCGTCTCGCCGACCACCAGGCCCGCATCGCTGAGGCCGCCGGTCACCGCGAGGGCAGAAATTTCCGAGGCGCAGACATAGCCATCGGGCCGGTCGGGGCGCTTGGCGCGCTTGATGACATAATTGCGGATGGCGTCGGTGGGGCTGCCCAGATTCACGTCGGCGGCGAATTCGAAGTCGATGCCGGCTTCGCGCGCCGCTCGCTCCATGCCGGCTTTGAGATGGCCGGTATAGGTCAGGGCGCTATCGGGCAGGATGATCGAGACGCGCTTGCAGCCCTTGGCCGCCAGCCGCATGGTGGCGCCATAGGCATAGGCCTCGTTGTCGAAATCGACAAATGGATGCCCTTCGGGCCAGCGGCTGCGCCCATGGCTGACAAAGGGAAATTCATTGTCGAGCAGGAAGCGGATGCGCTCGTCGAAGGCCTCGGCCTTTGAAAAGATCACGCCATCGGCCATGCGGTTGCGCACGATATGCTGGATGGGTTCGATCGGCTCGACATTGCGAAAGAGCGGCGTAATGACCAGGTGATAGCTGGTATCGCGCAGGGCCTCGGAAATGCCGGTCACCAGATTGGTGCCGAAACCATAGATCTGCTCGTCAGGCTCGAGAATGAGCGAAATGACATTGGTCCGGCCCGTCTTGAGGCGCAGCGCTGCGCGATCGGGCATATAGCCGATCTCGGCCGCGATCTTTTGCACGCGATCGCGGGTTTCCTGGGCCAGTTCGGGTGCATTGTTGAGCGCGCGCGAAATGGTGGTGACCGCCAGCCCTGTCATTTGTGCGATGGTCTTGAGCGTGGGCTTGCCCGATGGCTTGACACCCCGCTTGCCGCGCGAGGCGGGCGGTACTTCTTCCTGCGACACCGATGTTCCCCTCAGACCCGCCCGTCACGGCGGGAACGCCTATTGGCGCAGAGAACACCAGATTGCGGGGCCCGAAGCAAGCCGAAGGTGCTTGCCTTTTAATATGAACTATCTTATCAGATTTTTTGTGCCCGCGGTTTTCGAGCAGGCTTTTTCGAGATTATTCGAAAATACGCATAAAGGTGCACTGGCAAAACCTGATCGGGTTGCCTATCTTGCCATTGCGCCGCCGCATTGGCGTGCCAGACAAGCGTCCAACACTCGCAAGGAGAGGAATGACGATGACGACATCGACGACCTTCACGATCCATGCAGCGTGTTCGACCGTAGTAACCTGCATGCGAAATACCAAACGCTGGCAAGGGTCCTGTCGCTCAAAACGAATGTGATCTCAACCGTCACATCCCCGTCTCACAAAACCGATAGACCCCGCGCTGCCAGCCCCCGGATCGCCTTCCCAAAGGAAGGGGTCTGTGTTGGACCGACGCGCAAGTGGAGACTCCACCCATGCAGGAAGAGAATTTAAACAGGGCCGAGAAGCTCAGGCCCATCGTGATTGAAGTTGCCGGAGAGCCACAGGGCGTGGTTGTGCCGGATGCCGACGGCTACAGATTCGTGGCCGTCAAGCTGCCGGCCTTTGCCATGGACGGCCAGCGCTTTCCCAATATCGAAACCGCCCATCTGGCGGTCAGCCGCGCCATCGAAAGCGGCGAGGCTGCATAGAAAAGCCGGTGGTCATTCCACCGGCTTATTTCATCGCCCTTGTGGTCGGGCTCTCAATCATCATTGGTGGCGTTGAGTTCGGACGGATGCCTGCCCTCGGCCATTGGCGGGAGCGGGTCGAGCGCGGTTTCCACCGCCGCGGCCAGCGCATCCACGTCGATGCGCGAGGCGCCCGAGGCGGCCTGCCGCTCCAGTTCGGAGGCCAGGGCCGTGACGATGGCCTGATGCCGAAGCTGGGCGCTATCCTTAGCCGTTTCCATCGATCGATATCCCCTGTTCGTCCACCCGCACCTCGATGCCCGGCCGGGCCTGTTGCTGCTGATAGGTATAGAGAGCAAATGCGATCAGCGCGATGACCAGAATGGCGATCACACCGTAAAGACTATTGCGGGACAAAGGTATCTCCTGACGCTTGATGATGACAGGATCAACGCGCGGAGACCGCCAAGAGTTCAATCCTCGGCGATACGGCGCAGCGCCATGACAAAGGCGGTGACGCCAATGCCCACGCTGCTCGAATTGTCGATCACCACCGGCGTGACATCGGCCGGCAGGGTCGCCCCTTCGCGGGCCAGGCGGGCCACGATCTGGTCGCGGCTTTCACGACCGCGCCCGGCCAGGCGCGCCGCCCGCAGGGATATTTCCGCCGATATCTGGATGACCCGGCACAGGGGATATCTGGCCACCGCCTCGGGCACGGCGTGCCGGGAAATATTGGCAATGACCACCCGCCCCAGCGCCAGATCGGTATCCACCCCGATCGGCAAGGCATAGTCGAGCCCGTGAGCCTGCCAGGTCATGGCAAAGCGGCCGGCCTGGCGGGCGCGTTCGAATTCAGTGGCATCCAGGCTGATATGGTCTTCGAGGTCGATATCGGCCGGCCGGGTCACCAGGCGCCGCACAAAGCTGAAGCGTTTGTCCCCTTCCAGGGCCTGGCGGGCACCGCTGATCAGCGTGTCCTTGCCGACCCCGGAAGGACCGACCACAAGAACCAGCACTCCGGGGGGCCGTTCGCTCAACTCACACGCTGCCCTTCACGCCAGACACCCCGCACGACCGGCAATGGCGCCTGCGCCGCCACCCGCACCAGATCACCCCGCTTGCCCGGCACAATCTCCCCGCGATCATCGAGCCCGGCAGCCCGTGCGGGATTGGCCGTCACGGTAGCAAGGGCCGCCGGCAGGTCAAGGCCCTCAATGCGGCGGGGCAGCAGGAAGACCGCCTGCAGCGGCGCGAAGGGAATATAGTCCGAGCTCAGAATATCGAGCAGGCCCGCCGCCACCAGGTCGGTCGCCGAGATATTGCCCGAATGGGATTTGCCACGCACCACATTGGGCGCGCCCATCAGAATGGCCAGGCCGGCTTCATGTGCGGCCGCGGCGGCTTCGAGCGTGGTGGGAAATTCGGCAATGGCCACCCCGTCGGCCTCGGCCTCCTCGACATGGGCCAGGGTGGCGTCGTCATGGCTGGCCAGGGCAATGCCCATGGCGCGAGCCCGCGCCACAATGGCTCGCCGATTGGCGGCGGAATAGCGCTCGTGCTCGGCCAGGCGCGCATCGAGATAGGCCTGCAATTCTTCCGGATTGCGCCCCATCTGCTTGGCGTAGAAGCGCTTATAGGCATCGAGCGAGCTGAATTGGCGCTGGCCCGGCGTGTGATCCATCACCGAGGCCAGACGCGTGGAGGGATGGTCGGCCAAGGCATCGAAATGCTCGACCACGTCATGGCTGGGCAATTCGCAGCGCAAATGGATGAAGTGATCGGCGCGCAGCCAGCCGCCATCGCGCCCAGCACGCACGGCGCCAACCAGTTCACGGGCATGGGCGAGCATATCGGGCAGGTCATTGTCAGACCCGATGCGCACCGCGTCAAAGACCGTGGTAATGCCCGATCCGGCGATCTGGGCATCATGGGCATGCAATGCGGCCAGCGGATCCCAGAATACGCCGGGGCGCGGGCGATAGTGATTTTCGAGATGGTCGGTATGCAATTCGACCAGGCCCGGGATCAGAAAATCCCCGTCCATATCCTCGCCCGCACGGCTGGTGCCTGCAGAGATCTCGGCAATCTTGCCGTCGCGCAGGACCAGACTGCCGCTCACCACCTCGTTGGGCAAGACGATCTGGGCATTGGAGAAAACCGTCTCGGTCACTGTTGGTGCCCCCCAAGCGCGAATTCGGCCACGCGCGTGAAGGGCAGCTTGTTCTCGGTCTCGTGGAACAGCGCGAGCCGGTCCAGAACGACCTCCTGGTCCAGGATCGGACCGAACCAGGTTCTGGCGGCTTCCAGAACTTCGTCATGATCCTTTGCGGCGAGGCGGTCGGTCAGGGTCATGTGAAAGCGGAACTCGTCAAAGACAAAAGGATAGCCGTAGGCATCGAGCAATTCCTCCTGCCGCGGCGTCAGGCCATGGGTCGCCCGGGCATGGCGCTCGCGCGGCTTGAGTGGGGCGCGGAAGGGCTCGAACATTTCCACCACATTGGCCGCCAGGTCCTGCAGGTCGGGATTGGCCGAGGCTTCGGGCACCAGTGCCAGAAACCCATCGAGATCGGCAATTGTGAGTTTACCCAGGGATATGGGCTGCAATTCGGCTGCGGCCTCCTGCATTGCGGCGCGCAAATCCGCCTCGGTGAGGCCCGGAGCCAGCGCCATTGGCGGCTTGAGCGTGGCGTGAAAACCATAGCGCCCCGCCGATTGGGTGAGGTTGAGCAGGCGCGATCGCTCCAGCCCTGCCACGGCGCCGTCATAGGTCAGGCCGGTCGCCGGATCGCGGCCAAGCCAGACGGATGCGCGGTCCCACAGCAGGTCCGTAACGGCGGGGGCGTAGTAAATTGCGAATCTCTGCGACATGAAATCTCCTCACCGCGGCGCTAGTGGACCTATGTGGCGGGCATTTGACAAGCCGCGGGGCTGGACAAAAACGCACATGCTGGCGACAAGGTGCCAACCGGCAATCCAGAAAACGAAGTCACATGGACCGCACCCTGCTCGAAGGCCTTTTCCGCCACGCTGTCGCACAGGCCCAGCCGGCCCTGGCGATCGAGCGCCATCTGCCTGCTCCACCCAAAGGCCGCACAGTGGTCATCGGGGCGGGCAAGGCTTCGGCGCAAATGGCGCAGGCCTTTGAAAAGGCCTGGCCCGGCGAGATTTCCGGTCTTGTGGTCACGCGCTATGGCTATCGGGCCGAGTGTGAGCGCATCGACATTGTCGAAGCGGCCCATCCGGTGCCTGACGCTGCCGGGGAAGTGGCTGCGCAAAGGCTGCTCGAACTGGTCTCGGGCCTGAGTGAGGACGATCTCGTCGTGGCGCTGATTTCGGGTGGCGGCTCCTCGCTTCTACCCGCGCCCGCCCAAGGGCTGACGCTTGCAGACGAACAGGCGATCAACCGGGCGCTTCTGGCCTCGGGCGCGCCGATCGGGGTGATGAATCTCATTCGCAATCAGTTCTCCACCATCAAGGGCGGACGGTTGGCGGCAGCGGCAGCTCCGGCGCGGGTCGCGACGCTGGTCGTGTCCGACGTGCCGGGCGATGATCCGGCCCTTGTCGCCTCCGGCCCCACGCTGCCATTGCGCGGCGGGCGCGCTGAGGCACGGCGCCTGGCCGCGCTTTATCGGCTCGATCTGCCTGAGGCCGCGCAACGTCTCCTGGCCAGCGAGGATAATCTGCCGCCGGAGGAAACCGACGCGGTCTTTGCCAATAATAGCGTTGCCACCATTGCTTCGGCGGCCCTGTCGCTCGAGGCGGCGGCGGAAATGGCACGTGGCGCAGGACTCGAAGCGGCAATCCTTTCCGATTCCATTGAGGGTGAAGCGCGCGACGTGGCCCAGGTCCATGCCGCGCTCGCCCGGGAAATCGCCACCCGCAATCGACCCTTCCCCAAGCCGGTGGTGCTGCTCTCGGGCGGAGAAACCACAGTGACCCTGCGCGGCACGGGCCGCGGCGGCCGCAATGGCGAATTCCTGCTCTCCCTGGCCATCGCACTTGACGGCGTCGACGGCGTTTCCGCCCTGGCTGGGGACACGGACGGGATCGATGGGTCCGAGGATAATGCCGGCGCCTTTGTCGATGGCACGACGGCCCGGCGGATGCGCGAGGCAGGGATCGACCCGCAGGCGGCCCTCGCCAATAATGACGCCTATGGCGCTTTCGAAGCGATTGGCGAATTGTTCAAAACCGGGCCAACCGGCACCAATGTCAATGACTTCCGGGCCATTGTCATTCGCTGACCCGCCATCGGACATAAAATCATACTTTTCTTGTTTTGAGGTCTTGGCAGAGGCCGGCGAGTCCTGCTCTATAGCCGCGCATTTCGGGAGTGGAGCAGGCAGATGGCCAAGCGCAAGATCGCCATTATCGGCGTGGGCAAGATCGCGATAGATCAGCATATACCGGTGATCGAGGCGTCGGACGATTTCGAGCTTGCCGCCACTGTCTCCTCGCGCGGTGTCCAACATGGCGATCTGCCGGTTTTCCGCACCGCCGCCGAGCTTTATGCCGCCATGCCCGAAATCGGGCTCGTTTCCATCTGCACCCCGCCCGGCGTGCGTCACACTCTGGTGCGCGAAGCGCTCGATGCGGGCAAAGACGTGATGATGGAAAAGCCACCCACCACCACGATTTCCGAACTGGACGATCTCATCGCCCATGCCGCGCGGCTCGACCGGGTGCTGTTTCAAACCTGGCACAGCCAATATAATGCCGCCGTGGACCGGGCCAAGGCGATCCTGTTTGACCAGGGCGTTCGCTCGGTGCGGATCGACTGGCGCGAAAGCGTGCGCAAATGGCATCCGGGCCAGGACTGGGTCTGGGAGCCGGGCGGGTTCGGCGTCTGCGATCCGGGCATCAATGCCTATTCGATCTTCACCAAGATTATGCCCTTCCCGGTCTTTGTCGAAAGCGCGAAACTGACATTCCCAGCCAACCGGCAGACGCCCGTCGATGTGGAAGTCAAATTCAAATCGGGTCAGGCCCACCAGCCCGATATCTCGTCGGGCTTCAACTGGCTCGAAGAGAGCGGCGAGATCTGGACCATTCATGTGGTCACCGGCACCGGCGACGATCTCAAGCTCGAACGTGGCGGCCGCACTTTGCGCATCAATGGCGAGGTGGTTCTGGAGCATGGCGATGAAGAATATGCCGGTATCTACCAGCGTTTCGCCGACCTGCTCGACGCCCATCAGAGCGATGTCGACGCTGCCCCATTGCGGCTGATGAGCGATGTGTTCCTGATGGGAGCCCGCGAAAACGGACCCGATTTCGAATGGTAGGGCTCGACTAGGGCGGTTCAAGTTTAGACTGGTACCGCTCTATCGCCCCTCCCCTTGAAGTGGAGGAACGCGAAGGCATTGCCAGCCCCGCGAATCATAGACGACTTTAGTCCTGCGGCTCGGCAATCCGGGTCGCGCGCTCGTGGCGCCTGGGCTTGCGGTCGGTATACCAGCGTATGCGTATACCCTTGGCAATCAGGCACAGGGCTTCCCAATGGATGCCTGCCGTGACCTTGAGCGTCATCAATGGATGGCTGAAGAACAGCCCCAGCAAGGTCTTGTCCGAAAAGGGCCGCGCCGCGCCAGTAAAGGCTGCATAGAGCAAAGGCTCACCGTCCTGGGTTTCATTGATGGCAATGCGTACCTTGTCGGCAGGTGGGGTCAGGCGAAACTGGTAGCGGCAATCCATGTCGATAAAGGGCGAGACATAAAAGGCCTTGTCCGCCGCCTGCTCGGTTGCGACCGGCAGCACATAGGTGTGCCGCTCGCCGAATGTGTTGTGCACTTCGTATATCGTGGCCAGAGGCTGGCCCGAGGCGTCGTCGCAGAACCAGACCGTCAGCGGGTTGAAGACATAACCGAGAATGCGTGGATAGCAGAGCAGCCGCACCCGCCCGGCCGGCCCAAGCCCGGCGCCTGCCAATTGCTGGTCGACCCAGCCCCGCAAGGGGCTCCCGTCGCCATGATCGCTGTCGCGGAACGAGAACAGCGCCCCCCGATTATGTCCGAACCATCTGAGCTGGTTCAGCACGGGCAATTCATCGAGATCGATGAGCAGTGAAAACACCCGATAGCGCAGGGCGTGTTTTTTGGGCCGGTGCCGCTGATGCACCACATGCCCGATATAAATGGCTGAATGGCCGCTCATGCCACTGCGGCAATTGCCGCTGCAGACGGCGGCGCCAGGGTAATGCGGCCCGACGGGTTGGGTACGATCCAGGGCCGTGGCACCGAGCCCATGGCTTCGGCAGCGGCCAAACCGGCCTGTAGACCGTCTTCATGAAACCCCCGGCCAAAATGGGCGCCGGCAAAGAAGGTGCGGTTCTGCCCCTGGATGCGCCAGAGATTTTCCTGGGCATGGATGGCGGCGCTATCAAAAAGCGGATGGGTATATTCAAAACGCGCGATCTCATCTTTGGGATCGCTCGGTGGGTTCAGCGTCACGAAGAGATCGCGCCCGGAGAGGCTCTGCAACCGGTTCATCCAATAGCTGACGCAAAGCTGGTGCTCGCCATCGATGTGGTCGGTGGCAATATAGTTCCAACAGCACCAGACGCGGCGGCGGCGCGGCATGTAGCTCGGATCGGCATGCAGCACTGCCGTATTGGTGGTGTAGCCGAATGCGCCGAGCAAGGCGTGCTCATCGGCGCTGGGGGCATCGAGCATGCCAAGCGCCTGATCGGCATGGGTGGCAATCAGGATGGCGTCGAACCGGTCTGCCGCCCCGGTGCGGTCAATGACCGTTACCCCTGCTGCATCACGTTCGACCCTGGCCACTGGCGTTGCCAGTCGCAATTGCCCGCCAAAGTCACGCAGGAGCGCCCCGACATAGGCCCGGCTGCCGCCACGAACCGTGCGCCAATTGGGGCGTTCACGCAGTTGCAGCAGGCCGTGACTCTCAAAGAAGCGCACAAAGGCAAAGAGCGGATAGGCCCGGATATCCTCGGCCTTTGACGACCAGATCGCGGCGGCCATAGGCAGAAGGTGGCCTTCCACGAAGGATTGGGAATAGCGCTGGCTGCGCAGATATTCGTCCAGTGTCAGCCCGCGCATATCGGGCCGGTCCAGCGCCTTGGGCGCTTCGCGATAAAAGCGTAGCAGGTCGCGAAACAGGCTCCAGAACCGCGGCCTCAGGGCATTGCGCGGTTGCGCCAGCATGCCCGAAAGGCCTTCACCGCAATATTCAAAGGTGCCGCGGTCAAGCGAAGCGGCGAACGACATTTCGGTGGGGATGCTGGCAATGCCCAGATGGGCCAGCATGGCCTGGAAATTGGGATAGTTCTTGTCGTTGTAGACGATAAAGCCGGTATCGACCGGGCCGGTGCCGGGCACGTCGATGGTATTGGCGTGGCCGCCGGGACGTCCCTCGGCCTCGTAGAGCACCACATCGTGGGATTTGGACAATAGCCAGGCCGCCGAAAGGCCGGAGACGCCGCTGCCCACCACCGCGATACGCTGCCGGGCCGGGTGCGAACTGGAAAAGCCTGATGCGGCGTGGAACATGGTCTGTCGTCCTGAACTCTTTCAGGAAGATACGCGCCCGCGCGGAAATCGGATCAGCCCATGGCGCGACAATTTTGCGGCCATGCGTTTTTGCCGAAATTTATGCGGCCGACTGATCCGGCCACGACCCGGCGGCGTATCTGGGGCATGTCAGTTGCGATTTACCCACTTGCCGGACCATGCGAGGATGCCCTGAGACCGCAGCGTCGGCGCCTTGCCGCGGCCGCGCCAGAGAAGGGCAAGTTTCGCATGACGGACCGGATTGAGGCCGCCACCGCGCCGACCGAGACCAGCGCCCAGATCGTGGCCATTGCCAGACGTGCCGATATGGCGGCGTTCGAGGCGCTGTTCCGCGAATTCGGCCCGCGTATCCGCGCCTATCTTCTAAAGCTCACCCGCGACGGACAGGCTGCCGAGGACCTGATGCAGGAGACCATGCTGGCCATCTGGCGCAAGGCGGGCCAGTTCGATCCCGAGCGCGGCCAGGCCTCGGCCTGGATGTTCACCATTGCCCGCAATATCTGGATCGATGCCTGGCGCAAGCAGAAGCGGCCCGCTTTCGACCCCGACGACCCCGCCCTTGTGCCGGCGCCCGAGCCGGCGGCCGGCGAGATGCTCGAACAGAAGCAAAGCGGGGCGGCCCTGCATGAAGCGCTCAAGACCCTGCCGGCCGAACAGGTGGAACTGATCCGCCTCTCCTTTTTCGACGAAGACTCGCATAGCACCATCGCGGCCCGCCTGGGGCTGCCGATCGGCACCGTGAAATCGCGCATCAGACTGGCCTTCGGACGCCTTCGCGCGGCGCTGGAGGAAATGAAATGACCATTCGCCATCACCTCAATGACGATCTCCTGCTCGACTATGCCGCCGGACGCATCTCCGAAGGCTGGTCGCTGGCCATCGCCTGCCATTTGGCCATGTGCCCGGATTGCCGCGCGCAACTCGCCCTGGCCGAAGCCACGGCCGGTATCATGCTCGAAGAGCTGGCTCCCGTGGAAGGCCCCGCCGATAGCTGGGAAATGCTGAAATCCCGCCTCGCGGTCACGCCCGAGCCGGCGCCGCAACCCATCTCCCGCCCCGCTTCGGCCACCCTGCCCGAGCCTTTGCGCTCTTATCTTGGTGGCGATCTCGACACCATCAAATGGCGCAATCTGGGCAATGCCAGGCAGGTGCTGATCAAGACCGGTGACCGCACCACCCAGGCGCGCCTGCTCTGCATTGCCGCCGGCAAGCCGGTGCCCGAGCATAGCCATGGCGGGCGCGAATTGACCCTGGTGCTCAAGGGCAGTTTCCACGACGAGGTCGACCGCTTCGGCCCCGGCGATATCGAGGACGCCGATGGCACGCTGACCCATCAGCCGGTGGCCGATGAACATGAAGATTGCATTTGCCTGGCCATCACCGATGCGCCGCTGAAATTCTCCAGCCGCCTCCTGCGCCTGGTCCAACCCCTGCTGGGAATTTGAGGAGACAGACCCATGTTCGGCTTGCCCTTATTGACCCCGCTGGCCGCCTATGGCGGCACGGCGCTGGTGTTTTTCACCCTCGACATGCTGTGGTTGACCGTGCTCGGCATCGGCTTTTACCGCGCCGAGATCGGCGCTTTGCTGCTCGAGCGACCCAATCTGGTGCCAGCGGTGCTTTTCTACCTGTTTTATGTGGCGGGGCTGGTGGGCTTTGCCGTGCTGCCGGCGCTCAATGCGGGCAGCTGGGTCTGGGCGCTGGTCGCCGGGGTGGCGCTGGGCCTGATTGCCTATGGCACCTATGACATGACAAATCTCGCCACCCTCCGGGGCTGGAGCCTCAATATCAGCCTTATCGACCTCTGCTGGGGCGGCCTGCTTTCCGGCGTCTCGGCGCTGGCGGGCTATTGGGTGGCCCGGCTCACCAGCTAGCCCCTGAGCCTTGCCGTCAGGGCAAAGGCCAGCCTGTGCGGCAGCACGCCCAACAGCTTCAGCGGCCAGATCAGCCGGCGCGGAAAGGCGATTTCGAAGCGCGTGCCATCGAGCCCGCGCAGAATACGCGCCGCCGCTGCTTCGGGCTCCATCAGCCCCGGCATGGCAAAAGTGTTCTTGTCGGTCAGCGGCGTGCGCACGAAACCGGGCGTCACCAGCCGCACGTCAATCTGGGGCCAAAGCTCGGCGCGCAGTGATTGCGCCAGATTGACGATCCCCGCCTTGGTGGCCGAATAGACCTGACCATTGGGCAGGCCGAAAATCGCCGCCGCCGAACCGAACAGCACCAATTGCCCGCCCGGCTTGATATGGCTTGCGCCGATCTGGGCGACATTGAATGTGCCGGTGAGATTGACCTCGAAAATCCCCGCAGCCTTGTCCGGATCAGCCTTGCTGACCGCGCCGGGATCATATGTCGCCGCCGTCATGATGATGCGGTCAAACGGACCATGCAGGCGCGCGGCATCTTCAATGCTGCCCCGATCCACCACATCGGCCTTGGCCGCATGATGGCCCGGCCCGATCCGTTTCAGCGCCGCATCGAGCGCATCGCGGTTCCGCCCGGAAATGACCACCAGCGCCCCCCGCGCCGCAAATTTTTGGGCCAGCGCCTCCCCAATGCCGCCCGATCCGCCAATGATCCAGATTTTTTCGTCTTTTATGGACACGTATGGGGTTCCTTCGGATGCAAATGCTCGGAGGCATTACGCAGAGAAGGGGAGATTGGATGCGTTGGGGGCCCTTGTCGGGAGGGGGTGGAAGGGGGCGAGGGGAGCAGTCTTGTCGCAGTCTAGTCCGACATGGACCCAGCACTTTGTTACTCCAGACCAAACCTAGTTGATATTGCACGCGACTCCACGAACAATTTGCTCCCAAAGCACTAAGGGAGCGCCTAGATTGAGATTTTTAGCGCATGGGCCTTCAATACCTGATGAGCTTCTTCTCGCCCGGGACCAGGGACGCGTAATCTTCTTCTGCGGGGCGGGAGTATCAAGAGCGCGCGCGAACCTCCCTGATTTCTTTGGCTTGGCGCGTAAGGTCGTTTCTAAGCTTGGAGTCAATCAAGACAGCCCAGCCTATAAGCTTATCCAAGAAGCCCAAGAAATAGACCGACGCGTTGGTATTTCTGGTGTCATATCGGCCGACCGCGTTTTCGGACTTCTGGAAAGAGACTTTGCATCGCGCGACATTGAGGAGGCTGTTGCCTCCGCAATAAAGCCGCTTCCCAAATGCGATTTGAGCGCGCATCGGATTTTGCTCGACTTGGCAACCACGCCCGAAGGCGCAGTTCAATTGGTTACAACGAACTTCGACAGATTGTTCGACGACTGCGAAAGCAGCCTTCCAACATGGCAACCACCAAGACTACCAGACCCTCTTCGCCCAAATGATATCAATGGGATAGTATACCTGCATGGCCGAGCGACGCCGAATTACACCGGCGCTGAGGGCGACGGGTTTGTTCTCTCAAGTTCCGAATTTGGTCGCGCGTATCTATCGGACGGATGGGCCACAACGTTCATTCGAGAGATACTTGGCAAGTACGTGGTCGTATTCGTGGGTTATACGGCTGACGATCCGCCTGTTCAATATCTCCTTGAAGCTCTGCGTAGGGCGTCGGGTAAGCTTGAAAACGCCTATGCTTTTCAATCTGGAGACCACAACGACGCTGCTGCACGTTGGCGACACAAAGGGGTAGAAGCCATCCCATATAGTCCGGAGAACGCGCACGCTGCCTTATGGCAATCTCTTGCGGCGTGGGCGGAGCGTGCACGTGATCCTGACGCTTGGTATGCAAAGGTCATTGACGCATCCAAGAAGGGGCCGGCAGCAATTCAGCCGCATGAGCGGGGTCAAGTAGCACATGTCGTTTCTACCTATGAAGGCGTGAAGAGGTTCTGCGTCGGAGAAGTTCTTCCATCCGCTGAATGGCTTTGTGTGTTCGACAAATATCGTCGATTTGCCAAGCCGGGCAACTCAGGCTCGTTTAGTCGCAAAGGGCCCTATGTTGATCCATTCGATCTATACGGCCTCGATTCAGATATCCCGCCAGCCAAACCTGACCCTGAGGATCACTATGCCAAACGCGAGGCGCCATCCGATGCCTGGGACGCCTTCGAACTTAATCGCCTGGATCGATCACCGATCCGCGATGAAAACCTTTCGGCCCTTCGGGGACACTGGGCAAGCCACTCCCCCCGCCTTGTCCCGCGAATAGGTCAGCTGGGAATATGGCTCGGAAAGGTCTGCGACCAGCCTGCCGCTGTGTGGTGGGCTGCTCATCAGTTCTCACTTCATCAGAGCATTCAAGAACACATCTCTTGGGAGCTTGAGAGAGGCAATCGACCGATTCCTCTCGGCATTCGCAACGCTTGGCGATCACTTTTTGAAGCATGGAACTACGTCGAAGACTTCCACAGAGATTGGTACGTTCTGCAAGCTGTCATCAAGTCAGAGGGGTGGAGCAGCGCTGTCGTTCGGCGGCTTGGAGAGGTGCTTCGACCTCGCTTTTCTGCGGAACCGGATTTCTGGGGCGGCCCAAAGCCGCCAGAACTCGGGGCGGACAATGGTGACGGTGGTCGATTGCTGCGGATAGATGTCAAGTATCCTGAAACGCACGAAGCAATCACGGTTCCGGACGAGTGGTGTGCGGCCGTCGCTAGAGTCCTGCGGCAAAATCTTGAGCTGGCTCTTGCACTTGAGCGCGAAATTGGAGGCTATGGCCTTGGCAACATAAGCCCAATAGTTCAGGACAATATCGAAGGAGCCGATTATCATCGAACACATGGGCTTTCCGCAGCGGTTATCCGATTTTCGGAACTTTTTTCGCAACTGGTCCAGACCAACAAGTCTGCCGCCAAGCAAGAATTTTTGTCATGGCCTACCGATGATAACACCATCTTTGCGCGACTGAGAATATGGGCATCCGGAAATCGGAGTGTCATTTCCGATGATGATTTCGGACAATTTGTGGCGTCTCTGAACGATGTTGCATTCTGGGATAGCTATCATCAGCGAGACCTATTGTTGGTCGTAGCGGCTCGATGGAAAAAGCTCGGCGGTAAGTCGCGCAAATTAATCGAACAAAAGCTTCTCAGGGGCCCGAAGCGATGGCGGCGGGAGAAAGTTGCGGCCTTTGAAAACAGGCGAGCCTGGTCGATTTTGAATCGCGTTGAATGGCTTCGAAAATCGGGATGCAAGCTTTCAGCTTACACCAGTGGGCAAGCGAAGCTGCTCCGCAGTGCTGTGCCCGACTGGAATGAGAATTATGGTGCGAAGGCTGCTGAATCGTTGGAAGGGCGGTCAGGATGGGTGAGGACCAACACCAGCTATGATGGACTGGTAGAAGCGCCCCTTTCACTAGTGCTGCTGCAAGCCAAGAAGCAGAGCGGTCGATCAGACGACTATCTCGTCGAGAATGATCCTTTCGGCGGTCTCGCCGATCAACGCCCTGCGCGCGCTTTTGCTGCACTCACCTATGCAGCTAAACGAGGTGATTTCCCCGAGTGGGCATGGCGACGGTTCCTCAATTCACAGGCGCGGAAGACTGATACGACTAGGTTGACCGCGTTGATCGCCGAACGGCTAGCTCGTTACCCTAATGAGCAGCTTGCAACGATCCTGCACCCTGCGGCCGATTGGCTACAGAATGCCAGTGCGAACCTGAGCATAGGATGTCTTCCTGTTTTCGACCGCATTTTGACGAAGCTTGTTGGCGTCCTTCGTGAATCGCCGAACGAGGGACGTTCAGGTATCGTGCGCGGGCCCCAAGAGCCAGACTGGACCATGGAGGCCATCAATTCTCCCGCGGGTAAGCTCGCGGAGGCGCTTTTTCACGACCCTCGTAAGGATAATTTGGACCGAAACCAAGGCTTTCCTTCCGCCTGGCTTGCTCAGGTCGAGGCCCTGTTAGCTCTTCGAAACGACTTGCGCAGACACGTGATGGTGATCCTGTTTCACAACCTCAACTGGTTCTTCGCTATCGATCCGGAATGGACCGAGCAACACTTGTTGCCCGCGCTTCATAGCAACGACACGGATGACCGCGATGCAGCATGGTCGGGCTTCTTGTGGGGAGCGAGAACTCCAAATCGAGAACTCTATATGCGTTTGAAGAACGACATGTTGGAGTTTGCCGCTAATCCTCTCCCCTCGTGCCGCTCATATGGTGAAATCATCGCAGGTATGATTCTGGCCGGGTGGGGAACTGTGGACGACGCCACCGGCGAACGCTGCATCTCTAGTGACGAGATGCGCAGTTTGCTCTTGTCGGTCGATGACGAATTTCGATCACGGGTGCTATGGCAGGCTCAACGATGGTCCAGCGAGCAGAACGAAAACTCACATGAACGATGGGAAGGTCAGCTTTCCAAACTGCTTCAGGTTTGGCCACGCCAACTGTCAGCCAGATCGCCCAACACGTCAGCTCGTCTTTGCGAACTGGCTTTCTCCAGTGGAGATCAATTTCCTGCCATAGTTGCATTGGTTATGCCGCTCTTGGGCAGAATAGAGCGTGACCATTTGGTGCTGCCAGAGCTTCGTCGATCCGGAGACAACATTGTGGATCGGTACCCGGAAGAGGCACTGGCGCTTCTTGATGCCGTCCTGCCAGACAATGCATTGGCATGGCCCTATGGTATCGAGGCGATCTTGCAGCGGATTGGTGAAGCCGACAGTAGGCTATATAGGGATGAGCGTCTGGTTTCATTGAAGCGTCGATGGGATGCTAGATGATCGCATTCCACCCAAATGCCTCTAGTCATCACCCATCTTCAGCGCCTTGATAAACGCCTCTTGCGGAATCTCCACGCTACCAAACTGCCGCATCCGCTTCTTGCCGGCTTTCTGCTTCTCCAGCAGCTTGCGTTTGCGCGTGGCGTCGCCGCCATAGCACTTCGCCGTCACGTCCTTGCGCATGGCGCGGACGGTTTCGCGGGCGATGATCTTGCCGCCGATGGCGGCCTGAATGGGGATGACGAACAGATGCGGGGGGATCAGCTCCTTGAGCTTTTCGCACATGACGCGGCCACGGCTTTCGGCCACCGTGCGGTGCACCAGCATGGAAAGGGCGTCCACCGGCTCGGCATTGACCAGAATGGAAAGCTTCACCAGGTCGCCGGCGCGGTGTTCGATCAGTTGATAGTCAAAGCTGGCATAGCCTTTTGAGATCGACTTCAGCCGATCGTAGAAATCGAACACCACTTCATTGAGCGGCAATTCATATTCCACCATGGCGCGCTGGCCGACATAGCTCAGGTTCTTCTGGATGCCGCGCCGGTCCTGGCAGAGCTTCAATATCGCGCCGAGATAATCATCGGGCGTCAAAATCGTCGCCTTGATCCAGGGTTCGCGGATCTCGTCGATCTTCATCACATCGGGCAGGTCGGCGGGATTATGCAGATGCATGGTCTCGCCACTGGTCAATTCCACCTCGTAAACCACCGAGGGGGCGGTGGCGATGAGATCGAGATCGAACTCTCTCGAGAGCCGCTCCTGAATGATTTCGAGGTGTAAAAGGCCCAAAAAGCCGCAGCGGAAGCCGAAGCCGAGCGCGGCAGAGGTTTCCATCTCGAACGAGAAGCTGGCGTCATTGAGCCTGAGCTTGCCCATGGCGGCGCGCAATTCATCGAAATCGCTGGCATCGACAGGGAAGAGGCCACAGAACACCACAGGCTGGGCCGGACGGAAGCCGGGCAGCGCCTTTTCGGTAGGTTTCTTGTCCTCGGTGATGGTGTCGCCGACATTGGTATCGGCCACTTCCTTGATCGAGGCGGTAAAGACGCCCAATTCGCCCGGGGTCAATTCCTTGACCTCGACCAGTTTGGGGGTGGAGACGGCAACCCGATCCAGCTCGTAAACGGCGCCCGAGGCCATCATGCGGATCTTCTGGCCTTTCTTCATCACCCCATCGATGATGCGGACCAGCACCACGACGCCGAGATAGGTATCGTACCAGCTATCGACCAGCAGCGCCTTCAAAGGCGCGTCGATCTCGCCCTTGGGGGCGGGCAGGCGCGTGACGATGGCTTCGAGCACATTGTCGACGCCCATGCCGGTCTTGGCCGAGATTTCCACCGCGTCCGAGGCATCGATGCCGATCACGTCTTCGATCTGGGTTTTGACGCGCGGAATGTCGGCTGCGGGCAGATCGACCTTGTTCAGCACCGGGACGATTTCGTGATTGGCGTCGATGGCGTGATAGACATTGGCCAGGGTCTGCGCCTCGACGCCCTGGCTGGCATCGACCACCAGCAGCGAGCCTTCCACGGCGGCCATGGAGCGGCTGACCTCATAGGCAAAGTCGACATGTCCGGGCGTGTCGATCAGGTTGAGGACGTAAGTCTCGCCATCCTTGGCCTTGTAGTTCAGCCGGACGGTCTGCGCCTTGATGGTGATGCCGCGCTCGCGCTCGATTTCCATCGAGTCCAGCACCTGGGCTTTCATCTCGCGCGCATCGAGCCCGCCTGTCATCTGGATCAGGCGGTCGGCTAGGGTCGATTTGCCATGGTCGATATGGGCGACGATGGAGAAATTGCGGATGTTCTTGAGCGGCGTGGTCATAGGCGCGCTGATAGCAGAAGCGCGGGGGCCGAGAAAGATGGTTTCCGCCACGTTAACCCCGGCTTTTGCGCCGGGGCATACAGCTATCGTTCATCAACGGGGTCCAGGAGGGCGTCCGGGCCCCTCAGCAGGTCTTGCATTGGGGGTGGTGGGGCGGCAGATCGGCCCAATCATGGAGGCTCATATTGTCCGGATTTCGGGCAGTTCGGGGCGCGGACAGGGCCTTGCCGAGCCGTGCCAGAAGGCGGGTCAGGATGTACATTTTCTCTTCTCCAGACGTGTTGAGTAACGTGTTATGGCCCCATAATGCGCAGTGTATCCGGGGGTTTTCAATGGACAAGGTCTGCACGTTGATATAGATAATCTATATGGCCAATCCCTTCCCCATTCCGCTCAATGCCCTGCGCGCAATCGAGATCGTCGCCCGCCACGGCGCCCTGGCGCCAGCCGCCGAAGAATTGGGCGTCACCATTGGCGCGGTCAGCCAACATCTCCGCCGCGCCGAAGACCGGCTCGGAATTGAGCTGTTCGCCCGCACGCCGCATGGTCTTAAACCACTGCCAGCATTGGCAAATATTCTGCCGCAACTGACGGGAGGGTTCACCCAGTTGCAGGACGGGTTGGCAAATCTGACCGGCGCACATGACAATGTGCTCAATGTGACGGTGGGCAGCATTTTCGCCTCGCGTTGGCTGATCTGGCGGGTACACAAATTCTCCACCCTGCATCCGGGCCTGGAGGTGCGGCTGACCGTGACCGCGGCCATGCTCGACCTCAACCGCCCCGATATCGATTGCGGCATCCGCTATGGCGATGGGGATTGGCCGGGGGTCGATGTCAGCCGCATTGGCGGGCAGGATTACCAGCCGGTCTGCTCACCACTGATCCGGGATATGGTGCGCCGTCCGGCCGATCTGGCCAATGTCCCGGTCATTGCCGACCAGACCAGCATGCTCGATTGGCCGGCCTGGCTGGCCAGGGCCGGGCTCGATCCGAAAATGCCGCTCAATGGGCCGGTCTATTCGGACGCGTCGCTGGCCTTCGATGCCGCCATATCGGGCCAAGGGGTATTGCTGGCGGCCGATATGATGACCGCCGATGCCGTCAGCGACGGCCGCCTGATCCGCCCCTTCGACCTGCCGGTGACTGGGCATCGCGGCTATTTCCTGGCGACCGCCAAGGGACGGCGGGAGCCAAAGAAGCTGCGTTATTTTCGTGAATGGCTGACCGAAGAGGTGCCGGCCAGCGTGCGCGGCTATGTGCACCAGAATATGGGCCTGACCACCTCCTAAAGCGCCCCGGCCAGAAGGGGGCGCAGATGCTCGGCGAGATGGCCGGCAATGGCCTGCACCTTGCCATCGGCATGGCGTGCGCCGGAGGTAACGATTTGCACCGGGATCGGGGCCGGTTCGAAGGAGGGCATGACCCGGACGAGACGACCTTCGCGAATATCCTGGGCAATCTGATAGTTAAGAAAGCGCGCCAGGCCATGGCCGGCGCGCGCCGCCTGACGCTGCATTTCGATATCATTGCTCATCCAGCCCGGCTGCAGGATCAGCGGGGCGCAATTGCGGAACGTCCAGGTGGGGGCGCCGCTGTGGCTGGATTCGGCAATGACCCGATGCTGGGCAATATCCTGCGGATGTTGGGGGCGACCATGCGAGAGCAGATAGGCGGGGCTGGCCACAATGGTCCAGCGCACCTCGCCAATTCTGCGCGCGCGCAGACCTGAATCGGGCAGATCGCCCAGCCTTATGGCGGCATCCAGGCCATGTTCGATAAAATCGAGATAGCGATCCTCAAGCAGGATTTCGGCCTGTGCTTCGGGCCAGCGCGCCAGAAAACTGTCCACTACCGTGCTCAGATAGAGCTGGCCGAATACCGGTGGCGCGGTGATGCGCACAATGCCGCGCACCCGGGCCGACAAGGGCGGCGCGGCGAGGTCCTGCCATTGGCGGGTCAGCGACAAGGCCTGCTCATAGGCGGCGCGCCCGGCATCGGTGATCGAGAGTTTGCGCGTGGTGCGCTCCACCAATTGCCGGGACAGGCGATCCTCGAGCTGGGCCAGCGCACGGGTGATTGCCGGCGGGGACCGCCGCAAGCGCAGCGACGCCTGACGCAGGCTGCCGGTTTCAACCACGGCGATCAGGACCTGAAGCTCATCGAGGCGATCCATAATTATTCCTATTGGTGGAATTATGCCTTGCAAAATTGGCGTCTATTTTGCGGACGCAGAAACAATATCTTCTGCCTTGTCGAAGCGCAAACGCAAGGAGATGTTCGATGAGCGCAAAGATTGTCGTATCGCAATATGTGTCGCTGGATGGGGTGATCGAAGACCCGGTGGGCATGGAGAATTCGGGCCTGGGCGATTGGATCGGCGAGTATAGCCGCGGCCCGCGCGGCGATGCCTTCAAGGAGCAGGAATTGCTCAAGGCCGATGCCCTGATTCTGGGCCGGAAAACCTATGATGGCTTTGCCGCGGTGTGGCCGAAGGTGGATTCAGACTATGGCCGGCATATCAATGCGATGCCGAAATATCTGGCCTCGCGCACGGTGACGGCGCCAGACTGGCAGGGCACGAACTGCCTGGGGCCGGACCTGGCCGCCTCGGTGGGGCAACTCAAAGCCGCGCGCAATGGCCAGATCGTCATTTTCGGCAGTGCCAGTGTCTGCCATGAACTGTTCAAGGCCGACCTTGTCGATGAGATGAACCTGCTGCTCTATCCACGCATTCTGGGGCGGGGCAAACGGCTGTTTCCCGATGGTGTGTCGGCCAGGTTTACACTGGCCGAAACCATCCAGTTCAATGATGGGCTGCTGATGCTGCGCTATGCCCGTCGTGCCGACTAGCATATGGCAGCCACATTTGTGACGAGCAAGCGCGATGATAGCAATATTGTCGCGCTATTTTATCTGATTGCACAATATTTTCCGGCCAACGTGCAAGAACGAACGGGATATGGACGGCTTGTTGCGCAAATGCTCTGATAAGCTGATCCCGTCCGGATCAAAGGGGGATCGGCATGGACGACGTGATCATTCTGGGGGCCGGCATTGTCGGTATTGCCACCGGCATCCATCTGTTGCGGCGCGGTCGCAGCGTAACGCTGGTGGACAGAAGCGAACCCGGCCACGAAACCAGTTTCGGCAATGCCGGGATCATCCAGCGCGAGGGTGTGCGGCCGCATCCCTTTCCACGCGACCTGCAGACATTGTTGCAAGTGGGACTGCATCTTTCGACGGCCGCGCGCTATGAGCCGCTGGCTCTGCCGCGCCTGGCACCACCTTTGCTGCGCTATTGGTGGGAGAGTTCGCCCGACCATTATCGCAAGGTGGTGGAAAGCTATGCGCCGCTGATCGGCCGGTCGATCATTACCCATTCCGACCTGATTGCCGCCGCTGGCAAAGAGGCCGAAAGCCTTATCTCGCGCTATGGTTGGCATCTGGCCTTTCGCAGTGCGGAACGGCTGGAGAAGGAGGCGAGCAAGGCGCAGGGCGATCATGACCAATTCGGCATCGGCTTTAAGGTGCTGGACTGGCCGGCGCTGAAGCAAGCCGAACCCAATTTGCTCGGCGGATTGGCGGGCGCCATCCACTGGACCGACCCATGGACGGTGCGCGACCCCGGCGCCCTGGTGACCGCCTATTTCAAACTGTTTGAAAAGCTTGGGGGCAGATTTCTGCGCGGCGCCGCCAAAGGGCTGAGCCCGGCCGATGGCGGCTGGAGCGCCAGGATCGAGGGCAAAACTGTTGCGGCCCGGCAAGCGGTGATCGCCTTGGGACCCTGGGCGCCCGACGTGCTGGAACCACTGGGCTACCGGCTGCCGCTTTTCGTCAAGCGCGGTTATCACATGCATTATGGGGCCGGCGACGGCGCCCGGCTCAACCATCTGCTGCTCGACCCCGAAGTGGGCTATGCCATGGCGCCGATGGCGCGCGGCATCCGCATCACCACCGGCGCCGAATTTGCCGAGCGCGACGCAGCGCCGACGCCGATCCAACTGGGTAAGGCCGAAAAGGCTGCGCGCGAACTGTTTCCGCTCGGCGAGCGGCTCGATCCGCAGCCCTGGAAGGGCGCGCGCCCCTGTACGCCCGATATGATGCCGATCATTTCCAAGGCGCCCAGGCATGAGGGCCTTTATGTGGGGATCGGGCATGCGCATCATGGCTTTACGCTGGGGCCGGCCACGGGTGAATTGCTGGCCCAGGCGATGACGGGAGAGGATACCGCCATCGACATCCATCCGTTCCGCATGGAACGGTTCATGGGCGGCTGAGGGAGACAGCATCGCGACACGACACAGCGCCGCACTCCTCACCCCACCCGACCAGCCATTCGCGCATAGCGCTCAGGGGCGAGGGGGCGCAGGAACCGATACGTCTGTGCGATTAAGGCTGGTGACAGACAGCGCTGCTTGCGAGGGAGCGACACACAGACCGGGACGGTGGCCATGCTGGATTATACATTCGAGGCCGAAGTGATCTATTGGCGGGGGCCGGCGCCGTTCCTGTTTGCCCGCATTCCGGCAGAGGTCAGCGAGGAGATATTCCGGATTGCCGACCAGGTCAGCTATGGCTGGGGCTGCATTCCGGTCCGCGCGCAAATCGCAGGGCACGATTTTACCACGGCGCTGTTTCCCAAGGATGGCCGCTATCTGCTGCCGCTCAAACTGGCGGTTCGCAACAAGCTGCCGCCGATCGAGATCGGCGACAGTATGGACGTGCGTATGCAGGTCGAGGCGCGGGAGCCCGGATTATGACGCCAGCAATCGCCGGAGCTTGGCCACGGCCGTATCGGCGGATTCACGATAGGCGATGGTGCCTTCGAATTCGCCCTCGGCATTGACCAGGAAGACCGAGGCGGTGTGGTCCATGGTGTAGTCCTCGCCCTCGATGGGCACCTTTTCGTAGTAAACGCCCCAGGCCCTGGCAGCTTTTGCCACCTCTTCGATGGAGCCGGTGACACCGGTGACGCGACCGGTCCAATTGACATAGTCGCCAATGACTTCGGCCGTGTCGCGTTCGGGATCGACGGAGATGAAAAAGGCGTTGAGATCCTTTGCGTCCTCACCCAGCGTCTCATACCAGGCGGCCATTTCGGCCAGCGAGGTGGGGCAGACTTCGGGGCAGTGGGTGAAACCGAAGAACAGCATGGAGGGCTTGCCCAAAAGGCTGTCATGGCTGAAGGGCTCGCCCGAGGCCGTTACCAATTGATAGTCGCCCTGCCCCAGGGCGACGGCCTGGGCCGGCCGGGCGATGGTCGTATAGACATAGAGCCCGGTGGCCCCCAGGGCCGCGACAGCTACCAGGGTCCAGAGCACGGTGCGGATCTGGGAAAGGGACATGGCTTAGTGCCCCATATGGCCAGCGGGTGCATCGGCGGAGGCGGCGGCAATATGCAGATCGACCACCACCGAACCGGCCTTTTCGAAGGTCAGCGTGACGGGCACGGTTTCGCCCTCGACCAGGGCCTGGGTGAGGCCCATGAACATAAGGTGATTGCCGCCTGGCTGGAGAATGACGGTTTCGCCGGCCGGAATGACGAGACCATCGGTGAGAGGGCGCATTTTCATGACATCGCCTTCCATGGCCATTTCGTGGATCTGGGCCTGTTTGGCGAAATCGGCCGCGACACTGACCAGCCGGTCATCGGTGTCGCCGGTATTGACGATGGTCAGGAAGCCGCCGCCGACGGGAGCATTGGGCAGGGTGGCACGGGCGAAGGGCGCATTGAGCTCGAGCGCGCCAAAGGTGATGTCGTGGGCAAAAGCGGTGGACGCCGAGGCAAAAAGGGCAAGGGCGGCAAAGGCGGACCGCGCGAAAGAACGGATCATGAGTGATCTCCAGTCAAAGAAAGGTCTGATGGCAGTTTGCTGCCGGTGGCAGATCAGACCGGGACGGGAGGCGCACGGGATTGCCCGATATGGTCGGGGAGTAATGGCTGGTTTGCGCCCGCAATGGCCGGATAGGCGACGGGCTCTACATCAGTCTGCAGCGCCATGGTGAGTGGCGCGGGACCGGGCGTGGCGAATTGATGCTTGGCGATGCCCATGGCCGGACAATTGAGCGCGGCCGCTTCATGCGGCTCGCCTTGTTCGTCCTGCGCCAGAGGCTGGCAGATGGACCAGCTATCGAGCGTCGAATAGCCGATGGCGTTGAGGTCGCGCTGCTGGGCGGCGGCCAGGTGCAGAGGCAATAAGAGCGTGAGCACATAAAGGGCCAGGACCGCGAAGGCGATGCCGGTTTCGCGGAACAGGGAACGCGCAGTGCTGGGCATTTTAGTGTTCACAAGGTCCTCGTAGCCCGGCCCCGGGCCGGCCTCAAGCGTTTTGCATGAATGCGGGCCATCCACTTTGTCGCAGATCAAAGGCGCGGCTTGCCGATAGTTTAGAATAGTTCTAGTATTTGTTTGGAATCATTCTAATCTGTGGAGAGTGCCATGCTGCGGTTCTGGCCCGACAATCGGCGCGAATTCTCATCTCTGTCGGAGCGCGAAATTCTCTCGCTGGCGGTGGCCGCAGAGGAGGAAGACGGACGCATCTATTCCGAATTTGCCGCCAGGCTGGGCGAGACCTATCCCGGCAGCGCCGCCCTTTTCGAAGGCATGGCCGCCGAAGAGGATGAGCACAGGCGCCGGCTGCTCGACATCTATGTGGCCCGTTTCGGCAACCGGCTGGTGCCAATAAGGCGCGAGCATGTGCGCGGCTTTCTCACCCGCAAGCCATTGTGGCTGCAAAAGACGCTGACATTGGACCAGGCCAGACAGCAGGTGTGGGAGATGGAAGAAGGGGCCTATCGCTTCTATCTGGCTGCCGCAGATCAAGTAACCGATGTGGGCATCCGCAAGTTGCTGGGTGACCTGGCTGCGGCCGAAAAAGGGCATGCGGCGCGCGCCGACCAGATCGACGCGGCCGTGCTGGGCGAAGGCGGCCGCGCCGAGGAGAGCCGGGAAGCGCATCGGCAATTCGTCCTGACCTATGTGCAGCCGGGCCTGGCCGGCCTGATGGATGGGTCGGTCTCGACGCTGGCGCCGGTTTTTGCCGCCGCCTTCGCCACCGGGGACACCCACCAGACTTTTCTGGTGGGCCTGGCCGCCGCAGTTGGCGCGGGCATTTCCATGGGCTTTACAGAGGCGGCCTCGGACGATGGCAAGCTGACCGGGCGCGGTTCGCCGATCAAGCGCGGGCTTGCCGCCGGGATCATGACGGCGGTAGGCGGGCTGGGCCACGCCCTGCCCTATCTGATCCACGATTTCTGGATCGCCACGAGCGTCGCCGCCTTCGTGGTGCTGGTCGAACTCTGGGCCATCGCCTTTATCCAGCAGCGCTATATGCAGACCCCGTTCTGGCGGGCGGCGCTGCAGGTGGTGGTAGGCGGCGCGCTGGTCTTTGCCGCCGGCATTCTGATCGGCAGCGCCTAAGACATCATGACCGGATGCCGGCACGCGGCGGCGCTTTGGTTCCGAGCAGATGCAGCCGGTCATCGATGATCTCGCCGACCCGGGCGCATTCCTGGGCGATTTCGCGCACGAAATCGGCCAGCATGGAACGCTCGAGCAGAGCCGGATCGCGCACCACCATGGCGGTATCGCGATAGAGCGGCTCGAACTCGACCGGCGCGATCTCAACAAGCCGGCCGGCGCGAATGTCCTCGTCTACCGCCGAATTGACAAAGAAACCCAGCCCCTCCCCCTTGAGAGCCAGGCGCCGCCCCGGCCCGGTCGGCAATTCGACGCTGGTCTGGGCCAGGCGCACCAGGGCGGCGGCGCGCTCGGGATCGACCTGCCACCAGCGCAGGGCAATGACGCGTGGCACCAGGGCCAGCACCTCGTCGATCGTGGGGTGGCTGGAGAGTTTGGCCGCGATGTCGGGCGAAACGACAAGGGGCACGCGCTCGCGCATGATGATGAGCGGCTCGAGATCGACCACCAATGGATCGATATTGGGCCAGCACAGAATGCCCATCTCGACCTCACGCTCATGCAGCATGGCCGCGATCTGCGCCTGACGGCCCTCGCGCACCACCACGTCGACGGAAGGATAGCTCTGCTGGAAGCGAATGAGGCTTTCGGTGATCAGCGGCGAGACCAGGGTGCGCAGGGAACCGATGGAAACCCGGCCGCGCTCGACCCGGCGCAGCGCTTCTCGCCCCTCCTGTGCCGTGCCGATGATGCGGCGGGCAAAGGGCAGGAAGGTCATGCCCTGATCGGTGAGCGAAACGGTGCGGCCACGCACGAAGAGCGGCACGCCGAGCAGGTTTTCCAGAGCGCGGATGCGCATGGAAGCCGTCGCCTGGGTAATATTGAGATAGGCCGCGGCGCGCGTGAAGGATTGCTCGCGAACGATGCGGTCGAAAGTGCGAAGCTGGTCGAGGTCCATTGAATTGGCTTATGCAAACAGATCAATTTGACCGATCTATCGCGCGCACCATTGGCAATGTCTATACGTCGAGTGACGCAGCTAGCCCTTATTGGCCTGGCGGGATTGTTCGGCCAGCGTCTGCTTTAGCTGGCGGCGTTTTTCGGCCGCGCTGACGGCCTCGTCACCCATATGGGCAAGGCCGCGCGAACTGGCGATATCCATCTGCTTTTGCCGTTCCGCGGCAGCGGCGTGTTTGGCTGTGTCGCCGGCGCAATAGGGACAGGCTACGCCCTCATGGTAATCGGCGTGCTGGCGATCGGTCTCGGTCAGCGGGTGGCGACAGGCGCGGCAGAGCGTGGCAGTGCCCAGTTCCAGCCCATGGCCGACCGAAACGCGCTCATCGAAGACGAAGCATTCGCCCTTGAAACGGCTCTGTTCGGGCGGCGTCACCTCGAGATATTTGAGGATACCGCCCTTCAAATGAAACACTTCCTCAAAGCCCTGGCTCAGAAGGTAGGAAGAGGCCTTTTCGCAGCGGATGCCGCCCGTGCAGAACATGGCGACCTTCTTGTCGCGTTTGGGGTCGAGATGCTTTTCGACATAGTCCTTGAACTCGACAAAGCTCGATGTGTGCGGATCGAGCGCGCGCTGGAACGTGCCCAGCCCCACTTCATAATCGTTGCGGGTATCGACCAGGACAACATCATTGCGCTCGATCAACCCATTCCAGTCCTCCGGCTCGACATAGGTGCCGACCTGGCGGTTGGGATCGACCTGGGGCGCGCGCAGGGTGACGATTTCGGGCTTCAAACGCACTTTCATGCGCAGGAAGGGCGCCGTATCGGCGAAGGAATATTTGACTTCGGCGCCGGCGAGACGCGCGTCGAAAGGCCCCGACGCAAACAAGAAATCGGCCAGCGCGTCGATGGCTTCGGGTGCTCCTGCCACGGTCCCGTTTATGCCCTCTGGCGCAAGTATGAGAGTGCCCTTGATCCCGCTGGCGCAGCAGAATTCGGCCAGCGGAGCCTTGAGCGCCTCGGCATCGGGAAGAGCGGCGAATTTATAGATGGCCATCACCTTGTATGGATGATGGGACTGGGGCAAACTGGTCATGGATTTGCTTGTCGGCGCGTTCATTGCGCCGCTCATATCAAAGGTCGGCCCCGGCGTCACGGGCGACCGCAGCCACAAAATTGGGAGAGACACCATGACCTATCGGGCCGATCCGGCGCGCTATGACAGCATGCAATACCGTCGTTCGGGCAAATCGGGGCTGAAACTGCCGGTGGTGAGCCTGGGGCTATGGCAGAATTTCGGGGGCACGCGGGACTATCCCAGCGCCATGGAAATTCTGGGCTATGCCTTCGACCAGGGTGTCACCCATTTTGACCTGGCGAACAATTACGGTCCGCCAGCCGGCTCATCGGAAGAATTGTTCGGGCAGGTGATGGCCCGCGATTTCCGGCCCTATCGTGACGAAATGATCATCTCGACCAAGGCGGGCTATAATATGTGGCCGGGCCCCTATGGCGAATGGGGAAGCCGGAAATATCTCTTGGCGAGCCTTGACCAGAGCCTCAAGCGCATGGGTCTCGACTATGTCGACATCTTCTACTCGCACCGTTTCGATCCCGATACGCCGCTCGAAGAAACCATGGGCGCGCTGGCCCATGCGGTCAAATCGGGCAAGGCGCTCTACGTTGGCATTTCGTCCTATCCCGAGGCCCAGACGCGCGAGGCGCATCGGCTCTTGAAGGAAATGGGGGTTGCCTGCACCATCCATCAACCGAGCTATTCGATGATCAATCGCTGGATCGAAAACGATCATACGATCGAAGCCTGTGGGGAGTTGGGCATTGGGGTCATCGCCTTTTCGCCACTGGCGCAGGGCGTGCTCTCGGGCAAGTATAATTCGGGCAATGTCGAGGGCACGCGTGGCGGCAATCCCCAGGGCACTTTGCGCGCCAGCCATATCGAGCCGCGCGTGCTCGAAGCGGTCGACAAGGTTGGTGAAATCGCACGGGCGCGGGGGCAGTCCATGGTGCAATTAGCCCTGAGCTGGGTCCTGCGGCGCAAGGAAATGACCTCGGCGCTAATCGGCGTCAGGACGCTCGAACAGCTCAAGGACAATCTGGGCGTGCTCAACAATCTCGATCTTTCCGACGAAGAGATTGCGGCGATTGATGAAGCCACTGCGGGTGGGCAGATGGAGCTGCATCCCCGACCGCAGGGTTGGTTGCGGTAGGCGAGTTAGCTCGTGGCGTCTGGCGTGTAACGTCACCCCACCCTCATTCCCCCTCAAGGGGAGGGAATGAGGGGGGTGGCCTTTTGTGGAACTCGCAGGAGCGCCTTCACACCAACATCGACTGCAGCGCCCCCATGGCGGCGAGCGAGCCGGTATTGGATGCGAAGGTGACCGAGTGCATGCCGGTGGCGAGGTCACCGGCGACATAGATGCCGGGGCGGGAGGTGGCCTGCATGTCACCGGCCTTGATCATGGTGCCGGTTGGCGTATCGCCCATGTCGAGCTCGAGCTGTTCGTGCAGGTCGGCCGAAGGCCGATTGCGCGGATGGGCATAGAGCGCCTCGAGAGCGATTTCGGTGCCGTCGTCCATGGTCACGCTGGCGATGCGGCCAGCATCATGGCTGATGGTCCGCAATTTGCCGTCGACAAGCCTGACGCCGCGCTTTTCGAGTTTGTGGCGCTCTTCGTCGATGATCGCATGGCCATCGAGAAAGAGCGTGATGTCATCGGTCCAATTGGCATAGAGCACCGCGCCGTGCAGCGACATGGGTGAGGAATAGACCAGGCCCCAGCGCGTGCCGGCCACTTCATAGCCGTGGCAGAACGGACAATGAATGACCGTCTTGCCCCAGCATTGGGCAAAGCCGGGAATGGCCGGAAAATCATCGACAATGCCATAGCTCAGGATTAGGCGACGGCCCGAAACGGTCTCGCCATCGGTGGTGGTGACGCGGAAGTCGTCGGGCCCGCCTGAAACCAATTGCGCCTTCGCCGGCACCAGCTGGACGGTGGGATAGGCCTGCACCTGCTGGCGTGCTGCGGCCAGCAACTCGCCCGGCGGGGTGCCGTCATGGCCGAATATGTTATGGGCGTGATCGGCATAGCGATTGCGATTGAGCCCGGTGTCGAAAACGGTGACCTTGCGGCGGGCGCGGCCCAATTGCATGGCGGCGGTGAGGCCGGCAAAACTGCCGCCCACAATGATAACGTCCTGCATATCTTGTCCTTTCAAAAGGGTGAGCGGCACCGGTCGCTGCCAGGACATGGCAGCGGCAAGGGCCCGCTCGGGGATGAAAATGTCAGTCCAGGCGGGGGAACCCCGCATGGATGGCGTCGCTGGCAATGTCGCTGAGGCGCACCCGCTGCAGGCGTGCTGCCAGGAGTGTTTCGGCATCGTCGAGAAAATCGTGCATGACCCGATCGACCGAACGCACAATAGCGCAGGTGACGTCGCCCGGATCACTGTCGGTGCGAACCAGAAGCCGCTCGCCCATGGCCTCATAGACCTGGCGCAGGGTGATCTCCTGGGCCGGGCGATTGAGGCTCCAGCCCCCATTGGGGCCCTTGCTGGCATCGACAATGCCGGCCTGGCGCAATTCCCCCAGAATGCGGCGGACCACGACCGGATTGGTCATCAGGCAGGTGGCCAGGGATGCGGAGGTCAATTGCTTGCCCGGTTGGGCATGCAGATGCACCAGGGCGTGCAGGGCGATGGACAGACGGCTCGATCGTTTCATGTAACTTTTATTGTTACCTATTGAGCCTGTGTCAAGGGGGCTTATCCTGCGATCCGCGCCGGGCTAGGGTGGCTGGTGTCGGTCGCGGGAGGATCAACATGCGTTATTTGGTTTTCATATTGGCGCTTTGGGCCGTCACCACGGCATCGGTTATTGCGCAGGACGCGCAGAGCCAGGCGGTCATTGACCGCATGAAGGCGGGCAAGTTGATGCCGATCAGCGATGTGGCCGTGTTGATGATAGGCTCGGAACGCTGGTGCTATCGCGAACAGGAGGGCAATTGCGCCTGGTCGGACATCTATCTCGAGGTCACCGGGACCGGAGCCACCTATGAAATTTCCAATCCCTGGAGCGAGGAGGTGGATATTTCCTTTGTCGACCGGGGCATTTTCAAGGACGGGCGCTATATTTGCGAGACCGGCCATGACTGGGTACCGACCGTGCGCGCCTATGGCCGTGAGGATGGCACCGCCATAGAGGGGCGCGATCTGGCAGCGTTGAAACAGGAAATCGCCGAACAGGTCAATACAAGCGACGATGACGACTGTTTTGACTATCTCTACCAGCATCAGGACAAGGACGCTGAAACGGTGACGCTGCTGCAGCGGCACTATATCGACGGGGAAACCGACGCCGCCAATGATGCGCTGGTGACGCTTTATTTCAACAAGGACGCGGCGGCCGATCTGGGATGGTATTGGTAGGCAAGTCTTGCCCGCCGCCCCGGGCCACCCGGCCAGACCGGGCGGTGGGGATGTGCGAACAGAAAGGTCTTATCCCAGTTTGCCGTCCACAAGGCTTTCCGCCAAAGGCGCTGGCCGTTCGACCGGCGTCTTGATGTCCACGACCCTGCCTTCGCGGGCGGCGGTCTCAAAGGCTTCCATGACCTCAAGCACATGCAGGGCCAGATCGCCATTGGCGCGGTGCGGACGGTTTTCCAGGATCGCGGCAGCCATATCGGCGACGCCGAGCGAGCGATAATTGCCGTCGGCATAGGCGGTTTCGAGCGGCACCGGGCGCCATTCCGCATCGCGACCACGACCGCGCAATTCCACCGCGCCGCCGAAGAAATTGGGATCAGGCACGATCAGGGTCTGCTCGGTGCCATAGAGCTCGAGCGGCACATGTTTATGCGCGGCGACGTCGAAGCTCATGGCGATCTGGACGATGGCGCCATTGGCAAAGCCGAGCATGCCGGTGACATGGGTGTCGATATGGACCGGCATGGTCTGGCCCTTTTTGGGCTCAGAGGTAATGGTCCGTTCGGTCCGCAGCCGCGAGGACATGGCCGAAACCCTGGCGACGGGGCCAAGCAGGTTGACCAGGTCGGTGATGTAATAGGGTCCCATATCGAGCATGGGGCCACCGCCAATGTCGTAATAGAAGGCCGGATCGGGGTGCCAGCTTTCGTGACCCGGGCATTGCATGAAGGCGGTGCCGCCGACCAACTGCCCCAGCACCCCGCTATCGACCACGGCGCGGGCCTGCTGATGCGCGCCACCGAGGAACGTGTCGGGTGCCGAACCGATGCGCAGACCTTTTGCCTTGGCCGCATCGAGCAGTTTCTTGCCGTCGGCAAAATTGATGCCGAGCGGCTTTTCGGAATAGACATGCTTGCCGGCGGCCAGGCATTTGAGCCCGACATCGACATGGGCGCGGGGAATGGTGAGATTGACCACCAGGTCGATTGCCGGGTCGGCCAGCATGTCGTCAACGCTCATGGCCTTGAGTCCGAATTCATCGGCGCGGGCCTGCGCTGCTTCCGGACGCATATCGGAGAGCGCCTTGACGTCGAGCACGCCGAAACCCGGCAAGCCGTCCTTGCCCAGAATGGCCTTCAGATAGGCCGAAGAAATATTGCCAGTACCGATAAAGCCGATACCGAGACGCTTGGCGCTCATATGCGCATTCCTCCCAGATGTACGTGCATCAGATTAGTCCGGTGAGGCCGGAGTCGGGAAGTGGGGCGGGTTCAAATTCTGCGATTTTCTACGCCCTGCCGCTTTAGCCGACCAGGACAGACCGGTCGCAGCGCACGCCATAGGCACGGATATCGGCCTCGCCCACACCCAGGCCCAGCGCGGTGAAACTGCCGGCAATGGTCATGTCGAGCGTGGGCGCGAGCGGTACCAGCAGATCGCGCACGGCCTGGGCGATCAGATGGGGCGGCGAAAGGCCAAGGCCGAGAATGTTGACGCTGAGATCGAGCTGGCCGAGGAGCGAATTGACCAGGGACGCGACAAGGGTCTGGGTGCGCGCCGTCTTGAGGGTGCCGGCGGCAATCTCGGCCGAAGAGAAATCGAGAAGAATGGGATCGGTCTGCGCCAGTTCGACCATGGCCGCGCCGGTGACCCGCAACAGGAGAATATCGATCAACCGCACCGGCGCGGCCGATGGGGCCACGCCGAAGTTGGCCAGGGCTGGATCGCTCATATCGCCCAGAGCCAGGCGCAGCACACCGGGACGCACCGCAATGGTAGCGCTGCCGCGCGGTGCGGCGATGGAGGGACAGGTGGCCGCCTCCACCCGCGCCTCGGCAGGGGCCAGTTCCAGCCAGAGTGGAAATTTGACCCCGGCACCGAGCAATATGGGTCCGCCGAGCAATTCGGCGCGCAGACGCAGGCGCGCCTGAGCTGTGCGCAGAACGGTGCCGGACGGTCCGAGCGCGAACCAGCCGCCGCCCTGGGGTGGCTCGCCCATGCCCAGATCGAGCCGCAAGCTTGCCAGCCCGGGCACACCGGCGCCCAGATTGAGCGAGACCTGGTGGGAACCATCGCCGAGCGCGGCGGCAGCGGAGAGCAGGTCAAGCGCGGAAAGGGACAGATCGATTTGCCCGGCGCTGCCCAGGGCCAGGCCGCCCAGCCGGCCCAGATCAATCAGCTTGCCCAGGGCGACGCCATGGCCATTGCCCGCCGTGGCCAGCGTCAGCAGAGCGGTCTTCGCGGTCCCCTCGGTCAGCCCGGCCAGCGCGCCGGCAATCTGGCCGGCGCCCGCCTGCGTGGTCAGAAGGTCGCCATAGGTGCCTGCTGTTACGCCAAGCTGCACGGCCAAGGCATCGAGAAAGGCCAGCGCGTCGATCCGGGCGGCGGCCAGCGCGGTATAGTCGAGCACCGAGAGCGAGACCGTGGTGCCTAGAAGGCTTGAGAGCAGGGCATTGGCGAGGCCATTATTGAGGCTGGCAAGGCGCGAGCCGACCGAAAAGGACACTTCGGGGGTCACCGCGGCAAGGCCGGCAGCGCTGATGGTGGGGTCTGGCGCAAAGCCGGCGGCGAAAAACAACCGGCCCGGCCGCTGCAGGGTGACCGAGACCGCATTGACGGGGGTGGCGCCGGGGGCGAAACGATCGGCAATGACCGGCTGGGCGGCATCATAATGGCCGGCAATGACAGTGAGCCCATCCGTGCTGGCCGGAGCAAGGAGCTGCGCCCCGGCCAGCACGGATTGGGCGATCTCGGCAGCGCGGGAGGGATCGGTCGCCGCCGAGATGGCCGCCAGGTCGACTCCGGCCTGCAGGATACGGCGCTCATGATAGAGAGAGGCCGCATCCACCGCCACGGCCGACACCATGGCAGACACTGCAAAACCAAAGGCGAAGAGCACGCTCATATTGCCGCGCTCGTCCCGGCGGAAAATGGTCCCCATTACAGCCCGCCCCGCCTGATCGTGGCCCCAAAGGCAATGGTGCGCCCGGGCATGGGCAGGGGCGGATAAAGGTTCCAGATCGGCAGATCCGTGGCGTCATAGCTCAGGCGGACCTCATATTGGCTGGGGTCGGCGGCGCTGTCGCCTATCGTGTGGCTCAACCGGGCCGGATTGATCAGGATATAGGCCGCCGCATTCTGTTCGAGATAGGCCGTGACCAGCCCATCGCGCTCGGCCTGGCTGAGCCCGGCAATGGCGGTCCGTGCCGCATCGGCGGCAAGCTGCTGGATCGAATGGGCGGCACCGAAATAGATGCCATAGGCCAGCATGCCGGTGAGCATGAGCCGGAAGACCGGGGTGAGAATGGCAAATTCAATGACGGCTGTACCGTGCCGGTCTTGCCACAGCCGATCGCAGAGCCTTAACATTCCGGCCTCCCGGGACGAATGATCTGGACGCGGCCAGCATGGGGCGCAGCTGCCCTATCGAGAGTAAAGCACGGTATCGGTAGTAATGCGGGGTCCAGTCCGGCACGATTGTGAAAAGGTGACTTTTCTCCTCCTGTTAAACCGGGTAGGAGTGTGCGCAGTCTCAGGAAGCCAAGTTTGACCACCCGCAACTACCTCTTCGCCCAGACGGCCGACGACATGGCGCTGACGCGGTTCATCGCGCTTGCCGCGTCTGCCACCGGTTTTCTATCTGGTGCGCCGGGTGGACCCTTGCCGGGCTGGTATGTGCCGGGGGCAGATAATCGCGCCTTTCTGACCGATCTCTACGCGCGGCTCGAAGCAAGCTATCCAGAGGCCGGGCAGCCTTTCTATGCCGTGCGCCTATGGACCAATCTGATGTGGCAACCGGCTTATCTGGCGGTTATTGCCGCGCATTTGCATGGCGCCCTGCCCCGGCTGACGAGGCTGTCGCAGTCGCGGCAGAATGTCGATGTGAACGGCTATCGCCTGCGTGCCGGTCCGGAAATCAGCGGCAGCACCGAGGCGCTGACTGCCCAGGCCGGCCGCGATCTGCGGGCCATGGGCGATGCGCTCCTGAACGAAATCAATGCGGTGACCCGGCTCAAGCGGCTTCCGGCGTTGCGGCTTCTGGCCGACCGGATGCTGGGGCTGATGGTGCGCCTCAAGCATTTCCGGCCCGAGATCGGCATTGACGAGCAATATCGCTATTGCGACCTCTGGCTCGATGCCATGGGGCTGAGCGGACATGGGGGGCTCGAAACACTCGACCTGCCCAATGGGCAGCAGGTGGCGATCATGGCGCGCAAGGGATGCTGCCTGGACTATCTGGCCTTTCCGGGTCGCCGCTGCGCGTCCTGTCCCGAACTCAGCAACGACGAGCGCCGCGAGCGCGAGCGGGTCGCGATCATGGCCGAGATGGACGCCGCGGCTCAGTCAAACTCTTCGTCGGGATAAACGCCCCAGAGCTCGGCCTGCGGCACCCAGCCGCTATAGGATTGTTTCTCGCCCGGCTGGCCGGCCGCTACATTGCACCAGGTGCCGTCGCATTCGCTGATCGACACCCGGACACCGGGCGCCAGGCGGGCGCGAATGGCGGCATCGTCGGATTTGCCCGTACGCATGATCACTTCGCCATTGGCGATGAGCGGGGTGGCAAAGCCGGCGCGACCGCCCGAGAGCAGGCTTTGATGCACCCAGCCCTCGTCGCCATCAACATCGCGAATTTTGCGCCAGGTATCGAATTCCTGCACGATCTCCACCGGCAGGCCGGAAACAGTATAGTTCCAGGCGATCTCGTAACGCGTGCCGGGGCCAACGCGGACATTGATGGGGTGAGAGCGCGTGGTGACGAAGCGCGGCAGCGGCAGGCCACTCGGATTGTCCTGGGCCAAGACCGCCGGAACCGGAAGGACACAGGCGGACAGGGCCAGCAGAAGGGCGATGGCGGCGCGAAAACGGCCCAGTATCCGGGGCAAAAACAACATCACTTTGCAGACGGGTTTGATTTGCCCTATCACTATCGGCATATCCTTAATGGTCGCTGAAGGCGACGATGGCGCTGGCGACAGGCCGGCTTCTCATTGGTGCGCATGACATCGAACAAACCCAAAATCCTGGTGACCAGGCGCCTGCCAGCGAGCATTGAGGCGCGCATGGCAACCCTGTTCGAGACCGATGTCAATGACGCCGATCTGGCCCTGAGAGGTGCGGACATCCTATCGGGCCTTGAAGGCAAGGATGTACTGGTTTCCACCATAACCGACCATATCGATGCCGATCTGATCGCCCGATTGCCGCAGAGCGTGCGGCTGATCGCCCAGTTTGGCAATGGGGTGGACAATATCGATCTCGATGCCGCCTGGGCGGCGGGCCTGACCGTGACCAATACCCCGTCGGTTCTGACCGATGACACCGCTGACATGGCCACCGCGCTCATGCTGGCTTTGCCCCGGCGGCTGGTCGAGGGGACGCAGATGTTGTTGCGCGACCGGGCTTGGGCCGGCTGGTCGCCCACCTCCATGCTGGGGCACAGGCTGCGCGGCAAGGCCCTGGGCATTGTGGGCATGGGGCGGATCGGCACGGCGGTGGCCAGCCGCGCCCGCGCCTTCGGGCTCACTATCCATTACTATTCGCGCAACCGGCGCCCCCCCGCCGTCGAGACGCCGCTCGAGGCGCGCTATTGGGATGATCTGGATGCCATGCTGGCCGAGGTCGACATCGTCTCGCTCCACACACCTTTGACCCGGGACACCCATAATATCCTCTCGGCCGACCGGCTCGATGCGATGCGGCACGGCGCCTATGTGGTCAATGTCAGCCGGCCCGAATTGCTCGATGAAGCGGCTTTGATCGAGCGGCTCGAAAACGGGCATCTGGCCGGGGCGGCGCTGGACGTGTTCGAGAACCGCCATGGCATAAATCCGCGGCTTCTGGCCCTGGCCGCGGCCAACAAAGTGGTTCTAACCGCGCATATGGCTTCGGCCACGCTCGAAGCGCGGGTGGAAATGGGCGAGGCGGTGATCGTCAATATCAGGGCCTTCATGGACGGCCACCAGCCGCCGCACCGGCTCCTGCCCGATAGCCCCCTGCCACGCTCGGCCAGAGGCTGAGTGTTGCAGCAATTCCGCAACTCCAAGCTCTTCTGATGGCGCCGCTTCCTGGACGCTTGCGCCGCCCAGCCTGCGCCCCTAATCGTCACCGTGTCGAGCCTGTGGGGCGCGCGGGCGGCGGCGTGCGTAATGTCCGGGTGTCAGGAGAAGCCCTTGCTTGGGACGAATAGAGCGGCATTTGTGATTATGGGCCTATTGCTGGCCCCTGCCCCGGTCCTGGCGCAGGCAGGCGGCACCCTGCCCTTTACCAGCGAAAACGGGCAATTGACGCTTGAGGTACTGGGACAACGCCTGAGCCTGCCGGTACCGGACTGGGTGGAGGCAGATGCCGACCTGCCGGCCATTGCGGAGGTGGTTTCGACCCGGTTTCTCGAAGATAGCGGGCAAGCGCATCTGGAAATTTACAAGCGCGGCGAAGGCGAGGCCTTCTGGTCGACCATCTACGGTGCGCGCCTCAATAATCAGCCCGATATGGACCTGAGCGCCTTCCGCTCGGTGGTGATCAATGTCTATGCGCGATCCTGCGATCCGGACACGGTCGCGTTGTTCCAGCTCGAGCCCGATAATGGCGACGACCTGCCGCCACTGGGCTATGTCTGCGGGGCCTATCTCGACGCATTTTCGGCCTTCGCCGGGCAGGGCGAGGTGATGGTCATGGGCTTTTACAAGTCCGAGACCGGGCTCGCCATGGTCTATCAGGAATGGCGCGGCGACGCCTTTGACGCGACCCGGCCGGAGACCTGGCCGATCGATGCCGAGACCATTGAGGCCCGGATTGCCCAGTTCAAGTCCGATGTATCGCTTGAGCGGGTGGATTGACGGCGGACCCGGGAGAGCCTAAGCCGCTTGCCCATGAAAAAAGACCATAAGCCCGCTGGCCCGAGCCAGCGCATGCTGCGCGTCGGGGAACTGGTGCGTCATGCCCTTTCGGCGCTGTTTGCCCGGGGCGACATCGAAGACGAGGCCCTTGCAGGCGCGGTCGTGACCGTGCCCGAAGTGCGCATGACGCCGGACCTGAAGATTGCCAATGCCTATGTGATGCCGCTGGGCGGCGCGCATGCCGAGGAAATCGTGGCGGCGCTCAACCGGCATCGCAAATTCATCCGCGGCCGGGTGGCCCCGCAGATCGACCTTAAATTCGCCCCCGAAATCCGCTTCTTCGTGGATGAGACTTTCGAGGAGGCGGGCCGGATCGACGCCTTACTGCGCTCGGACCGGGTCCGGCGCGATCTCGACAACGACAGCGACGAAACCAGCGAAGACTGACCTTGAGCCAGCCAAAATCCAAAAAGCGCGCCATCTCGGGATGGGTCGTGCTCAACAAGCCATATGATTTCACCTCGACCCAGGCGGTGGGCAAGGTGCGCTGGTTGCTCTCGGCCGCCAAGGCGGGCCATGCCGGTACGCTTGATCCGCTAGCCACCGGCATTCTGCCCATTGCCCTGGGCGAAGCTACCAAGGCTGTGCCACAGGTGCAGGATGGCACCAAGATCTACCGGTTTTCCATCGGCTGGGGCAAAGCCACAACGACCGACGACACCGAAGGCGCGGTGATTGCCACCTCCGATGTCCGGCCCGAGCAGGTAGCGCTCGAGGCGGTGCTGCCGCGCTTTACGGGCACCATTTTGCAGCGCCCCCCTGCCTTTTCGGCCATCAAGGTGGATGGCGAGCGCGCCTATGATCTGGCGCGGGCCGGCGAAACCGTCGAACTGGCCGCACGGCCGGTGGATATCGAGGCCATCGACCTGGTGTCGCATGGCAGCGATGAAAGCGTCCTGGAAGTGACCTGCGGCAAGGGCACCTATGTGCGGGCGCTGGCGCGCGACATTGCCGAGGCGCTGGGCACGGTGGGGCATGTCACCAAATTGCATCGTGCGGCCGTCGGTCCGTTCACCGATGCGGATGCGATAACCATTGAAGAGCTGGAGGCGGCCGAGGCCGGCGTGGCGCGCGACGCCCTGCTCAGGCCGGTTGCTGCCGGTCTCAGCGATATTGCCGAAATCCGGCTCGATGCCGGCCAGGCCAATGCGGTCAGCCACGGCAATCCAGTGCTGCTGACCGGCGCCCATGCCCCGGTCTCGCTGGATGAATGCTGGGTGAGCTTCAAGGGCAAGGTGCTGGCCACCGGCCATGTGGCATTCGGCCAGTTCAAGCCGGGCCGGGTGTTCAATCTTTAGCGTGTAGCCGCCCGGCCATGGCAAAGGTCATGAGCAGGAGCGGGATCAACATGGCAAAAGCCATGCGCACGCCAAGCCCTTGGGCGACCGCGCCGATGAGACCTGGGGCACCGAGATTGACGAGTTGGAAAATAAGCGTGGTGGCGGCCACGTTCTGACTGGCGGGTCGGTCGCCGAGGCGGGCGGCGGCCGAGAGCATGAGCGGATAGAGCACGCAAATGCCCACGCCCACCGCAAGAAAGCCGGCCAAAGCCGTGATGGCCGATGGGGCCGTGACAATGACCAGCATGCCCAAAATGGCGAGGCCCGAAAGGCTGCGGGCGACACGCACTGGCCCGAACCGGTCGATGAAACGATCGGCCACCAGGCGGCCGCCGGCCATGGCGAATAGCAGCGCCGGCAAAGCCAGGGATTCGATAAACGGGGCCACATCGAAACTGTCGCGCAGATAGATGATCGACCAGGCGCGGGAGGCGCCTTCGGTCAGGCCTGCCCCCAAGCCAAAAGCCACGAGGCCTATTGTGGCCCAGGTCGGCCAGGCCAGCTTGCGGACCGTGCCACCGGCATGCGGGCGCGGCGGCATGTTTGGCATGGGCAGAACCACCAGGAAGACCATCGCGATCAGCAGCGGCGCCAAGCCCCAAAGGTGAATGGATGGGGCGACGTCGAGACCGCGCAGACCAGCACCAAGCAAGGACGTAATGAGGAAACCCGCGCTCCAGGCGCCGTGGCAGGTATTCATGACGCGAGCCGATGTGGCCGCCTCGATGCGGTCGGCCTCGACATTCATGGCGATATTGGTGAGCGAAAAGCCAATACCGTTGAGCGCGAGCAGGGCAAACAGAGCAAAGGGGCTGAGCAATATGGTGGCCAGGGCCGCGGTAATGACCACGCCGGGCAAGAGCCAGAGGATCATACGTCGCGGCCCGAAGCGCTCGATGATAGCGCTGGAGAACAGGAACATGGACAGGGCGCCCAGCGGCTGCCCCATCAGCACCAGACCCAATTGGCCTTCGGACAGGCCGATGAGCAATTGCAGATCGGGGATGCGGGTGTGAATGGTACCGGCGGCCAGGGCATGGGTGAAGAAGAGCGCAATGATGCGCCAATGGGCGGATGGCATGGTCAGGGTCTAAGCTACTGTCGCGCCTGAGGGAAGACCGTCACGCCCTCGGGCCCGGATCCATCAACACATGGATGCGGTCGGCGCCCATGCGGGCAAGCTTGAGCATGAGCGCCTTGCGGCGGGCGGGGGCGAGTGGGGTGTCGGGGCTGTCGCGCAGGATGGCGCCGTCATGCCCGTCGGCCACGATCAGCCCCTCGCTCTCGGGAAAGATTTCGGCATCCAGTTCGGGCGGCTTGGCGAAAAAGAACTTGTCGGAAAATTCGCGATATTCGGGCCATTTCCGGTCGACCTGGAAATCAATGAGGCTCGATTTGATCTCGACGATCCAGATTTCGCCCTTGGGACCGACCGCCAGCACATCGGCCCGGCGGCCATTGGCCAGGGGCACTTCGGCATAGCAGGCCATGTCGTGCCGTTCGCGCAGCATGCGCATGACCCCGCGCTGAACACGCAGCGCGGTGGCCGATTGGCGAAGGTCGACGATTGGCGGCAGATCAGCCATTGGGTCCGAGTGGTTCTGCGGGCATGCCGGGAGGAGTATCGAGCTTTTTGCTCCCCAGTGCAAAGCTCGATGCCCACAGGCCGGCCAGCAGCAGGGGCAGACAAACCAGATAGGAGGCGCGGATATCGATAAATTCGGCAACGAAGCCGAGCAATGGCGGCGCCAGGAAAAAAACCACGAAGCTGACCTGGCCGATGGCCGCCACATTGACTGCCGAGGGGCGGTCGGTGCGTTGGGCCGCGGCGGAAACGGCCAGCGGATAGACCGCCGAACAGCCTGCCCCCATCAGCGCAAAACCGATCAGGGCGAGGGTGGGCGTCGGGGCGATGCCGACCAGGAGGGCGCCAAGGCTGGCAAAGCTGAGCATGACCATGGCGACCTGACGCGGCCCATAGCGGGCAACGATGGGATCGGCCGAGAGGCGCATCACCGCCATGCAGAAGGCAAAAAGCGTCAGCCCCATGCCGCCCACAATCGGCTCAACGGCGAAAACGTCACGCATATAGATCGAAGACCAGTCGATGCCAGCGCCTTCCACCAGGAAAGCGGCAAAACCAATCAGGCAAAGCGGCAGGAGACCAATGGTGGGGAAGGCGAAGCTGTGGCTCCCTTCGCCCTGATGTTCGCCCGGCCGCCTGGGTGCATTGGTGGCGCCTAGCGTCAGCCATCCGCCGATCAAGACGATCAGCACGGCGATGATGGCCAGGTGCCAGCTTGCCGGCAGACCGGATTGGCGGATCATGGCGCCGAAAAGCGCGGTGAAGAAAAAGCCGACGCTCCAGAAGCCATGCGCCCGGTTCATATAGCGCTTGCCGGACTGGGCCTCGAGCCGGTCGATCTCGACATTGAGATTGATCTCGAAAGCGCCGGAGAGAAGACCGGTGGCAAAAAGCACGGCAAAGACCGCCGGGGCGGTGTCCAGCCAGGGGATGACCGCGAGCAGAATGGCCGGGCCAAGCGTGGTGACAAAGGCCGTGATGCGGAAACCGAAGCGTTCGATGACCGGCGCACCAACGGTGAGCGAGATCAGCGAGCCGATGGACATGCCGATCATGGTGAGGCCAAGCTGGCCCTCGGAGACCCCAAGATGCGTCTGGATATCGGGCAGGCGCGCCATCAATGCGCCCGTGGTGACGGCAAAGAAGAAGAAACACGCATAGATGCGGTGTTGAGGCGCAATGGTCATGGTGTCACCGTCTTGATAATGGGGCGCGGGGCCAGCACATGCGCCGTTGCCAAGCCTAGCAGGACCAGCGGGAAGCCGACGCCAAAGGTCCACTGAATGCCGAAATGCTCGGCAATGAAGCCCAGAAGGGGCGGGCCGAGCAGGAAGGCGGTGAAGGAGAATTGCGCCAGGGCCGCAACATTGATGGCCGCCGGGCGATCGGTCTGCTGGGCGGCCGCCGACATGGCCAGCGGGAACAGGGCACTCGAGCCGATGCCGATCATGGCGAAGCCGCAATAGGCCAGAAAAGCCGACGGCGCGAAAAAGGCCAGCAGCACCCCGCCGCCCAGAATGGTGAGCAGAATGCGCGCCACCAGAACCGGCCCTAAGCGGTCGACAAAGCCATCGGCAAAGAAGCGCGCAAAGGCCTGGGACCCGGCAACGACGGCCACGGCAAAGCCGGCCCAGAAGGGCTCTGCCGAAAAAATGTTGCGCATATAAATGGCCGACCAGTCGATGCCCGCACCCTCCATCAACATGGCCGAGAGGCACACGGCAACCAGCGCCATAATGGCCGGGGTGGGCTTGGCGAGGCGCGGCGTTTCATCGGTGCTGGAGCCGGCGCGATGGGCCGCCGGCTGGAACTGGCCGAGAACGGTCAGTGTTGCGAGCAGCACCACGGGGATCATGATCATCAGGTGCAATTGCGGGCTGAGGCCGGTCTGGGCGATGAAGGCACCGACCATGCCGGACGAGAAGAAACCCAGGCTCCAGAAGGCGTGGGCACGGCTCATGATGCGCCGACCAATGGCATGCTCGACCCGGTCGGCCTCGATATTGATGATGATCTCGATGCAGCCGATGGTCAGCCCCACCGGAACCAGAGCCACGAAAAAGGCCAGCGGGCCATTGGCCCACACAGCGGCCGCGTAGAGCACGGCGAGCAAGGGTATGGCCGCCAGAAGGACGCGGCGATAGCCGAAAGCCTCAATGAAGCGCCCGGCAAAGGTCAGGGAAATCAGAGTGCCCAGGGCGGAGCCGATCAGGGCCAGACCCAATTGCCCCTCGCCCACGCCCATGGCCTGCTGAATATCGGGCAGGCGGGGGAACATGGAGCCCATGCAGAACGAATAAACAAAGAAGGCCCCGAAGACCTTGATCTGGGGCGGCAGCGCAAGGCCGAATCGCATTTTGGTAAAGTGCTCAAGGAGAGATCAATGGGCGCGAAGCTAGGCCATTTTCTGCTTATTGAGAATAGGCCCGGACGCAGCAAAAATCTGATAATTGCAACGTTGTATTCCGGTCACACCGGGCTTGCCGCCAGATGATCGTCGCGCAGGACATTGATGCCGTTGATCAGGCTGCGCACGATTTCCAGCCGCCGGACCTGACCGGGACCGCGATTGTCGTCCCGATGGTTCTCCGGGCCGGTGCGTCCGCCCCGGTCGGGCCCGAAATAGCTGGGCGTTTCGTAATAGATCAGGCTTTGCCCCACCTGCCGCGACACGCGCTCCAGCACGCGCCGCCGCGTGAAGGGCATGGTGATGATATCGTCAAAGCCCATATCCAGGCAGGCCCTGATGGCCTCGACCGAAGGGCTCTCGGCAAAATAGATCAGCGGCGAGAAACGCAGCCGCCGCGCCGTGCTGAACCGTACGGCATCGGCAATGCCGCGCAGATTCTCGGGGCTTTCGGTGGCGGCAAACAGAAAGAAACAAACCGGGGTAATCTGGATTTGCTGTTCGGCCTGGGCGATAGTCGAAAATGGCGCCACGCCGGCAAAGCCCAGACCATGGGCCATGTCGATCAAGGCAGCACCGGGACCGCCTTCGGCCCCGACCACATAGGCGTATGCGCGCATGGCACCGCTTTCAAATATTTCCTGCATCCGGCGCGAATATTGAAGGAAACCTGCTAACATACTTCTAATGCGGGATATTTTCTCGATACCTTAGTCAATAACAGTTTCGCCGCGGAACAATGGGCCGAATTCGCGCATCAAGGTGGCGATTCGCTCGGTGACGGCGCGCACGGCCGGCGCATGACGCTCCTCATGGTGGCAGACCAGCCATTGCTCGGTCTCCAGCTCGGGGATGGTACCCGCCATACGGTCGATCCGCGGATCGCTATCGCCGACGAAACAAGGGAAGATCGAGATACCCGCGCCGGCGGCCACCAGCTCGAGCACGCTCATGGCATCATTGCCGCGGGTGGCGATGCGGTCGCCATGGCGGGCATGCAGCCAGCGGGCGGATTGCGTCTGGCTGCTTTCCCCGGCCACACCGACAAAATAGCCAGCGGCCACGCCGCTGATCAGTTCGGGGCGGGCATAGAGCCCATAGGCCACCTTGCCCACCAGGCGCCCCGCCAGCCATTGCTCTGTGGGGCGGGCATTGCGGATGCCGATATCGGCATGGCGGCGTCCGATATCGACCTTGTGGCTGGCGGTCACCAATTCGAGCCCGAAACGATCCGAGGCGGTCCATATCTGGCCGATATGGCGCGCGAGAAAGGCCGAGGTCCAGGGCCCCGCCGAGACGCGCACCACCCGCTCGCCGATTGCGCCATCCTTCCAGCGCCGGAGCGAAAGCATGGCCGCTTCGACCTCCTCGGCGCGCATCAGCAATTCTTCCCCCGACGGGGTCAGGGTGTAGCCGGTCTGGCTGCGCACAAAAAGCGGTTCGCCCAATTGGCGCTCCAGCGCGGTGACCCGTCGGCCCAGAGTGGCGGCCGACAGGCCGGTCACCTGTGTCGCCGCGCTCAGACCGCCGAGCCGCGCCACGTCGAGAAAGAGCCGCAAATCGTCCCAGGAGAAATCCATTTTTCATTCCTGCAAAGCGCATTTCGATCCTGACTATAGCGTGACCATCTGAATTTGCGCAATTGTTTGGGCAGCAGGTCGTGGACGCGATCTGCCGACGCAATCAGACATTCAAATATGCAACGCGCATTTCCATAGTGCCGTGGCCGGTCTGGCTGCGCCTCAGACAGAGGAGAAGACCGATGTTCGAACCCATTACCCGCCGGCTCTATGCCTGGCACATGCGCAATTTCACCCGTCGCAAGCTGTCCATGCTCGATGACCGGCTACTGACCGATCTGGGGATCGAGCGCGATTGCATCAAAGATTATGTCGCCCGCATTGAGATGGAAGGACCAGGCAAATGATCACACAACGCCCATTTGGACGCACCAATCGCAAAGCCAGTGCCATTGGCCTGGGCGGCTGGGCCATTGGTGGCCATTTTACCCTCGATGGCCGCAATGACGGCTGGGGCGATGTCGATGACGCCCAGTCGATCCGGGCCTTGCAGATTGCCCTGGACCTGGGCGCCAATCTCTTTGACAGCGCCGACGCCTATGGCACCGGCCACAGCGAACGCGTCCTGGGCGCGGCGCTCAAGGGGAGGCGTGATGAGGCCATCATCGCCACCAAGTTCGGCTTTACCTATGACGAGGCCAAACGGGCCCTGCTCGGCATCGATGTCAGCCCCGATTATATCGACTGGGCCAATGCCCAGTCGCTCAAGCGCCTGGGGGTCGAGCATATCGACCTTTACCAGATCCATCCGGGCGATTTGACCGAGGCCGAGGCGGACGCCGCGGCAGGGGCCCTGGAAAAGCTGGCCGAGGCCGGCCGCATCGGCGCCTGGGGCTGGAGCACGGACAACGCCGAGGCCGCGCGGCGCATGCTGGTCTATCCCCATTTCGCGGCCGTCCAACAGGAGCTCAGCGTGCTCCATGATGGGCCGGACATGCTGGCGCTTTGCGCGGAAGCAGGCTTGGCGAGCCTTAATCGCTCGCCGCTGGCCATGGGCCTGCTCTCGGGCAAGTTCAATGCCTCCACGCGCCTGCCGGGCAGCGATGTGCGCGGGGCGGGGCATGCCTGGGTCCGGCACTTCAAGGACGGCGTGCCGACGCCCGAGGTCCTGGCGCGGCTGGCGGCCCTGAGAGACCTATTGACCAGCGGCGGCCGCACCCCGGCGCAAGGGGCGCTGGGCTGGATATTGGCTAGGTCCTCCCACACCTTCCCCATTCCCGGCTTCAAGACCGAGGCGCAGGTACGTGACAATCTGGGCGCGCTGGAAAAAGGCCCGCTGCCGGCTGCGGTGATGGCGGAAATCGAGGCCATATTGGGCATGGAGATGCAGGATGCCTGAGACAATCACCCTCTGGGACGGCCGCAGCATACCCCGCCTGGGCATGGGATGCTGGCCGATCGGCGGCAAGCAGATGGGCGGCGGCATTTCCTTTGCCTATGCCGGTGTCGAGGATGGGCAGTCCTTGCGCGCGCTTGAGGTCGCCGATGAAATGGGCGCCAAACTCTACGATACCGCCTCGGCCTATGGCTTCGGTCATTCCGAAAAGCTTTTGGGGCAGGTGTTCGGGGAGCGAGACGACATCGTGGTTGTCACCAAGTTCGGCTTTCGTGGCGACTATGAGACGCGGGAGGGCCTGCCGGTGGACCTGTCCGCGGCGGGCATTGCCCAATCGATCGAGGAGTCGCGACGCAATCTCAGGCGAGACCGGCTCGACATGGTCCTGCTCCATATTGGCGACCTGCCGCTGGACGAGGCGCGCGTCGCCTTCGATACACTCGACATTCTCATGCAACAGGGGCGTCTGGCCAGCTATGGCTGGTGCACGGACGACCTGTCCCGCATTGGCGGCGTGGTCGACCGGCCGGGCTTTGAAAGCGTGGAAATAGGGCTCAACCTGTTTCAGCCCAATGCTGAACTGGTGCGCCGGACCGCGGAAATGGGGCTGACCGCCTTGATCCGTTCGCCCCTGGCCATGGGCCTTTTGGGTGGGCACTATCAGGACGGGCAGCGCACGGCGCCAGGCGATGTGCGCCGGGAAAATCTCGACTGGGTGCCGTTCTTTGCCGATGGCAAGGCGCATCCCGACTATGCCGCCAGGCTCGCCGCCGTCCGGGATTTGTTGTGCGTCGAAGGCCGCAGCATCGCCCAAGGCGCCCTGGGCTGGGTGTTGGCGCAGGGCAACCATATCCTGCCCATTCCCGGCTTCAAGACCGAGGCGCAGGTGCGTGACAATCTGGGCGCACTGGAAAAGGGCCTGCTGCCGCCCGCGGTGATGGCGGAAATCGAGGCGGTGCTGGATGCCGAGGCCGAAAGTGCCTGAACAGACCGATATGCACCTGACATGCTGCGCGACGAACAGAACCTGGTCCTGACCATTTCACATTTCAAGGAGACATTCATGCAAACCAATCAATTGGGACGATTTGGTGCGGTCAGCCGGCTGACCCTTGGCGGGGGCGGTATTGGCCAGGTCTGGGGGCCGACCTCGGAAGAGGAGGCGGTAGCAACCCTGCATGCGGCAGTCGATGGCGGTATCACCCTGATCGACGCGGCACCGGGCTACAAGATCTGCGAGGCGATGATTGGCAGGGCCTTTGCCGGACAATTGCCGCAAGGGGTCCGGGTGACGACCAAGTTCAGCCTGGGCACGGTGGCACCCGACCAGGTTTATCCAAAGCTCAGGGCCTCGCTGGAAGAGAGCCTTAAAGCCATGCGGCTCGAACGGGTCGATATGATGCTGCTGCATTCGGAAATCCGCCCCGACGATTTCGACTATCCACCCGGGCAGCCACCCAAGGATGAGCGGTCGACGGCGCTGTCGCTCTATCGCGACGCGGTGCGGCCGGCCTTCGCGCAATTGGTGCGCGAAGGGCTGATCGGCGATTGGGGAATTACCGGCATCAACCATGCCGCGGCCACCATCGAGGCCCTGTCCCAGGAGCCTTTGCCGGCCGCGGTACAGGCCATTGCCAATCTGCTCGACAGCCCCGGCGAAATGAACGGCACCGGCCTTGAGCCGCGGCCGCGCGACGTCATCGCGGCAGCCCGCTCGGCAGGCGTTGGCGTGATGGGGGTGCGGGCGGTGCAGGCCGGCGCCTTGACGCGATCGCTCGACCGGCAGGACAATTCGCCCACCAGCCGCGATTTTGCCCGGGCTGAGCCCTATCGGGCCCTTTGCGAGCAATGGGGCGTTGACCCGGCGCTGGTGGCGCATCGCTATGCGCTGGGTATTAATGGCGTCGACACGCTGGTGCTGGGGGTCAAGAACCGCGCCGAATTGCGCCAGGCGCTGCAGGCGGAACGGCTTGGACCACTCGAACCCGAACAGCTCGAGGCCATTGAGGCGCTGGGCCTGCGCTGAACAGAAAGGGCCGCCCCGGAGGGCGGCCCAAACCAATCGGGAGAGGCTCCCGGCTTTACTTCTGCGCGATGCAGACCGAGGTGACGCCCTTGTTCTGGAAGCCCAGAGCGGCGGCGGCGCCTTTGGACAGGTCGATAATGCGCTTGCCGTGGAAGGGGCCACGGTCGTTGATGGTTACTTCCACCGATTTTCCGGTGGACTGGTCGGTCACTTCGACCTTGGTCCCGAAGGGGAGGGTCCGGTGCGCCGCGGTCATGGCATTCTGGTCGAAGATTTCTCCGGAGGCGGCCATCTTGCCGTTAAATCCGGGGCCGTACCAGGAAGCGCCGCCACATTGGGCATAGGCTGCAGAGGAGGAGAGGACGAGAAGGGCTGCAGCCGATGCGGCGGCGATTACGGTATGCTTAGTCAATGGTCCAGGGGCTCACTGTCGTTGTCGATGCCCGCTTCAATAAGGGCATTGGCGGCCCGAATCTGGGCGATTCCGGCCAGGTGCGACCTCCCGCCCCAGTCTGTGGCCGCGCGGCAGCAGATTACCGGACGGTTTGCGCGGCGCGGGGCCATTGAGAATCGGTAAACCTTAGAAAGCGAATCCGCATCGGGGCGACCCTGGCGCCTTGATGGCGACCGATTCATCGCTATTGCGGAATGGCTTTGCCCGGTGTGTCCTTGATGCAACGGTTCCAGCAAAGCTGGCTTTTTGCATGAATAAGGACCGGAAATCCTGGCATTTCCTAAGCCGTTTCAGCCGCAACGCGCCGTAATGGGGCGCGAATGTGGCAGGAGGACCCGGAAAATCGCGCAACAAAAAGGGCAGTGGCCTCGCCACCGCCCAGTTGGTCAGGGAGAAAACGGGATCGGGCCGTGCCCGATCCTTGGCTCGGTAAAGCCGGCGTCAGCCCTGCGGCTGGGGCACGATACGCAGATAGGGCTTGAGTTCCTTCCAGCCGCCGGGGAATTTGTCCTTGGCCGCCTCATTGGTCACGGCCGGGACAATGATGACGTCCTCGCCATGCTTCCAGTTGACCGGAGTGGCGACCTGGTGCTTGGCGGTCAGTTGCAGGCTGTCGATGACGCGCAGGATCTCATCGAAATTGCGGCCCGTGGAGGCGGGATATTCGATCTTGAGTTTGACCTTCTTGTCCGGCCCGATGACGAAGAGCGAGCGTACGGTCAGCGTATTGTCGGCATTGGGGTGGATCATGTCGTATTTGCGCGCGACTTCGCCCTGGGTATCGGCCAGCAGCGGGAAATTGAGGGCCGACCCTTGCGTTTCTTCGATGTCCTTGGCCCAGCCGGCATGGTCTTCGAGCTTGTCGACCGAAAGACCCAGAACCTTGACGCCGCGCTTGGCGAATTCGTCCTTGAGTTTGGCGGTATAGCCCAGTTCGGTGGTGCAGACGGGCGTAAAGTTCTTGGGGTGGCTGAACAGGACGGCCCAGGACCCATCGATATAGTCATGGAAGTGGATGGTGCCCTCGGTGGATTCGAGGGTGAAATCTGGGGCGGTGTCGCCGATCAGGATTGCCATGGTCGTCTTCCTCTGCCCGCCTCGCAGCGGGTCTGCTATCTGGTTCCGATAAGGAGAATATCGTGCTGAAGCCCCCCGCTTGAAGCGGCGGCGGGCGGAATGGTTTTGCATTGTTTCGGGCAATGCGGGCAAGCCATTGTCGCGCAAATGCGTCAGCCGGAAATTGGGCTCCGGCCGGTGTGACTACTGCACCAGCACCGAGCCTTCGACCGCCGGCTGAGCCGCAGGCGCCCCGTTTTTCCAGGTTACGTTCAGTCCGTTGAGCGGCACGACCGACAGGCTCATCTTGCCCGAACCCTGCTGAATCTCGCGCGCATGGGCCAGATAGATCAGGGAATTGTTGGCCGCGTCATAAATGCGGGTGACGCGCAGCGACTTCCAGATCAGGGAGCGACCTTCCTTGAAGATCTCCTCGCCACCGCCCCGCAGTGGAATATCGCCCACCGTAATGGGCCCCACTGCCGAGCAATCCAGCGCCGAATAGGAGGGATCCTCGAACCAATTGCCCTGGCTCAACCGATCGATGAAAGAGCGGTTGAAAAAGGAGAGGTGGCAGACGACGCCTTCGACATCTGGATCGGCAATAGCCTCGATGGAGATATCATTGCCGGTCCAGTCGACGCCGACATTGCCCACTTCATTGCGATTGCCGCAGGCGGCAAGGCCAAGGGCGGCCGTGGCGATGATGGCGAGGCGGGCGATGGAATGCATGGGGTCCTCCGGAAGGTATGAGGAGGAACATGGTGGGTATGAGAGCCGGGCGCAAGGTCAACTGCCATGCCGCCCGCGGACGCGACCCGCGGGGCCCGGCACTTTGGCAAAGATCGAGGTCAGCTCCGCCCCACCCGCCCGTCCATCACCCGTTCGAGCCAGCGTACCAACAGGGAAAGCGAGATGGTCATGGTGAGATAGAGGAAGGCCACCACATTATAGGTCTCGAAAAAGAGAAAACTCGATGAGGCCGAGAGCTTGCCCAATTGGGTGATGTCCTGCACCCCCAGCGCCGAAACCAGCGCTGAATCCTTGACCATGGAGACAAAATCATTGCCCAGCGGTGGCAATATCGTGCGCAGGGCCTGGGGGAAAATAATGTGGCGAAAGCAATGCCAGCGGCTGAGCCCCAGCGAACGTGCCGCCTCGACCTGGCCGCGCCCGACCGCCTCGATACCGGCACGGAAAATTTCGGCAATGAAGGCGGCATAGCAGACGGTCAATGCGAAGATGGCGCGCCAGACGAAGTCGAAACCCCGTACCGTGGCCGGCGCGACCAGCCCCCAATCGATCAGCGGCGCCAGGAGCCAGTTGAAGCCGGCCACCATGGCCGGGGCGGCGACAAAGGCTATGTAGAACAGAAAGACCAGAATGGGGATGCCGCGGATGATTTCGACATAAAAGGTGGCCAATTCGCGCAGGACGCGAATGCCCGAAGTGCGGGCCAGGGCAATGACGAGGCCCAGAACGGTTGCCGCCAGAAAGGCCAGGATGGTGACCCAGAGCGTGGTGACCACGCCGCCCGACAGGGTGCGGAAAATCCCCGCATAAGTGCCATCGGTGGTGATGGCCCAAAGGCCCAGCACGAACAGCAGGCCGATGGCCAGCAGCCACCATGGCAAGCGTGCGAATAGTGATGGGCGGCGGGGGCGGTAGGTCATTCAGGATGAATACGGGGGTGTGGCGGGTGTGGCTACCCCCACCCTTTATCCTTCTTCCTTCAAATCTCTCCAGTGGAGAGATTTGCCCTTCGGGGCGGGTCGAAGCCCACAAGGGGGAGGGAGACGATGAACTTCGGCGCGGGCCCCTGTGCCTTTCCCCCGATGTGAGGGAGTGAGCTTGGGGTGGGCCACGCACCCAGAAGCTGAACGCTTTACTCCGCCGCGTATTCGAAGAACCAGTAATTGATGCGTTCGTCGAGCCAGCCATCGGCCTTCATGGCGGCAATGGCGGCGTTGAAGGGTTCGACCAGGTCCGAGCCGGGCGTCAGGATGAAACCGAAGGGGTCGGACTTGATGGCGGCGCCGGCCTGTTTGAAGGCGCCCGGATCGGCGCCGATATAGCCGGCGGAGGCTGCCTGGTCGGCGATCACCGCATCGACATCGCCCGATTTGACGGCCTGGACCGCCGCGCCAAAGCTGTCGAAAGTCTTGACCCGCGGATTGGCTTCGTCGCCGTCAAGCACATCATAGATGGCCGTATAGAAGGACGAGGTCCCAGCCTGGGCTCCGAAGAGCAGGTCGGTGTTTTCAGCAAAGCTTTCCGGCCCGGTGATGCGCTCTTCATCGGCGCGTACCAGGAAATATTGCTCGACCGTGATGAAGGGGGTGGTGAAGTCGATCTGCTCTTCACGCTCCTCGGTGATGGTGATGCCGTCGGCGCCAATATCGAACTGGCCGGTACGCACGCTTTCGATCATCACGTCCCAGGCGGTCAGGTCCCATTCCACCTTGGCGTTGAGGCGCTTGGCGGCCTCGTTGATGACGTCATATTCGAGCCCGATACCCTGCCCGTCCGCGTCAGCAAAGTTGAGCGGGTAATAGGCATTTTCGGTGACGGCGTGAATGGTGCGGCCGCCAAGGTCCGGCAGGTCCTGCGCGGCAGCGGGCACAGTGACGAGAGCCAGCGCAGCGCCAGCGAGAAGCAGCGATTTGAGGGTCATGAAAATGTCGTCTCCCGGAAGTGATCCGCCGGGAGACTAGACCAGACAGGTCAGCGTTGTGAATGGGGAAGGCGTCAGGCTTCGACCACTTCGGCGTCCGGGCCGTTCTTTTGCAGCGATTCAATGGCGTTCTTGGCGGAGGCCTTGGAGGTATAGGTTTCGGTGCGGGCCATGGTCTCCCCATTGCTGGCCACGAAGCGCACGAAATGCTGGCCATCCTTGGACTCGACGATTTCGAAGCGATAGCCGGAGCCTTCCTCGCCCTTGGAGAGATCGACAGTGGCCGCGCCGGGCGCGTTCTTTTTCAGCGAGTCGACACCATTTCTGGCGCTCGCCTTCTGCTTGTAGTTCTCGGACCAGAAGATCTTCTCGGAATTGTAGGAGAAATCGAACTTGAACTGATCGTTTGCGGCGGCGGTAATATTGAACTTGTGTGCCATGACGCTGGCCTCCCTTGGTGACTCACGAAGGAGAGACTAGCGCACCTGATGCAATTGGAAAGTCTTTAGTGGTCCAGGGGCAGGCGATCGACATGGCCAAGGTCGCGATCGGGGTCGATACGATCCCGCACCATCTGCTTGAGCAGGCGAATATCTGGAAAACCGCCGTCGCGCTTGCGCTCCCAGATCAGCTCGCCATCGAGATGGATTTCGAAAATACCGCCCGTGCCCGGCACCAGGGTCACCTGGCCCAGCTCGGTGGAAAAGGTCGAAAGCAATTCCTGGGCCATCCAGCCGGACCGCAGCAGCCAGTTGCATTGGGTGCAATAGGCGATGGTCAGCGCCGGCTTGCCGGTCATTTGCGCTTCTTGCCCGTCTCGCCCGGATCGACCAGGGTCGAGAGAATCTGATCGACCAGGTCGAGGTCCTGCCGCTTGCCGGCGGCCTGTTGCTGCAGGTCCACCAGATAGGACGTGGTGTAATAAAGCCGCCGCGCCAGCATGGTGGCGATATGCAGGCTCATTTCCGGATGGCCGTCGAGGAATGTCAGGGCATCGGGAATTTCATAGGCACGGACCGGTGAGAGGGCCTTGACCGTGGCGGAATGGGGCATGTCGAGCAGCACGGCCATTTCGCCGAAGATCGAGCCTGGCTCGTCCACATGGGTCACCTGGGTGCGCTCGCGGATGACCTCGACCTGCCCCTCGATAAGCACCAATAGTTTTCCCAGCCGCTCGCCCTCGGGCAGCATGACCTGACCGGATTTGAACCGGACCTCCTCAAGGTCGCTGCAATAGTCAAGAATATCGGCCATTGGCCCCGCCTCCGATATCTACCGATCCCCGCTGACCGGTCGTCACGTGGCGGAAATCTAAAGCATTGGCCGCACAAAGCAAAGCCGCCCGGACGGGGCGTCCGGGCGGCAGCTTGAGCGTGTCCGCTCCTACTGGATCCACACAATGGTGCGGGTCGAGCTGTCGACCAGGGCCGGGCGCCCATCGACATAAACATAACCATAATAGCTGCTGTCCGGGATGGGCACGATGGTGGCGTCATCGGGCAGCACATAGCCCACCACGACATCGCCCTGGGCGTTGATCGGCTCCACCGGATTGGCGATGGCGAAATCGGCGGCGGTCTGGCTCACCACATAGCCGGGCGAATAGACCACAGTATTATTGGTGACATCGACGATCCAGACGCGGCCATTGGCGTAGAAATAGCCATGGGTATCGTCACCCTCGACAGGATAGATGGTCACGCCCGCCGGCACGGTGACACCGACGTCAAGCGTCCCATCCACCACCACCGGTTCGACCGGGTTATTGCCGGCATATTCGATGGTGGAGGTTTCGATACCGGCTTCGGCACCGATTACGGCGCCGGCGAAACCGCCGATCACCGCGCCGATGGGACCACCGGCGAGAAAGCCGAGGGTTGCGCCGCCAGTAGCACCGATGGTAGCGCCGGCATCGGCATCAACCACGCCGCCATCCTGAGCCATGGCAGGCAGCGACAGGCCAAGCGAAATTACGGCCAGAGAGGCCACAAGGGTCTTTTTCATTTTGTCATTCCTTTCGTGCGGCGGCGTTTGACGCCGTCTTACTGCAGGGGAGCCCGCCGGAGCCGGCGGCTCGTTCCGCCCCTTGCCCAACGAACGGCACGGCCCGGCAAATGTTCCGGGGCCGAAGGAATGTGATGAGGCGGTGTGACCGATTTGCCATAGCGCTTCGCGCGGCAATGGCAATGGCTGTGCGCCCCGGGGCCTCGACCCCGGGGACGGCAAAGGCGCGGAATGACCCGCCTAGAGCAGCTTTTCGATTGCCGGCGCAATTTCGGCCGGCTCGGTCGTGGGCGCAAAGCGTTCCACGACCACCCCGTTCCGGTCCAAAAGGAATTTGGTGAAATTCCACTTGATGGCCTCGGTGCCGAGCAGGCCAGGCGCGCTGGATTTGAGCCATTCATAGAGCGGATGAGCGCCCTCGCCATTAACCTCGATGCGCTCGAAAAGCGGGAAGCTGACCCCGTAATTGAGCGTGCAGAACTGAGCGATCTCCTGGCTATTGCCCGGTTCCTGTTCGGCGAACTGGTTGCAGGGGAATCCCAGGATCACCAGACCCTTGTCCTTGTGCTGGCGATACAGGGCCTCCAGCCCCTCATATTGCGGGGTCAGGCCGCATTTGCTGGCGACATTGACCACCAGCACGACCTGCCCGGCATAGTCGGCCAGGGCTTGGGGTGTGCCATCGAGGCGGTTGGCGGAAAAATCGGAGAGCGACAAGGACATGGCAAAACTCTGGGGGTAAAGGCCCCCCAGAGCTAAGACGATCAGGCACGAGGCGCAAGGAGTGGCGGCTGAATTTGCCGCGCCGGGTCAGCCTTGCGCCCGCAGCCAGTCCGGGTCAGGCTCGATGGGGGTGATGATGTCGATCAGGATGCCATTGGGGTCGGCAACGATAATGTGACGCTGGCCGAAGACCTCATCGCGCAAAGGCTGGGCGATGGGCACGCCCGCCGCTTCAAGCCGGGCCGCTTCGGCCGCCGCATCGGCCACTTCGAAGCTGAGTATGAGGCCGCTGGTCGGCTTGCGGCCCTGGGGCGGTATGGTGTCGTGATCATAGGCGATAATGGCCAATTGCTGCCCCGAGGACTCGGCGCGCAAATGCATGTACCAGTCGCTGGCAAAGACCGGCTTGAAGCCGAAATGATCCTGATAAAAACGGCTGGTGGTGGCGATGTCGGTCACCTGCAGCAATGGATAGAGGGCGGAAAACATGGTTTGAATACTCCCTGATTTTGGTGCATCTTACAAACATTCTGTCTGTTTGTATAGATAAATACAGGTTGTATGTATGAGTGATGTCAGAAGACGTCAGGAGGATCGCCGGGCGGCGACGCGGCGCGCGCTTCTGGCAGCGGCACGGCAATTATTCGCTGAGAACGGCTATACCGCGACCAGCACGCCCGAGATTGCGGCTGCTGCCGGGGTGACGCGGGGCGCGCTCTATCACCATTTCAGCGACAAACAGGCGCTGTTTGCCGCCGTCGTTGAAGAAGAACATGCGCTTTTGGCGCTGGCCATTCACCAGGCGGCCGAAGCGGGCGAGGACGAGCCCGGGCCTATAAAGGCACTGGTCCGCGGCGGCGAGGGCTTTATCGGCGCCATGCAGGATGCCGGACGCCGACGCATCCTATTGGTCGATGCGCCCGCCGTACTCGGGCGGGAGACATTGGACGGGATCGATGCCCGCCATGGTTTGCGGACACTGATCGAGGGAGTGAATGCGGCCCTGGCGGCCGGAGCCATTCGCGACCTCCCCGCCCTGCCCCTGGCACATCTGCTCAACGCCCTGTTCGACCGCGCCGCCCAGGCGCCCGCCGAGGAGGTCGATGCCTATCGCAAGGTGATGAAAGCGCTGATCCGCGGCCTGCGCGCTAAATGAAGAGGCGGGGATCGCCCCCCGCCTTGCCTTCATCCCCGATATCGCGAGCGAAAAACGCCGCTATGAGAATAGCGCTTGACTCACAGATTTAGTGTGCTACATCTCTAGCACACTAGATAGGCAAGACACATGGATGACTTTCACGCCAGCCAGCCGATCTTCGTCCAGATCCGGCAGCGGCTGATCGAAATGATCCTGCGACAACAGGTGGCGGAAGGCGAGGCCTTGCCCTCGGTCCGTCAGATCGCGGGCGACCTTTCGGTCAATCCACTGACGGTCACCAAGGCGTTCGAAGCTTTGGTGGACATCGGTGTGGTGGAAAAACGCAGGGGACTGGGCATGTTCGTTACCAGCGGGGCGCGAGCGCAATTGCTCGCTCATGAACGCGATAAATTCCTCAAGGAAGATTGGCCGCGCATTGCGGCCCAGATCAAGGCGCTCGATCTCGATCTCAAGGATCTGATCGCCACAGACACCAAGCTCGAAGGGCAGAGCAAATGACTGAGCTTTCCGTTTCCGCCGAACCCATCGTTTCCGCCCGGGGGCTTTCCAAGTCCTTCGGCCGCAAACAGATCCTGCACAATCTCGATTTCGACATTCCGGCTGGCCGCATCTATGGGCTGATCGGACATAATGGCGCGGGCAAGACGACAACGCTCAATGCCATGCTGGGCCTGACCTCCTATGAGGGCACCATACGCGTCCTGGGCGACGATCCCTTTGCCCGCCGCGCCCAGCTGATGGAAAATGTCGCCTTCATTTCCGACGTGGCGAGCCTGCCGCGCTTTTTGCGTGTTCGTGAGCTCTTTGCGCTGCTCACCAATATCCATCCCAATTTTTCCCAGGAGAAGGCGCGGCAGTTCCTCGAGGGCACCGATATCCGCCCGGAGATGAAAATCCGCACCCTGTCCAAGGGCATGATTGCACAATTGCACCTGGCCGTGGTCATGGCGATCAATGCCAAGCTTCTGGTGTTGGACGAACCCACGCTCGGGCTCGACATCACCTATCGCAAGCGCTTCTACCGCCGGCTACTCGAAGATTACATGACCGAGGAGCGGACACTGATCATCACCACCCATCAGGTGGACGAGATCGAGTTCATGCTGTCCGACATCATGTTCATCCGCGATGGCGAATTGATCCTGCATATGCAGATGGAGACGGTGAGCGAAAAATTCACCCAGCTCGTGGTCGATAGCGCCGAGGCCCAGGCCAGTGCGCGCGCCTATGGCCCGGTCTATGAGGAAACCCGCTTCGGCCAGACCGTGCTGATCTTCGACGGGGTGGATCGGGGCCTGCTCGAACCTTTGGGGCGGCTATCGACCCCCACCATATCCGATCTCTTCGTGGCCCTGATGCAGCGGCCGACGGCCAATCCGGGGAGTGCTCAATGAAGGCCTTCTTCGCCCTCGTCCATCGCGAATTCATCGAGCATCGCGGGGCGTTCCTCGTCGCGCCGCTGGTGCTGGTGGGCGTGGTCTTCGCGCTGACACTGCTGGCCTTCACCCTTCGCCATGGCGAAGGTCGTTTTTCGGGCCAATTGCTGACCGTGGCACCCCACTGGGTCTTTGAGGCGGGCTTTGCCAGCCTCTCGATGGCCTGGCTGCTCTATCTCGGCTTCGTGCTGTTCTTTTATTGCGCCGATGGCTTTGCCGCCGACAAGCGCAACAATGCCATGCTGTTCTGGAAGTCCATGCCGGTCTCGGACTTCAAGATCCTGCTCAGCAAGATCACTGCCGCGCTCACCATCCTGCCCGGCGCGATATTTGCGGTGGCGCTGATCAGCATCCTGCTCATGTTCGGCGTGGCCTATATCACGACCATGATCGCGGGCCTCGGCAATGTCAGCCTGCTCGTTGCCATTGCCGGCATTTACGCCCAGATGGCGCTGGTTTTCCTGGTGGTGCTGGTCTGCGCCCTCCTTTGGTATCTGCCCTACCTGGCCTTGGTGGGCGCCATGGGCAGCGTGGTCGGGCGCTGGGCCATCCCCCTGGCCCTGCTGCTGCCGGCAGTGGTGTCGGTGCTGGAATGGGTCACCATTGGCGGCCTCCACCCTTTCGCCACCCATACCTGGAACTATCTCGACTACCGCTCGCAACTGCCGGTTTCGCCCGACTATATGGATCGGGTTTTCGAGGGACAGGAGGCGTTCAATGCCACGCTGTTCATCACCGATTTCCTGCAGAAATTCGACTGGCTACAGGTGGGCATCGGCGCCGTGTTCGCATTGGCCGTGCTTTATCTGGCCTCCGAATATCGTCGCCGTGCTGCGGTCAATTAAGAACACGATCCCATGCAAGACCTCCGCCGCCGCGCTCACAAAGGGTGCGGCGGTTTTCTCTTGTACCGCGTCATGCTAGATGCGCTCGACCCAACGGATTTGAAGCCGCATGACCCTGCCCCCGATCGTCAGCTTCTGGCATGGCCCGCTGAGCTGGCTCGAAATCTTGTGCATCACTTCCTTTGTCCGGCGCGGACATCGGGTCCTGGTCTATTCCTATGACGCCATAGCGGGCCTGCCCGAGGGCGCCGAATGGCGCGACGCCGCCACTGTCCTGCCGCGCGACAAGTTGGTCTTTTACAAGGGCCGGGGCACGCCGGGCGTCTTTTCGGACCATTTCCGCTATGCGGTGCTGCGCGCCGGGCTCGGGGTCTATGCCGATCTCGACATCTATTGCGTCAAGCCGATCGAAGGCCCGCCCGATTATCTCTTCGCCTGGGAGCGACCCGGCTCGGTCAACGGCGCTGTACTGCATATTCCGGCAGAGGCGCCGCTGCTGGCGGACCTCCTGACAATATTCGAGGTCGAAAAACGTCCGCTGCTCGAGCCGCATCTGCCGCCGCTGCGACGCTTTGAGGTGGCGATACGCCGGCTGGTGGGCGAAAGGGTGACGCCCGAACATATGCAATATGGCGCCACCGGGCCGATGGCCCTGACCCATTATGTCGCCCGGCATGGATTGTTGGACAAGGTCAGGCTCGCCGCAACCTTCTATCCCGTGCCCTATGAAGGCATTCCGGCACTGATGAAGACAGGGTCGCGCCTCGATCAGGCCATTACACCCGAAACGCTGGGCGTCCATCTCTGGCGCAGCCAACTCACCGACAGGGGTCGTGCGGGTCTGCCGCTGCCCGAGCCCGGCAGCGCCCTGGCAGCGCTCTGCGCCCAAGAAGGGCTCGACCCCGCTTCGCTGGCCTAACGGGCCAGGCGCAGCTTTTTCAGCCACCAGCGTTTCCAGCGGTGGCGGGCGAAGCGATAATAGAGCTCATTGGTCATGACATGCCGGTAAAGCCGGGCAAAGGCGACCGATTGCAACAGACCCACCAGCACGCTCCAGGGCTTGCTCTTGCCGGTAAAATGCAGGATGGCCGGGTCGAAACATTCATGCGATTGGCGGGCATGGATGGTGTTCCAGCGCCACGGCAGTTTCAGGCAGCGGCCCTTGAAGATCAGGTTGAGTAGGTCCTGATCGTAATAGATGCGTTGCATGACCCCTGAGGCGAGGAATGCTTCCATCTGGCCGACAATATCGGCCTCACGCCATTGCTTGAGATCGATGACCACCATGCCGGCATTGAAATAATAGTCGGCCGTGTTGAACAGGTCGCGATTGCCCCTGAGGTCGCGGCCGCCGGTGATGATGTCGCCGATCGTGTCGCGCACGGCGGCAATGGCATTGCCCTCAAGATCGAGGTCAAAGAGATAGCCGACATCGTCGCGCACCAGCATGTCGCAATCGAGATAGAGGATACGCTCGACATGCTCGCCGACCAGCCGGTCGATCATCAGCCGCGCATAAACGATATTGGAGAGGCGTTTATTCTCCGGCATGCGCGCGGCAATGTCCCGAAACATTTCGGACTGGTCGAGATCGTACCAGTGCAATTGCACCGGAAATTCCTGACGGATGGCGTCGAGATCAGCCTTGTGCTCATCGCTTAGCGTGCGGTGGCAGAGGTGAAAGACCAGTTCTTCGCGCCGATGGGTGAACAGGCAGACCGAGCGCATGGTGGCGAAGGCCGGTGCCCAGAAATTATCGTCAAAGGTCAGGGCAATATGCATGGCCATGGCTGGAAGTCCGCTCCGCTTGTCACGCCCCGCCGGGCCCGATGCGCTCGCTTTTCCACGCCGGACACCGAAGCGTCAACCTTAGAACCGCGGGCGGCCGTCGGACCCTTGGTCAATGGGCCCAGAAGCGAGGCGGCAAAAAGCGGAGCGCCCCGCAGGACCGATGCTGCGGGGCGTTGCTGTTGGTTTGGTTGGCGCTAGCGGCCGATGATGATCTCGGGACCCATCATGGCGTAGGGCACCAGGGTGGAAAGCGCCGGGATATAGGTCACCATTATCAGGAAGATCAGCAAGACCGCGACAAATGGCATGGCCGCGCGCACCACCTGCGCCAGGCTCATTCCGGTTATCCCCGAGGTCACGAAGAGATTGAGCCCAATGGGCGGTGTCACCATGCCGATCTCCATATTGACCACCATGATGATCCCAAGATGGATCGGATCGATGCCCAGTTCCATGGCGATGGGGAAGACCACCGGCGCCACGATGAGCAGCAGGCCCGAGGGCTCCATGAACTGGCCGCCGATCAGCAGCAGCACATTGACCGCAATCAGGAAGGTGAACCAGTTAAAGCCCGCCCCCAGCATCCATTCGGTGATCGTCTGCGGGATGCGTTCGGCCGTCAGTGTATGGGCAAAGAGCAGCGCATTGACGATGATGAACATCAGCATGACGGTGGTCTTGGCGCTGTCCACCAGGGCCTTGTTGGTGTCGCCATGGAAGAGCGCCGGCACAAAGCGCCGGGCGATAAGGGCCAGATTATAGCCCCAGACCGGGAGGCCCGCGACGAAGGTCAGGGGGCTCGGCTGCTGCCGCGCATAGGGATAGCCCAGAAGCGTGACCACGGCGAGGATCAGGCCGATCTGGGTGCGCGTCGCGGTGCCCAGGCTGCCCAGGAAGAAGAAGGACGTGATCATCCACACCACGAAGATGGCGAGCGCATAGACGCCGGCCTTGAACCCTGTGACCGTGCGCGCATCAGCCCCTTCGGGGATCCATGGCATGCCCTTGAGCGGTCCCATGTCGCGATAGACGAACAGGGCCACCAGCACCGAATAGACTGCCGCGACCGACGCGGCCTCGGTTGGCGTGAAGGCGCCGCCGTAAATGCCGCCAATGATGATGAAGATCAGGAACAGGCCCCAACCGGCATCCTTGCCCGCAGCCAGAACCTCACCAAAACCCTTCCAGGTTTCGGATGGCAGATTGCGGCGGCGCGCGACGATGTAAATGGCAATCATCAGCATCAGGCCGGCAACAAGACCGGGCAGAATGCCGGCGAGGAACATGCGGCCCACCGACACATTGGTGGCGGTCGCATAGACCACCATGACAATGGAGGGAGGGATGAGAATGCCCAGCGTGCCGGCATTCGCGATAATGCCGGCCGAGAACTGGCGCGAATAGCCCACCTGGCGCATGGCGGCAATGGCAATGGTGCCGATGGCCACCACGGTGGCCGGCGAGGAGCCGGACAGGGCCGCAAACATCATGCAGGCGAGCACCGAGGCCATGGCCAGGCCACCGCGGAAGTGGCCCACACTGGCCACGGCGAGCCGGATGATGCGCCGCGCCACGCCGCCGGTCGACATGAAGGTGGAGGCAAGAATGAAGAAGGGAATGGCCAAAAGCGTATAGTTCTGCGAGGCCGAAAAGAGCTGCAACGCCACCGAGGACATGCTGTCCGAGGAGAAAATGGCGATCGTCAAAACGCTCGAGAGACCAAGGGCGACCGCAATCGGCACGCCCAGGAACAGGAGCGTCAGCACCATGATGAACAGAATAATGGGCTCCATGGTGTCAGTCCCTCACCGCGTCGCGGTTTTCCGCCACCAGCTCTTCGGCCTCGTGGCTGGAAATGATGTATTGGCGGCGGCCCCTGGCAATATCGATGGCGGCCTGGAGGCTGCGATAGGCGAATAGCGCCAGGCCCAGGGGCAGAATGAGATAGGCGATCCAGCGCTGCACGCGTTCCTGCAGGCCGAAGGTCTCCTGCGCCCAATCGGGATAGCGCAGGTCGTCCAGCCCGATCCCGACCTTGAACATCTTGGCCCAATATTCGATGGCGCCACCCTTGGCGCCGATACCGAAGATCTGCAGCCAATTGGCGTGGAGCAGGATGACGGCATAGAGCACGCAAAGGAGCGCAGCCACGACTGCCAATAGGCGTGACAGCCGGCCGGGCAGGACCTGCAGCACGATATCCACGCCCAGATGCGAATTGATCTTGATGGCATAGCTCATGCCGAACAGGATCAGCCAGGCGAACAGGATCCGGGTGAATTCAAGTGCGCCGCCCCAGCCGGTGCCGAAGCCATAGCGCATCACCACCTGGGTGAAACTGACAAGGGTCAGGGCCGAAATCAGCACGGCCAGAATACCCTCTTCGAGCCGGGTCACGGCCTTTGGCCAGACCCGCTCGGCTAAAAACAGTGCTCCCAGAAGCACTGCCACCATCACGACCATCTCAGTCATGCTGCCTCCCAAAACTGCGTCACGTCCAGGCAAGCTGGCCCGGCCCTGCAACAGGGCCCGGGCCAGGCTCGGTTACATGGCGTTCGCAGCCTCCGCGGCGGCGATGTTTTCAGCACCGATATCCTCTTCGAACTGGCCCCAGACCGGCTTCATGGCATCGACCCAGGCCTGGCGCTGCTCGGGCGTCAGCTCGCGGATGGTGCCGCCAGCATCGAGAATGTTCTGGCGATTCTTGGCTTCCTGGGCCGCCACGCTGTCATTGGCGGCGATGGTGACTTCCTCGGCAATTTTGAGGAACTGGTCGCGCACCGCCGGCTCGAGACTGTCGAGCCATTCGGTCGAGGTCACCAGCAGATAGGCCAGCAATTGGTGATTGGTCTCGGTGATGCCGTCCTGCACCTCGAAGAACTTCTGGGTGTAGATGTTCGACCAGGTGTTTTCCTGGCCATCGACGACCTTGGTCTGGAGCGCACCATAGACTTCGGAAAAGGCGAGCTTCTGGGCCGAACCGCCCATGGCGCTGATCATGGCCTCGGCCACGTCCGAGGTCTGGATACGGAATTTGAGGCCATTGCCGTCCGAGGGCAGCAGCAAAGGCTTGTTGGCGGAGAACTGCTTGAGGCCCGAGGACCAGTAACCCAACCCGGTATACCCCACATCCTCGGTCGCCAGCAGCAGGTCCTTGGCGGTGTCGGTGGCAAAGAAACGGGACACTGCTTCGAGATCGGCAAACAGGAATGGCAGGTCGAACAGGCGGTATTTGAGCGTATAGGCCTCGAATTTGGAGAGGGAGGGCGCCGCGAGCTGCACATCGCCCAGCAGCAGTGCTTCCATCACCTTGTCGTCGTCGAACAGGGTCGAGTTGGGAAACACTTCCATGCAGGCAGTGCCATTCATCTCGTCGTTGACGCGCTGGGCGAACAGGTTTGCGGCATCGCCCTTGGGGTGACCGGTGGCGGCCACGACATGGGCAAATTTGATGACGATCTCGCCATCGTCACACTGTGCCATGGCTGACTGGGTGCCCATTGCCATTGCACCAACAAGTGCGGCGGCGGCCAAAAACTGTTTCATTGTCTCTCTCCCAAAATTGGCTCGCGATGCATTTGCTGCATCTGCTGCGCCATCAGGGGCCCCAGCGCGCCGCATTGAACAACCGCCAATTACGCCGCCGGCCCACAAAAAGTGACCAGCCGGTCCGGTTTTGGGTAGAAAAGGGTACATCGCCCATTTTGCATGGGTGGATTTGGGATCAAATCAGCGCCGCTGGCCTCAATCGTCCTCGTCTACGAACTGTTTTCGATCCAGCCCCAGCTTCTGCATTTTCTCGTAAAGCGATTTTCGCGACAGGCCCAAGGTCTGGTAAACCGCCTTTAATCGCCCACCCTGGGATTGCAGTTCGGCGGCAATCACCTGGCGCTCGAATTCCTGCACGCGCTCGCGCAGGCTGGCGCCGCCCGCCGCGATTTGCCGCTCTTCGGGGCCATCGATGCCAAGCACATAGCGTTCGGCGGCATTGCGCAATTCGCGCACATTGCCCGGCCAGGGCCGCAATTGCAGCTCGGCCAGATAGCGCGCCGAAAGCTTGGGGGCCGGCATGCGCAATTGGGTCGCCACGATCTGCACCAGATGCGCGAAAAGCTCGGGAATGTCCTCGGTCCTGTCGGCCAGCGAGGGCAGGCGAAGGGTGGCGATATTGAGCCGGTAGAGAAGATCCTTGCGGAACTTGTCCTCATCGGCCGCCCGTTCAAGATCAACGCTCGATGTCGCGATAAAGCGCGCCTTGAGCTCAATCGGTTCATGCGAGCCGAGCCGGGTCACCGCGCGCTCCTGCACGGCGCGCAGCAATTTTGCCTGCAGGTCGAGCGGCATATTCTCCACATCGTCGAGAAAGATGGTGCCATTGCGCGCATGCTCGAACTTGCCGACGCGCGCCCGCAAGGCGCCGGGAAAGGCCCCGACCTCATAGCCGAACAATTCGGCCTCCATCATCTGGGCGGGAATGGCCGCGCAATTGATCGCGACAAAGGGGCGGTCCTTGTCCGATGAGAGATCGTGTATGGCGCGCGCCGCCAGTTCCTTGCCGGTTCCGGTTTCCCCCACAATCAGCACATCGGCAGGCGTCGGGGCCACGGCGCGGATTTGCTTGCGGATGCTGAGCATGGCGCGCGACCGCCCGACAATGCGCGTTTCCAGATCATCGGAGCGATTGGCCACGCTCGAGCGCAATTGCCGGTTCTCCAGCGTGAGCTGGCGTTTTTCCATGGCCCGCGTGATGGAATCGAGCAGGCGTTCGACCGAGAAAGGCTTTTCAATGAAATCATAGGCTCCGTCGCGCATGGCATCGACGGCCATGTTGACATCGCCATGTCCAGTCAGCAGCAGCACCGGCAGGTCAGGATCAATGGCCATGGCCGCGCGCAAAAGCGCCATGCCGTCCATGCCCGGCATGCGGATATCGGTGACCAGAATGCCGTGCCAGGCGCGCGAAATATGGTTCAGAGCCTCTTCGGCATTGTCGGTGGTGCGGACCGGATAGCCCACCAGTTCCAGGGTCTGGCTGGTCGCGCGCCGCAGGTCTTCCTCGTCGTCGACCAGCAGAACCTCGATGTCGCTGCTCATTGGGCCGCCACCTGATCTTGTCCGGCGGCGTCGAGCCGCAGCACAAAGCAGGCTCCGCTGTCCTCGTCATTGCGCGCTTCGAGCGTGCCGCCAAAGTCCTTGACGATGTTAAAAGAAATGGACAGGCCCAGCCCGAGCCCCTGTCCCACGCCCTTGGTGGTGAAGAAGGGGTCGAAGATCTGCGGCAGCAGCTCGGCGGCGATGCCAGGCCCGGTATCGCGCACGCGTACCTGAACGATCCCGTTCTCTTCCGACACCGTAATAAAGATGGCCTGCATTTTCTGCGCGGCCATGGCGTCCAGCGCGTTGAGCACGAGATTGACGATCACCTGTTGCAGGCGCACCGGGCCGCCGCGCACCATGAGCCCGGGCGGTCCCAAATCCTTGGTAACCTGCACCTGCTCTTCGCGCAGCCGCGCCGCAACCACGATCAGGGCGTCCTCGATCACCTTGGCAATGCTTGTGGCGCCGAAAGTGGGATTGGGCTTGCGGGCGAAATTGCGCAAATGCCGGGAGATCTCGGCCATGCGATCGGTCAATTCGGAAATGCGCGTGAGATTGTCGGCGGCCTCGTTCACGCGGCCGCGCTGAAGATAGGTCAGCGCGTTCTGCGCATAGGTCTTGACCGCCGAGAGCGGCTGATTGATCTCATGGGAGAGCGCCGTGGACATCTGCCCCAGAGCGGCCATCTTACCGGTCTGAACCAGCTCGCTCTGCGTTTTGCGCAACAGGTCCACCGCCGCCTTGCGCTCGGTCACTTCATGGGCGAGCGAAGTATTGGTCTGCAACAATTCCCTCGTGCGGTCGCGCACGATGCGTTCGAGCCTGAGGGCAATGGCGCGCTGCGAGCGGGTCCGGCGAATAGCGGCAATGGAGCGGTTGATCACCATCTGCACCGCCAGGGCCAGGGCCAGCACCAGGCCAGCGGTCAGGCCGCCCCAGAACAGACCCGCCCAGCGGATCGGCGCGGCCCGTAAGAGCACCGTCAAGGTCCATTTGAGCGGCGGCAGCACGCGCGAGCGCGCCAGATAGTCCGTGGGTTCGTCCCGCGTCGGGTTCGCCGCGCCGCCACGCACCGGTTTGGAAAAATCGGGCCTGGGGCCCATGCGCCAGTCTGGCCGATTGGACATGATCACCCGCCCCAAGGCATCGGTGGCCAGGATGGGATTGTTGATCAGCGACCAGTTATCCTCAATGGTTTCAAGGTCCACATAGACCAAAACCGCCCCGATAATGGCGCTGTCCGCCCAGACCGCCGAGGCAAAGACATAGGCCCGGCGCCCGTCCTGCAATACGCGTTCATCGCGCCCCAGGCGCCCCTGCAATGCAGCCAGCATCAGGGGGCCATCAGGTGAAATCGCGTCGTCCACCGTGTCCGACGCGCGAGCAATGACCGCGCCGGAGGGGCGCAGGAAGACCACGTCCAGCGCGCCGGACAGGCCCGCGGCGGTCAGCGCCACCCGACGCATCGCGGCCTGGCTTTCCACATCGGGCGCAAAAAGCGTTTCGGTATCCGGCCGGTGCCCGAGCAGCACGGGCAGCATGCGATATTTGTCGAGCGCACCATTGAGCGCTTCGGCCTGCACATTGAGGCTTTCCTGGGCGGCGGCACCAAGACGCCCCGCTTCGAGGTCCGATGCCATCCGGCCCACCAGATAGGCGCCCGCGACACAGAGCGCCACGCCCACCACGGCATTGAGCGCAGTCAGGCGCACAAAGCGCGCCGTCACGGCCACGCCGTTCATCACGATTGAGCGGCCTTGGTCGTCCATGCCGGACATTGGCGCCTCATTGGCCCATTTGCCTCCCTTATTGCCTCCACCTCCAGTCCTAAACCAAGAGGGCCGGGGCTGAAAAGCATTGCCGGCTCCATGGACCTCATCCGGACGGCAGGTTGAGCGGCGGCAGGATATAGAGGCGTATGGCCAGCGCCAGGGCGATGACGAAGCCAGCGGCGGAAATGGCCACCACGCCCGGCCAGCCCCAATGGCTCCAGCCATAGCCGCCCAGCGTACCGATCAGGCTCGACCCGGCATAATAGGCCAGAAGGTAGATGGCGCTGCCCTGGGCCCGCGCCTGCTGGGCCCGCCGCGCCACCCAGGCACTGGCTATCGAATGGGCGCCAAAAAAGGAGAAGGTAAGAATGGCCATGCCCAGGACGATCAGCCAGAGCGGGGCCGCCAGCGTGACCGCCAAGCCCGCGATCATTACCACGATCAATGCCCAGAACACTTTGCGACGGCCCAGCCGCCCGGCCAGCGCGCCCATCCAGGCAGAGCCCACGGTCCCCACGAGATAGACGACGAAAACCAGCGCGATCTGGCTCTGCGCAAGGCTGTACGGCGCCTCGAGCAGCCGAAAACCAACGTAATTATAGATGGCGACAAAGCCACCCATCATCAGAAATGAGCACAAGAACAGAAGCGGCAGCGCCTTATCGGAAAACAATATGCGGACATTGTCGGCCAATTCGCGCGGCGACAGGACGCGACCGCGCGGCGTCTTTGGTGCGGGCAGCAGCAGCACGAACAGCACGGCATTGATCAGGATCAGCACCCCCAGCGCCGTCAATGCCGCGCGCCACCCCATCAGATCGGCCAGCGCGCCGATCATCAGGCGGCCCGACATGCCACCCAGGGCCGAGCCACCCACGAAGAGCCCCATGCCCAGGCCCAGCGCGTCATTGGACATTTCCTCGGCCAGATAGACCATGGCAATGGCCGGTACGCCGCATACGGCCAGGCCAAGCAGCGCCCGCGCACCCACCAGCGCCCCCCAGGCCGGGCTCGCCGGCACGGCCAGCACGAGAAGGGCCGTCAGCATCATTGTGGTCAGCATCAGCGCCTTGCGGTCAAAGCGATTGCCGAGCCAGCCCATCAGCACCAGGCTGATGGCCAGCGTCGCCGTGGTTGCCGACAGGGCAACCGAACTGCCCGCCGCGTCCAGCCCGAATTCGGCGGCAAAGATGGGCAGCAGGGGCTGGACCGAATAGACCGCCGCAAAAACCGAGAAGGCGGCGAGAAACAGGGCCGCCGAAGCTTGCCAATAGGCGCGCGAGCCGCGCTCTATTCTTGCCTGGTTTACCATCGCGCCAACGCCCTCGCCTATTGCCGCGCGGGCCCGGCGGCATAGTCCACAAGGCGCTCAAGCGATCCAAAAATGCCGGACCTGTCAATCCCGCCTTTGGCAGGGTGGCCCAGGCATCAGGGCTGCGGCACAGATTCCGAAAAAAGCATTGGTGCGGACGGCGGGACTCGAACCCGCATGGGGATACCCCCGACGGATTTTCATACCACTTCGGCTTTCACCGCCGCCCCAAAAGGCGTTCGTGGTCTGGACTATACCTTCACCCTAGCCATCGCCTTAGGTGCCGCCCGTCTAGTCTCTACACCTTCCGCAGCGCGCTGCGGCTTGGCTCGGGATTGGCAAGGCATAAGCCCCAGCTTTCCCCGAATTTGAGCGGTTCTACGTCCAGGATTTCTCCCGGCGCACTCAAGTTGTCTAAGTCCGTTGTGTCTACCGATTCCACCACGTCCGCACTGCGCGGGCTGTAACACGGGGCACGTCCATTGCCAATGTTCCCGCCCCCCAGAACAGTAACTGCCGATGCCGGCGCGGCCAAATGCCAGCCCAGCCGAGAGACAGCGCGGGGCCAGAAAGGTTTGCAGCTCCGCGCGTGCGGGTTAGTGTGAGGCATGGTGCACATTCTGAACGACAAAGATCTGGACGCGCCGAACCTGATGCCTATCGCCATAAATGCGGTCGAAGGGGCTCTGATGGGCAAGGCAACAGGTCGGCTTGTCTCTCCGCCGCGTCACAACGTGAGGTTCGGGGACTTTGGTGATCTGGTGTTTACGGTAGGCGGCACAACCGGAACTGCGCCCACCGCTGGTTTCCGGGTCTATGATACCTTTGCGGGTAACGATCATACGCAGTTGGTTGCCGTATGGTCCGCCTCGACCGCCAAACTCTTGGGCATCATCCTTGGTACACGGCTCGGTGAAATCAGAACCGGCGCCATAGGTGGCGTGGCCATCCGCCAAATGAGCCGAGCTGACGCAAAAAGGGTCGGTATTGTCGGAAGCGGGATGCAGGCGAGGACGCAGTTGGAGGCCGCCGCGTCTGTGCGCAAGGTTGAGGAAGCGTTCGTCTTCAGTCGCAGCGCGGCAAACCGCAAGGCTTTTGCTTTGGAAATGACAGCAAGGATCGGCTTTCCGGTGCGGGCCGTGGACAAGCCTGAAGATGCTGTCCGGGAGATGGACATAGTCATTTGCGCCACAACAAGCTCCAGACCAGTCCTGGACGCGGCGTGGCTGGCGCGCGGAACCCATGTGGACACCGTAGGTCCGAAATTTATCGATGATCATGAACTGGGTACGGATGTAGCGGATCGGGCGGCGCTCATCGCCACGGATTCGCCTGAGCAAGTAGGGGCCTACCCGCGGCCGTTCTTTCTCGCGGGGTCGTCCAGTCTCGACCGCATGCTGGACCTGGCCGAAATCGTGCAGGGGGGGCTGCCTGAGCGGCGCAAGCCAGACGATATTACACTTTTCTGTTCCGCGGGGCTTGCCGGCACGGAGGTCATTGTAGCGTCCCAAATTCTGGCGCAGGCCATATCCCAAGCTGCTTGGTAAGAGGTGGTTCAATGCCGGTGGACCTTCCATGAAAGCCGATGTCTTCGACCTGTCGCGTTCACCGCTTCCCCTTCCTCCGGCCTTCTGGAACGTCAAGTATAGTGGCCGGAACTACCCGGGGTCGCCGAGCGCATCCGGCCTGGTTGGCGGTGCCAATTGCCAACAATATGCCTATTGCGTCCTGCGGCATTTCGGGTTCGAAATTCCGGACTTTCGGTCCAGCGAGCTTTGGGACGACCAGGCATTTACGTCTGTCGCGGCCTCCATGGAGCAATTCAATCTCGTGCTCCTGAACAACATCAGGGATAGCTATGGCGCTCATGTGGGCCTCTGTGTGGACCGGCACTTGGTGCTCCACCTTTCCAGGGCGCTAGGGGCGCCGGCCATCGAGACGCTGGAACAGCTGCAAAGCCGCCAAGCATACCAGCATCTGATAGGCTTCAAGAAGGTCGCTCGGCGCCCGATTGCGTCGTCGGACCAAACCGAGACAATCGCCAAGACGGCTTCATAGCCAGTCGCTTACCTCATCAAGGTCTTTGCGGTTCGGAATGTGTCGCGCGCCATGCAACCAGTTCTGTGGAATTCGCCATCGACAGCGAAACCGTCCCGCCAGAGCTCCTGCAAGCGGTTTGGTGCTGGGCGACTTGCTGCACTCTTGACCATCGTCAATTTCACCGCGCCCGGCCCCGACCATCGTGCTCGCAAACCCTAACTGGAGGACCTGACCATGGCCGATACAACCACAAAGCTCCCTATCCGTAAGGAAGGCGTCGCTCCGGCGCGCCCTGAAGCGACCGCCTGGCGGCCCTTCGAGGCTCTGCGTCAGGAGGTCGATCGCCTCTTCGATGATCTCTATGGCAATGACTGGCTGCATCCTTTCCGTGCCCCGGGCCGGTCCTCGGCCATGGTGCGGAGTTTCGGATGGTCGGCGCCGGCCGTCGATATCATCGAACGGGAAAAAGCCTTTGAAATCACCGCCGAGTTCCCCGGTCTCGATGAAAAGAGCATCGAGGTGGTGCTGCGCAATGGCAATATTGCCATCAAGGGTGAAAAGCGGGACGAGAAGGAGGAAAAGTCTGGTGACTATTATCCGCGCGAACGCCGGTTCGGTTCGTTTGAACGCAGCTTCGCCCTGCCCGACGGCGTGGCCGCCGACAAGATCGAGGCCCGCTTCAATAAGGGCGTGCTGACCGTCACGCTCCGCAAAAGCGCGAGCAGAAGATTACCGTCAAGGCGGCGTGACCTGAACCGAGGCCGGCAGCGTGCAAGGCCGCTCCGGCCTCATATGTCTGGCGCTGGCAGGGATTTTACTGTCCAATCCAGAGGACCGATTTCAGGAACCATGCCCATGGGGTTCAAGAACCGAACAGAAGCCGGGCAGAGGCTTGCAACCGCCCTGCTCTCCTATCGGGACCAGAGCCCTCTGGTTCTCGCCTTGCCCCGGGGCGGTGTTCCTGTGGCGGCCCCGGTTGCCGAAGCGCTGGGCGCCCCGCTGAATCTCCTGCTGGTCCGCAAAATTGGCGTGCCCGGCCATGTGGAGCTGGCGGCCGGCGCCATTGTCGATGATCCCGATCCCATTGTGGTGCGAAACGAAGAGGTTATTGCTCACGCGCAAATCTCCGAGGCCACGTTCGACCGCATCAAGCAGGACGAAACAAATGAGATCGACCGGCGCCGGGCGCGCTATCTCGGCGACCGGCCGCCGCCCCAAATCGAAGGAAAAACTGTGATCGTGGTCGATGACGGCGTGGCCACGGGTGCGACAATGCGGGCGGCCCTGCGCGCGCTGCGCCGCAGAAAGCCGCGCCGCCTCGTGCTGGCAGTGCCAGTGGGCCAGACCCAGACAATGGCGGCACTCGGGCCAGAGGCCGATGATGTGGTTTGCCTTGAAACGCACCAGGCATTTGGCGGCGTCGGCGCTTTCTACGCCGACTTCCGTCAATTATCCGATGCTGATGTGACGAGCATTCTAGACCGTTTCCATCCGGCACGCGGGCCGATCAAGTGAGCTGGCGCATGGCGGCAAGCTGTTTCTCGATTTCGGGAACCGGGTGATTGACCAGGTCCTTGGCGATCTCGGCCGCAAGGGCCGCCCGCGTCGCCTCGCCCAGTTCCTGTCTCAATATGCCCAATGCGCGCGGGGGAGCGACCAGGCTGAGCCGGGGTGGACGTCGCTGGGCCACAGCCTGCTCCAGGACTTGAGCCACTTTCGCCAGAAAGTCGACCTCGGCCGCCTCGTGCCAATCAGTCTGCTCAGCCCCGCTCCGTGAGCCATCCATGCTGTCATAGACGCGGGTGGGACGGTCGGCCCCCAGACCCCGGGTCGGTGGGTGAGGTTCCTCCCTGATGTCGAGCGGCTGAGATTGAGCGCCTGGGCATCGCCCGCATTCTCGAAGAGCAGCGCCTTGGCGCCGTCGCAGACCAGAATGAGAGATTGGCTTGGAAACAGGGTTCGGTTCATCGTCGCACCTTCATTGTGAAAGCCCAGCCTAGGCCGAATGAATGAGTGGCAATTGGATCGCGATCAAATTGGCGGGCGGTTTTCGGCCGGGCGATTGACCATGATCAAAGTCCGTTGCCGTCAATGAGGCAAAGTTCCGCGCAACAGTCCTCTCGGCAGGGAGACCGATATGAAATCCCAGATGCAGGCCATCAACCGGCAGTGGCACGAGGAGCACAAAATGCCGCCCAATGCGCGAATGGACGAGCGCATCGATTGGCATATGGCTCACGCCGCCCAGTGCGGATGCCGGCCCATTCCTCCCAGCGTCCTCAAGGCCATGGAGCAGCGCGGCCTTCTGGTCCCCACCCCGCGCAGCCTGCGATGACCGCCCGGGGCGGCGGGCAATAGCCGGCGCAAGGTCGCGCTTGGCCGCGGCCCGGCGTCCGGGGGCTCAGGCGTGCGGCATGGCCACGGCCTGAACCAGTTCGCCTGAGAGTTCGCAGCTGGCGTGATGCTAAATGTCGGACAGGGACAGCATGCCGACGAGGCGTTTCTTGTCGTCGATGACCGGAAGACGCCGGATTTTCTTGTCTTCCATCAGGTGGACCGCATCTTCGACCGACTGGTCGGTGCGGCAGAAGACAATGCCGGCGATCATGACGTTTCGGGCCGTCTGGCGCTTGGGATCGGTGCCATTGGGCAGCAATCTCATTGCCAGATCCCGATCGGTGATCATGCCCACCAGCCGGTCGTTCTCGCAGACAGGTACCGCGCCGATATCGTCCTTCTTCATCAGCGCCGTGATCTCGCCGACCGGCATGTCTGCCGGCACGCAATTGGCACCCTTGTGCATGGCCTGTTCTACTTGCGTGGCTCCACTCCTTCCAAAGCAAAGGCAGACACGAGCATAGTCCCGCAGCCAGCCCCCTGATTTGACCAGCGTCAAGAGCGGCGATGACCCGCGGTAAGGCTTGCCGGGCGGGCCCGGCGCAATGCCATCAGCCTTGAACAGTCCTTCGAGGATTCGCTGCGGCGGCAACCCTTGCTGACCGTCGGTGTCGCCGCGGCCATCGGCCTTCTCCTGTCACTGGCGCTGGGCCGGCAATAGCCGGTTCACCCTTGACGATCTGCACCATCGCCCCGGCCCCGGCCGGGGCGATTGCTTGCCGACGACCAAGAGCGCAGGGTGACGCCATTGACCGACAAAAGGCGCGGACCTTTGCGTCAGGTCAAGGCGGGCGGACCCCGCACGGCTAAAACGAGGCGACATAAGCTGCAGGAAGAGATCTGACATGACTATTCGCCACCTGGACCGGGCCTTTGCTCCCCAATCGGTCGCCCTTATCGGCGCTTCCGAACGTCCCGGCAGCCTTGGAATGCTGGTCATGGCCAATATCCTGGCGGGCGGCTTCAAGGGCGAGGTCTATGCGGTCAATCCGAAATATCGGCGCCTCTCGGGCCGGCCCTGCTTTGCCAGCGTCACGGACCTGCCGGCCGTGCCCGATCTTTGCATCATCGCCACGCCGCCATCCACCATACCGGCCATTATTGACGAGATCGGCCAGGCTGGCGGACGCGCCGCCGTCATCATCACTGCCGGCATGGGGGAGAAGGGTAATCTCAAGCAGCGCATGCTGGAGGCGGCCAGCCGGCATGGCCTGCGCATCATCGGTCCGAACACGATTGGCCTGCTGGCCCCTCGTCTGGGACTGAATGCCAGCTTTTCCCATCTCAACGCCCGGCCCGGCTCGCTGGCGCTCCTGTCGCAATCGGGCGCCATCGTTTCATCCGTCATCGATTGGGCGGAGGCCGAGGGCGTCGGCTTTTCGCAGATCGTCTCGCTCGGAGACATGGCCGATGTGGATGTGGGCGATTGCCTCAACATGCTGGCGCTCGATCCGAATTGTTCGGCTATTCTGATGTATCTCGAATCCGTTCCGGACGGCCGCAAATTCATGTCCGCAGCGCGGGCTGCGGCGCGGCTCAAGCCAGTGATCGCGGTGAAGCCCGGCCGTCACGCCGAAGCCGCGCGGGCGGCCCAGACCCATACCGGGGCCCTGGCCGGCGCCGATGCCGTGGTCGAGGCCGCCCTGCGCCGGGCGGGCATTATCCGGGTCAACGATCTGGAGGACCTGTTCTCGGCGGCCGAGATCACCGCCCGTTTCAGACCCATGGCGCAGGCCCGAGTCGCCATTGTGACCAATGGCGGCGGCGCGGGTGTGTTGGCCGTCGATCACCTGCTCGATCACAATTGCCGGTTGGCGGAACTCTCGCCCAAGACTATCGCCGCGCTGGACAAGGTCCTGCCACCGACCTGGTCGCGCGCCAATCCGGTCGACATCATCGGCGACGCGCCGCCCCAGCGCTATGTGGATGCGGTACAGGCAGTCGCAGCCGACGATCATGTCGATGCGCTGCTGGTGATGAATTGTCCCACGGCCCTGGCCGAGCCATTGGCCGCTGCGCAGGCCGTGGCGGCCATTGCAGACAAGGGCTATGTCAATGGCAAGCCAGTGCTTGCAACCTGGCTGGGGGAATTTGCCGCCACACCGGCCCGCAAGGCGCTCAATGCCGCCGGCATAGCGAGCCTGGATACGCCCAAAAAGGCGGCCGAGGGCCTGAACCTGCTGCTGCGCTGGCGCCAGCTTGGCGTGCAATTGCAGCGGGTGCCGGAAACCTATGAAACCCTGCATGTCGACAAGGGCGCTGCCGGACAGGTGCTCGACGCGGCCATGGGCAAAGGCCGCTCCATGCTGACCGAACCGGAGGCCAAGGCGGTCCTTGCGGCCTATGGCATCGCCGTGCCGCGCACCATCATGGCCGTCGAGCCCGGCGCGGTCATGGCCGCCGCTGCGGACCTGCTCAGCCAGCACGACAAGATCGCGGTCAAAATGGTGTCCGGAACGCTGACCCACAAATCCGATCTGGGCGGCGTCGTCCTCGATATCGATAGTGCCGCGGACGCCGAAGCGGCCGCCAGAGCCATTGCCGCCCGTCTGGAAGCCAGGAACCTCAAGGCCGAGCTCGAGGGTTTCGCCGTCCAGCCGATGATAGCGCGCCCCAAGGCGCAGGAATTGATCATCGGGGTGGCCAGCGATCCCGTCTTCGGTCCCGTCCTGATGTTCGGCGCCGGCGGCACCGCGGTTGAAGTCGTGCGCGACACCACCATGGAATTGCTGCCGGTTGACGATGTCCTTGCCGATGACATGATAGGGCGCACGCGGATCAGCAGATTGCTGGCCGGCTATCGCGACCGGCCCGCCGTCGAGCGCAGCCTTGTCATCCAGGCTATCAAGGCCGTCTCCCAGCTTGTGATCGACTTTCCGCAGATCAAGGCACTCGACATCAACCCGCTGCTCGCCGATGAGAACGGCGTCGTGGCCCTGGACGCGCGGATCGAGGTGGACCTGTCGCGCAACGGAATGGTTGCGCCCAATCCCGCGCTCGTCATCCGACCCTATCCGTCGGGCTGGAACAGCACCCTGACCACCAATGGCCAGCACTATGATGTCCGCCCGATCCGCCCTGTCGATGCGGCGCTCTATCCCGCCTTCCTGTCGCGCGTGACGCCCGAGGATCTGCGCCAGCGCTTCCTGACCACGCTGCCCGAGCTGTCGCATGAGACCCTGGTGCGCCTGACCCAGCTCGACTACGACCGGGACATCGCCTTTGTGGCCCTCGAGCATTCCAATGGCGATCTTGCCGGTATTGTCCGCTATGCGGCCGATCCCGACCGCCGGCGGGCCGAGTTCGGACTTCTGATACGCAGCGATCTGCAGGGCCAGGGGCTGGGCGAAGGATTGCTGGGCCGGCTGATCGATTATGCCAGGAGCCAGGGGATCGGCGAGCTTTTCGGCGTTGTCCTGCGCGACAACCGGGGCATGCTGGCGCTTTGCGCAAAGCTCGGCTTCACCTTCGAGACGGTGCCGGCCTCCGAACCGGCACGGGTGCGCCTGCCGCTCTGATGCCCCTCACCGCCCAGGCGCCGATTGCGCCATGGTCCGGCATTGACCGGGCCTTGCCTTGCTTGCCTTTGGGGGCCGGTCCGGCATGGTCGCCGGCACAAGCATGCGCTCTATCCGGCCGGGCGTAACGATACCGAGGTCATCGAGCGCGCGCAGCACGGCCTCGGGCGTGGGGCGGCAGGCGCACACGGCTTCGTGCCGCAAATGCCAGCCCAGAAAAGCCGATCGCGGATAGATGGGGACCGGATTGTCCTTATGCCATTGCGCATTGGTCATGACGCCCTCCTCAGGAATATCCTGCGATTGTCTGCGCCCGGGCTGGAGCACCCATGGCGTTCCAGCAAGCAATCCGGCATTGCGAGATGCGCAGATGATCCTCCACCTGCCTGACGCCGGGCGCGGCTCAGGCGTTTCACTTGATCAGGTCGGCGGCGCGGGCAGCCAGAATATCGTCGGCCATATATTTCTCACCGGGAAACCGGACTTCGATTTCCTCGGCATAGCCGCGTACGCCCTTGGTCCGGCCCACGATCTCCTCGATCCTGGTTTTCTGGGCATAGCTGGGGACATGGCCCGACAGCGTTACAATGCCATTTCCACCGTGACACCGATATCGGCCGCATCGACGCTCGGCTCGAAATCCAGCTCGTCCTCGATGAGCTCTCTAAGACCTATATCATCCATTTTCCGTCTCCTGCTCTGTGGCGCCACACACCATGCAAGACCCTAATGGGGACCACCAATGGCCACTTTGACGATGGTCGATTCAGCTAGTTTGCCCTGCGGCGGCTGAGTTCGAGCAGGCCATCAAGATCGAGTATTTCGACCGAATGGGTGTCGGGGGCGTGGTCATGCCAGCAAACCGTTCCTTCAGCCTGGCCTTGCGCTGGGCGGTTCGCTCCGGCCCCTCGACGATCAGGGTCTGCAGCACGTCGGCGTAATGCGCTTCGGGCATGGCCACGATCTCGGGTTCGACATGCACAAGCAGCCCGGTGAGATGGGCATCGAACAGGCCCGCCAGCATTTCGGCGCAGTCCAGCCGATATTGGTCCTCGCTCGATCCGGTGAGGTGAACAACAATATCCTTGATCATGATCGGCCTCCTCTGGGCGCTTTGGCCGAAGCTTTCGCCACCGACGTCAACTTGGCATCGCTATTCGGCCTCCGGTTTGATCCCCGTCAATTTGCCGGCGGTGAACCGCGGGCATTCTGCCTCCGGTCAGGACCGGGGCACGGTGATGGATGTCCAGCCGCCCTCCCGGCCAGAGACCGCGATTGAGGCGGATCGCATGACGGCGCCGTCCGACCCGGTTCGAAATCAATTCCAGGCTTTGAGAGGCATCACCATGCGCAAGCCAATATCCATTCTCCTGCTATGCCTGATCGCCCTAGGGCCGGTTCAGGCGCAACAGACCCGGTTGAACCTGGGCGGTGACAGCTATGCTGCCGGACAGTCCAGTTCGATCGGAGAGACAGTGCCCGGCGACGCCTTTGTCGCCGGATTTGACACCAGCCTGGGCGGCGATGTCGGTGGGGATGCCCATATGGCCGGGTTCAATGTCGCCGCCGACAAGCCGGTCCAGGGCGATCTTTATGCGGCTGGTTTCTCGGTCACGATCAGCCAGCCGGTGGGCGGCGACGTCACGGCATTTGGCAATAATGTACGTGTGCAGCCCGGCGCGGCCATCACCGGAAATGCGCGGCTGAGCGGCGCCGGCATCGATCTGGCTGCGCCCATTGCGGGAGCCGCGCTGATATCGGCAGAGACGCTTGAGCTCAATGCCGCGGTCCAGGGCGATTTCGAATTTTTCGGCAACAAGATCGTCTTCGGCCCACAGGCCAGCATTGCCGGCACTGTGCGCATTCACGCGCCCGCCGCCATCGAGGTTCCCGCCTCCGTGGCACCGGCCGACAAGGTCAGTTTCGAGGTGCTGCAATCGACCGATTATGCCGGCGAGGCGGGCAAGACCGCCGAACATGTCATGCGCGGCATATGGCCGGCCATCTGGGCTGTCGCCATCTGGTGGCTGAGCCTTGTCGTGCTCGGCGCGCTGGTCATAGCGCTCCTGCCCCGGGTCACCGCAACCTTCGAGGACCGCGCCGCGAGCCGCCCGCTCCGTACATTGGGCCTGGGCGTGCTGGGCTTTGCAGCGGCGCTTGGCCTGGTGCCGGTCACCGCCATGACCATCCTGGGTATTGTGCTGCTGCCCTTTGTGCTTTTGGCCGCGTTCATCCTGTGTGTCCTGGCCTATCTGACCGGCGTCTATCTGCTGGCGCTGCGGGCCGGCCGAAGCTTTGCCAGGATCGACACCACACCCAAACGCCTCGGCGCCCTGGTGGTGGGAACAGTGCTGGCCGGGCTGATCGGCATGCTGCCGTTTCTGGGCTGGCTGATTTCGCTGCTCCTGCTCACTTTCGGCTTCGGCATCTTTGTGCGCAGCCTGAGTGAAAGGGCGATGCCGGCGCCGCGTTCGGGCCGCCAAAAACCGGCTGGCACCAGGACCGCGTAACAGCCCTGGTCATAAATAAGCTCGCCCCGCTAATGGCGGGGCGAACAGCAGGCGGATTGCACCTATTGCGGCGACGGCCCTTCACGGTGCCCAGTGGACGCCCAGGAAATAGGGCCAGATGATGATGCCGATAAGGCCGCGCCAGAAGTCGAGCTGCAGATAGCCAATGGTAAACAGCCAGCCGACGAACCAAAGCGCACCAAGGGATGTGTGTTGCGTGATGTGAATACGTTCCATGAGGCCCTCCATATCCGGCTCTTGAAGCACATTTGCCGGCAAGGCAGATTGACCCACGTCAATTGCATTGCACAGGGCCACTATTCACCCGAACCGCAATATTTGCAGCCGGCGGACGCAGGTGCTGCCCGCCGCACCAATCGTTCACCCTGAAGCGGCCTCTGCGCCTGTTCCGGCGACAAGCCGGCCTCGGCGCCTGTCCACGGCCCTGACCCGCCGCGGTTCAACATCGCCGCTTGCTACTTGCGAATGATTTGCAATTGCATTATCTCTGTTGCCAATCGCATTCGGAGACTCATATGTATCGTCGCCTTTTCGCCACCTTGATCCTTGCCGCACCGCTGGCCGCGGCCCTGCCTGCCATGGCGCAGGACCGCCTCAAGGCAGTCACCAGTTTCACCATTCTGGCCGATATGGCGCAGAACGTTGCCGGGGATGCGGCCGATGTGGTCTCGATCACCAAGCCGGGCGCGGAAATTCATAATTACCAGCCCACGCCGGGCGATCTGGTGGCGGCGCAGGATGCCGATCTGATCCTGTGGAACGGGTTGAATCTGGAGCAATGGTTCGCCCAGTTTCTCGATAATCTCCCCGATGTGCCCAGCGTGGTTTTGAGCGAGGGCGTCGAGCCGATCGGCATTGGCGAAGGGCCCTATGAAGGCAAGCCGAACCCACATGCTTGGATGTCGCCCACCGACGCGCTGATCTATGTCGACAATATCCGGGCCGCCTTTGTCGAGGCCGATCCGGCCAATGCGGATATCTATAATGCCAATGCCGAGGCCTATGCGGCTGAGATCACCGCCACGGTGGAGCCGATCCGCCAGGCTCTCTCCGCCATTCCCGAGGAGAACCGCTGGCTGGTGACCTCGGAAGGGGCCTTTTCCTATCTGGCGCGCGATTTCGGTTTGAAGGAGCTCTATCTCTGGCCGATCAATGCCGACCAGCAGGGAACCCCGCGCCAGGTGCGCAACGTTATCGATGCAGTGCGCGAGCACAATATTCCGGTGGTGTTTTCGGAAAGCACGATCTCGTCCAAGCCCGCCGAGCAGGTGGCGCGCGAGACTGGCGCCAAATATGGCGGCGTGCTCTATGTTGACTCTCTGTCCGAAGCGGACGGCCCGGTCCCGACCTATCTCGACCTGCTCGACGTGACGACAGCGACTATTGCGGCAGGATTGACCCAGTGAAAGACAATCGAGGCCCCGGCATCGCGGTAAACGAGATTACCGTTGCCTATCGCAACGGCACGACCGCCCTGCGCCATGCCAGCTTTACCAGCCCGCGCGGTTCGATCACCGCGCTGGTTGGCGTCAATGGCGCAGGCAAATCCACCATTTTCAAGGCCATTATGGGTTTTGTGCCGGTGGTCAGCGGTTCCATCTCCATTCTGGGGCAGGAAGGCCGGCAGGCGCAGCGCCAGAACAAGGTGGCCTATGTGCCCCAGTCCGAGGATGTGGACTGGAACTTCCCCGTCCTGGTCGAGGATGTGGTGATGATGGGCCGGTTCGGCCATATGAACATGCTGCGCATTCCGCGCGCCGTGGACCGGGAAAAGGTCGATGCGGCCCTGGCCCGGGTCAATATGAGCCAATATGCCAAGCGCCAGATCGGCGAATTGTCCGGCGGGCAGAAAAAGCGCGTCTTTCTGGCCCGCGCCCTGGCGCAGGAAGGCGAAGTGATCCTGCTCGACGAACCCTTTACCGGGGTCGATGTCAAAACCGAGGATGCCATTATCGCCTTGTTGCGGGATCTACGCGACGAGGGCAAGGTCATTCTGGTTTCGACCCATAATCTGGGCTCGGTGCCCGAATTCTGCGACCGCACCGTCATGGTCAAGGGTACGGTGCTGGCCTATGGGCCCACCGCCGAAGTTTTTACCCGCGACAAGCTCGAAGAGGCCTTTGGCGGCGTTTTGCGCCACTTCGTCCTGTCCGGACCGGGCCTGCATGCCGATGACGATCCGCGCCATCTCTCGGTCCTGACCGATGACGAACGGCCGCTGGTCTTTTACGGCGAAGAGGGCAAGGAATCTGCGCAACAGTCGAGCCGCGAGAAATGATCGATCTGCTGCTCGAGCCCTTTTCCTACAATTACATGGTCAGCGCCATGTGGGTCTCGGCCCTGGTCGGCGGTGTCTGCGCCTTTCTTTCGGCCTATCTCATGCTCAAGGGCTGGTCGCTGATCGGCGACGCGCTTTCCCATTCCATCGTGCCCGGTGTGGCAGGCGCCTATATGCTGGGCCTGCCCTTTTCGCTGGGCGCCTTTCTCTCGGGCGGGCTGGCAGCGGGGGCGATGCTGTTTCTCAGCCAGCGCACAAAATTGCGTGAGGACGCGGTCATCGGCCTCATCTTTACCGGGTTTTTCGGCCTTGGCCTGTTCATGGTGTCGGTTTCGCCGACCGCGGTGGATGTGCAATCCATCGTGCTGGGTAATATCCTGGCCATCACGCCCGAAGATACGCTGCAATTGGTGCTGATCTCGGTGGTGACGCTGGCGGTGATGCTGGTGATCTGGAAAGATCTCATGGTCACCTTTTTCGACGAGAGCCATGCCCGCTCCATTGGCCTCAGGACCACCTGGCTCAAGGCGATCTTCTTTACGCTTCTGAGCGCCGCCACGGTCGCGGCCATGCAGACCGTGGGCGCCTTCCTGGTCATCGCCATGGTGGTGACGCCCGGCGCCACCGCCTATCTGCTCGCCGACCGCTTTCCGCGCCTTATTCTGATCGCCATTGCCGTGGGCGTCCTGTCTTCGTCCATCGGCGCATATCTCAGCTATTTCCTCGATGGCGCCACCGGCGGCATTATCGTGGTGCTGCAGACCCTTGTCTTCCTCACCGCCTTCATATTCGCCCCCAAGCATGGCTGGCTGGCCGCAAGGCGGCGCATTGCCGAGGAGACCGCCTGATGGCCTGGTATGAAATGGCCCTCTGGCCCTTCCAATTGCCCTTCATGGTGCAGGCCATGATCATTGCGGTGCTGGTGGCCGTGCCCACCGCCCTGCTCTCATGCTTTCTGGTGCTCAAGGGCTGGTCGCTCATGGGCGATGCCATCTCCCATGCCGTGCTGCCCGGGGTGGTCCTGGCCTATATTGTGGGCCTGCCCATCGGCATCGGCGCCTTTATCGCCGGCATGGTCTGTGCGCTCTCGGTCGGCTTTCTCAAGGAACATAGCCGCATCAAGGAAGATACGGTGATGGGCGTGGTCTTTGCGGGCCTTTTTGGCCTGGGTATCGTGCTCTACACCGCCATCACCACCGATGTACATCTCGATCACATCCTGTTCGGCAATATGCTGGGGGTGAATGGCGACGACATCGTGCTCGCCGTCATCATTGCGCTCGTCGTGGTGCTGATCATCGGCGCCAAATGGCGCGACCTGATGCTGTTCATCTTCGATGCGCAGCAGGCCGGCGCCATCGGGCTCAATACCCGCCTGTTGCATTATGGGCTGTTGGCGATGATCTCGCTGACCATTGTTGGTGCCTTGCAGGCCGTGGGCATGATCCTGGTCATCGCGCTGCTGATCGCGCCCGGCGCCATTGCCTTTCTCATCACAAGGCGCTTCGGCGTGATGCTGCTGGTGGCCATGGCCGTCTCGGTGGGCTGCAATCTGGTCGGGGTTTATCTCAGCTTCTTCCTCGACAGCGCTCCGGCACCCACCATCGTCCTCCTGCTCAGCGCCTGTTTCGTAGTGGCCTTTATCGCCACGCAACGCAGCCGCGTGGCGGCGGTCTAGAGACGGGCGCCCAGGCGCGTAGCGGCATGGCCAGGCCACTGACCTCTCCACCGCACCGGGCCGCCCTCGGGCGCGACCCGAGGGCCAGTTGCCGCCCATGCTGACTCTGCGTTTGTGCCGACAGGTCCTCGGGTCAAGCCCGAGGACGGATTGGCGGTGAAACAATCGGCGCGCGCCCACCGCCCCCCCCGATGCGCTCCTCCTCCTACCAGGGGGAGGTAGCGACGCTGGGCCTAAAAGGCCGTAGCAGAGCTAGGAGGGGGTCACGCGGTGGTTGGGTAGTGCCGCGATCCACCCCGATCCACCAGCTGTCATCCCGGGCTTGACCCGGGACCCATCCTGAGATGGCGCGGCTGACACAACAGGCGCGTCGCAAACTTGACAGCACCGCGTGATGGGCCCCGGCTTTCGCCGGGGTGACAGCCGGTGGTTGTGAACGGCTTGAGATCACCTTGCCTATCCTCTTATCCCCGCCCCAAAAACCTGCCCCATACTCCCCTCATTCCTCTCGCGACATGGCGACCTGCAGCGACCAGCTTCGCGCTGTGCCGCAGGCAAAATCTCCCCGGTGGGGAGATTTTAAGCAAGAAGGCCATGAGCGCTATGCGCGAATGGCAAGCGTTCCCGAGGCGGCTTTCGTCTCAGTTTTTTGTTTCAGGGACGGCAGCCGTCTCGGGACTCCGCTCTTACTATAATACCCGCGAGGCGCTGAGCGTCGTGCGGCGCCTGGTGCTGCCCGCACACCAATAATATCCCGCTTATCCCCGCGCCCATGGGGGGTCGCACACTGGGCCCATTGCAATATTGGAGCCTTTGATATGGACGAAACCGCCCGCCTTTCCCTGCCCTTCATCATGCCGGGCCAGGCCCTCAAACACATTACCCATAATGATGCCCTCAACCGGCTCGATGCGCTGGTGCAGCCGGTGGTGGAATCCGCGGCGCTGACCACGCCCCCGGCAACGCCGCTGTCCGGCGAAGCCTGGATCGTGCCCACGGGCGCCGGTGGGGCCTGGGCCGGCCATGCGCAGGAGATCGTTGCCTGGCAGGACAACGCCTGGATATTTTACGATCCGGCCAAGGGCTGGCAGGTTTTCGACCGGGCCAGCGAGGCCGTGCTGGTCTTCTCCGGTAGCGCCTGGGTGTCCGTGGCGTCCACGGGGTCCGGCCTGTGGCAATTGGGGGTCAATACCAGCGCCGACGGCACCAACCGGCTGGCCGTGGCCTCAGCGGCAACGCTCCTGACCCATGATGGCGCCGATCACCAGCTCAAGATCAACAAGGCCGCAAGCGGCGATACGGCGAGCCTGTTGTTCCAGTCCAATTGGTCCGGCCGCGCCGAAATGGGGCTGATGGGCGACGACAATTGGCGCATCAAGGTCAGCGCGGACGGCGCGACCTGGACCGATGCGATCGCAATCGATGCCGGCACCGATACCGTCACCATTGCCGGGGTGCTCAAACCCGCTGCTGACAATGCCCAGACGCTCGGGGCCAGCGGGGCGCGCTGGTCCGCGGTGTGGTCGGCAACCGGCACGATCCAGACCTCGGATGAGCGGCACAAGTCCGGCATCGCGCCGAGCGATCTGGGGCTCGATTTCATCCGCCGGCTCGAACCGGTCCGCTATGCCTGGAAAGGCGGCGACGAGCGGCATCACTATGGCCTCGTCGCCCAACGGGTTGCCGCGATTGTGGCCGACCTCGCCATCGACTTTGGCGGCCATGTGCTGGCCGATCCGCAAGATCCCGACAGCCAGCAAGCCCTGCGCTATGACCAGTTCATCGCCCCGCTGATCAAGGCGGTGCAGGAACTGGCGGAGCGCGTGGAGGGGTTGGAGCGGAAGACCCCCAACCCCTGATCCCTCTATTCGTCATATCCAGCCGTTTCTACTGGGGTGATCGGCGTCGGTCTGCCCTTCGGGCTGGGATCGGCGCCCTGGGCCGAGAGTTCGGCTTGGAGGGCCTGCATCAGGGCCAGTTTGTCGACATCGGGTAATTCGCGCAGACGGCGACTGAGGCGGATGGTGAAGTCGGAAAAGGCATTGTGCCAGTCCGAGGGCATTTGCTTGAGGTCCACCCGGCGCGCCGGCGGGGCCTTGGCCGCCTGGATGCCGGTGGCGCTGAGCTCGAAGAAATCGTCGAGTTGGGGCAGAACAACCTGGTCGCCGCCGAGCTTGCCGGCCGCAACCAGGGCGTCGCGCAGGGCGTGGCGCTCATCGTCCTCGCCATGGGTCAGGAACAGGGCGCCATGCGCCGGCAGGCGCCGGCTGATCCAGTCCATCAATTCGGAATGGTCGGCATGGGCCGAATAATTGCCCATGGAGCGGATGGTGGCGCGCACCGGCACCAGCGAGCCGTGAATGCGCACCTCCTTGGCGCCGGACAGGATGATCTGGCCCAGCGTACCCGGCGCCTGGTAGCCCACAAACAACACCGTCGCATTGGAGCGGATCAGATTGTTGCGCAAATGGTGCTTGATGCGTCCGGCATCGGCCATGCCCGAGGCCGACATGATGATGGCCCCGCCCTTTATGGCATTGAGTCCCTTGGAATCCTCCACCGCCTCAATGATGCGGAAGCGCTTGTCGTTGAACAATTCATTGGCGCTGAGTTCGGTGTCCTCGAACATTTTCGCATATTTGCGATAGACGCCGGTGACCTTGCTGGCCAGCGGCGAATCGAGCGCCACCAATTGTGGATCGATCTCTCCCAGTTTGATCAGCGTGCCGATATCGTGCAGCAATTCCTGGCTGCGCTCGACCGCAAAGGTAGGGATGATCAGATTGCCGCCTCGACCCAGCGCGTCCTGGATCTCCGCCCTGAGCGTTTCCCGGCGTTCTTCGAGCGTATATTCCTCCCGCTCGCGGCCGCCATAGGTCGATTCGCACAAGATATAGTCGAACCCGGAAGGGCCCTCCGGCTCGGTGTAAAAGACCTTCTCGTCCGGGCCGATATCGCCCGAAAACATCAATCGTACCGGCTTGCCATTGCCATTGTCGACCTCCACCTCGATCGAGGCAGAGCCGATAATGTGGCCCGCATTCCAATAGCGCGCGCGCACGCCCGGACCCGGCGTGATCCATTCGCCATAGTCGCAGATATTGCGATGCTCCAGCGTCTCCTCGGCGTCGGCCATGGTGTAGAGCGGCTTGACCGGCTCGTCGCCCCGCCGGCCGCGCTTGCGGTTTTCCCGCTCCGCCTCGCTTTCCTGGATGCCGGCGCCGTCGGGCAGCAGATATTCCAGCAGCCCCGCCGTCGGCCCGGTCATCCACATCGGCCCGCGCCAGCCTTCGCGGTAAAGCTTGGGCAGAAGCCCGGCATGGTCGATATGGGCGTGGGTCAGCAGCAGGAAATCGATCTTTTTCGGATCGAAGGGGGTCGGTTTGAGGTTGAGCTCGCGCACGCTTTTATTGCCCTGGAACAGGCCGCAATCGACCAGGAACTGCCCGCCCGGATGCACCACGCGATAGCACGAGCCGGTCACCGTGCCCGCCGCGCCGTGGAAGTGAAGGGTAACGGTCATGGCGCGGCTCCTCAGGTTCTTGTGTGTTGGGTGTCGAGGTTAGCCTCACCCATTCGTCAAAGTCGAGGCAGGCCTATCAGCCTGCAAGACAAAAGGAGAAATCGCATGACCTATATCGATGGAATGGTGACCGCCGTGCCCAAGGCAAACAGGCAGGCCTATATCGCGCATGCCAGCCGGGCGGCCGATATGCTCAAATCCTGGGGCGCGACCCGCATTGTCGAAAATTGGGGCGACGATGTCCCGAGGGGCGAAGTGAACGACTTCTATGGGGCGGTGCAGGCCAAGGATGACGAAGTGGTCGTCTTCTCCTGGATCGAATATCCCGACAAGGCCACGCGCGACGCGGCCATGGCCAAGATGATGACCCCCGAGGCCATGAAGGAATTCGGGGAAATGCCCTTCGATGGCAAACGCATGATCTTTGGCGGCTTCGAAACGCTGTTTGCGAAATAGGCTCTTCACCTCTCCCTTGGGGGAGAGGTCGGCGCGCAGCGCCGGGTGAGGGGGGCCCTACCGCTACACCCAATTTGCAGAAGGCCCCCTCACCCTACCCTCTCCCCCAAGGGAGAGGGGCGCAGGACCGAAGCTTCAAGCACTATGGAATCAGCGCGGCGCCCTTTTGGCTAGGATGCGCTGCAGGGTGCGCCGATGCATGTTGAGCCGCCGGGCAGTCTCGGAGACGTTGCGGTCGCACAATTCATAGACGCGCTGGATATGTTCCCAACGCACCCGGTCGGCCGACATCGGGTTTTCCGGCGGCTCGGGCTTGTCCTCGCCAGTGGCCAGCAGAGCGTTGATCACGTCGTCGGCATCGGCGGGCTTACTGAGATAATCCATGGCGCCCAGCTTCACCGCCGTCACCGCCGTGGCGATATTGCCATAGCCGGTCAAAACCACGGCGCGGGCATCGGGGCGCTTCTGGTGCAGGGCCGAAACGACATCGAGACCGTTGCCGTCTTCGAGCCGGAGATCGACCACCGCATAGGCGGGCGGGCGTTCGGCAACCGCGGCCAGGCCCGCCGAAACGGTTCCGGCAATGCGCACTTCAAAGCCCCGGCGCGTCATGGCGCGCTCGAGGCGGCTCAGGAAAGCTGCATCATCATCGACAAGCAAAAGGCTCGGATCGGCAGCCAGAAGGTCTTCAATCGTATCCATGGCTTTTCCAATATGCTGTTGCTGGGATTACGTCAAAACCAACCGGTCCGATCATCCGAGAACGGCACGCGGCCAGATGATGCGCACCCGCGCATGGCCATGTGGTTCAGCATTGTCGAAAGTGAGCTTGGCGCCCGTACGCTCCAGCAGGGTCTTGGCAATGAAAATGCCCAGACCAAGCCCACCGGGCTGGTGTGCATCGCTGCCTGTGGGATCACGTGGCCGGCTGGTGAGATAGGGTTCACCCAGCCGCGCGATCAGTTCGGGGGCAAAACCCTTGCCATCATCGATGATCGATACGGTGATGCTGCCCTGGTCCCAGCCGCTTTCAATACGCACGGTCTGGGCGGCAAAGTCAGTGGCATTCTCGATCAGATTGCCCAGGCCATAGAGGAGGCCCACACTGCGTGGAAAGACGGGCGGTGGCCCGGAGGTTTTCTCCGCATCGAACAGAATGACCTTGCCGCGCCCCTCATGGGGCCGTGCCACCTCGTCCAGAATGTCGGGCAGCGGCGCTTCGGCAAACAGGTCCGCCGGTTCGCTGCCCAGATTGCGGAGCTTGGCAAGAATGGCCCGGCAGCGCGCTGCCTGGGCTATGATCAGTTCCACATCCTCGGCAAGCTGGCTGTTCTTGTCGACCTCGTCGCGCATTTCCTTGGCGGCCAGAGCAATGGTCGAGAGGGGGGTGCCCAGTTCATGGGCGGCGGCGGCGGCAAGGCCGTCGAGCGCGGAAAGCTGCTCGCGCCGCGACAAAGCCAGCTCAGTGGCCGCCAGCGCGTCAGCGATCTGGCGGGCATCATGGGCTACGCGATTGGTATAGGCGGAGATGAAGACCACGCCGCAGATGATCGACACCCAGATACCGATCACATAGATGCGATTGAAGATGATGCGTTCATTGGGCTCCCAGGGCAGCGGCAGATGCGCCAGCGCCAGCAAGGAGGCGATGACCGCTGCCAGCAGCGCGATCAGGAAGGCCTGCCGCTGCGGCAGCGATGTCGCCGATACCGATACCGGCGCCAAAAGCAGGAGAGAGAACGGATTTTCGAGCCCACCGGTCAGCGCCAGAAGCCCCCCGAGCTGGCAGAGGTCGAAGGCCAGTTGCAGCGCCGCTATCCGCGCCGAGAGCCGGTAATGCGGACCCAGCCGGAAGGTGAGCCCGATATTGAGCGCGGCCGAGAGCCCGATCAGCACCAGGCATTCCAACAGTGGCAGGGGGAAACCCAGGCCCCAATTGACGAAAAGCACACCGATGGTCTGGCCGGCCACGGCCAGCCAGCGCAGCAGCACCAGCGTTTGCAGCCGCAGCGGCCGCCAGCTCGAGGGCAGGGGCAATTGCGGTTGGCTCTGATCGGTCATGCCGGGTCACTCCGAGAAGGGCAATTGTGGCGCATAGGAAGCGAAAAGCACGATTTCAAGCATAAAAATCGACAGGCACATGCTTGATCCTGCCCCGACCGAGGCCATTTGAGTCTCATCGTGACTGGGAGACGACCGATATGAACACTGCAATTATCAAACCGCAATGGTCCCCGCTGACCATCGCCCTCATGGTCCTTGGCTTCATCATCTTCTGGCCGCTGGGCCTGGCCATGCTGGCCTATATCATCTGGGGCGAGAAATTCGGCGGTTCCGCCGAGAAGGCTCAGCATTACTGGAACAAGGGATGTGGCTATATGCGCAACAATCACAAGCATCACGGCTTTGGCCGCAATGATTTCGCCTCGTCCGGCAATGCCGCTTTCGACGAATATCGCAGCGAGCAGCTCAAGCGCCTCGAGGAAGAGCGCGCCCGGCTCGATGCCGAAATCGATGCGTTCCACGAATATATGGCCAATCTGCGCAAGGCCAAGGATCGCGAGGAGTTCGACCGCTTTATGAGCGAGCATCGCGGCAATCGCCAGGGCTTTGGCGATAATGACCAGAACAATTGGGGCAACAATAACGGCCAATAGGCATTGTCCCTTCCGACTTCCTGATCCTCCAATGACGACTGGCGCCCCCGCAAGGGGCGCTTTTTTCGTCAGGGGCGGGGCAGAATATTGTCCCCGCCATGCAGGGCGGCTCTATTCTCTGCCTTCGGGTTGGGTGCGAATCTTTTATAATGCGTCCAGCCCCAGCCGGATCTGACATGTTCTCCTTCCTGCGCCAGCGCACCGCTCCTCCCAAGACCACGCAACTTCAGCTTGACGGGGAGAGTGTGGAGATTGCCGTCAAGGTTTCCAAACGGGCCCGCTCCTTCCGCCTCTCGCTACCTGCCGCTGGGCCGCTCCTGACCCTGCCCGAGGGGGCGCGCTGGGCCGATGCCGAGGCCTTTCTCCACCGCCATCGCCATTGGCTGGCGGCGCGGCTTCCGCGCACCGCACCGGCCCAAAGGCTCGCGGCCGGATCGAGCGTTCCGCTGCGGGGCCAGCCGCATGCAATCGTCGCGACTGGCGCCCTGCGCGGGCGGGTCGAGAAGGCCGATGGCGCGGATGGTCCTGTTTTGCTAGTCCCGGGGGAAGACGCCCATCAGCCGCGCCGGCTCTATGACTGGCTCAAGGCTCAGGCACTGGCCGACCTCAATGAGCAAAGCATGTTTCATGCGGCGCGGCTGGGTGTCACCGTCAGGCAGATTCGCCTCAGGAGCCAGTCGAGCCGTTGGGGCTCCTGCTCCTCGAGCGGCAGTATCAACTACAATTGGCGGCTCATCCTGGCGCCGTCTTTCGTGCTGGATTACGTCGCAGCCCATGAAGTGGCCCATCTGGTCGAGATGAATCACTCGCCCGCCTTCTGGGCCACGGTGAAACGCACGCTTCCGGACATGGAGCGGGGTCGGGCGTGGCTAAAAGCACACGGTCGCGACCTGATGGCCTGGCAGGCACCGTCGAATATGCCCTAGACGCGAGCAGCGCCCAGATGCTGCCGCAATCGCAATCCTATCAGCGTTGCATGCGCCTTTTTGTGGTCGTCATCGCCGTGCTGCTGGGTGTCGCTTCGGTTTCCGGAGCGGCAACGGCCAATGCGCATCGCTATGTGTCGACGCCGATCGTGGTGCTCAACCATGTCGATCAGGACAATAGGCCGATCCCGGTTTTCGTGCAGGTGCAGCGCGGGCAGATCGATCTGGGCGCCGGGCTGATGATGCCCTGCGGGCCGCATCACGCCATTGCCGCGCAAGCCCCGCAAATGCCCTGCGCCGATGCGACCGAGGCATTGCGGGGCCTGCCTGCCGTTGTCGACACGGATTGGCAGGCCATTCTGCCCCTGCGCCCGCCCATAGGGGCCTGAGCAAACCACACAGCTTTCCCCTTTCGCTCAGTGCCCGCTCCTGCGGGCCAAGGATATTGTCATGTCTCATTTTTCCGACGCGACCCTGTCGCGCCGCGCCTTTCTGACTGGTTTGACCGGTCTTGGCGCACTGACCCTGGCCGGGTGCTCGACCGGCGGCACCGCTCGCCTTGCCACCGCGGCTGTCACGCCGGCGCGGTCAAGCATTCCGCTTGATGTGCTCGCAATGTATGCCGCCCGGCCTGAAGAGGACTACCCGGTGCCGGCCGCCGATATTTCCATGCTGCAGCCGGCCTATTGGCGGCAGGAAGTGGCCAATCCCACCGGCGAGCGGGAAGGGCGGGTGATCGTCGACACGGCCAATTACTTCCTCTATTTCACCCTGCCCGAGGGCCGGGCCATGCGCTATGGCGTGGGTCTGGGCCGGGCCGGTTTTGAATGGAGCGGCAAGGGTCATATCGCTTATAAGCGCAAATGGCCGGTCTGGACGCCGCCGGCCGAAATGATCGAGCGGCAGCCCGAGCTCGAAATCTACCGCAATGGCCAGCCGCCCGGCCTGCTCAACGCCCTGGGCGCCCGCGCGCTCTATATTCACCAGGGCAGCCGTGACACGCTCTATCGCCTGCACGGCACCATGGATGTGGCCTCGATCGGCAAGGCGGTGTCGTCCGGTTGCGTGCGCTTGCTGTTCCAGGATGTGATCGACCTTTACGAGCGCGTGCCCAATGGCGCGCCGATCATGGTGGTCTGAACGCAAAAGCCCCGGAGACTGGTCCGGGGCTTTTCACTTCTGGTGTGGCGGATCAATTGCCGAAAATCAGGTCCATCAGGGTGCGCTGGCTGCGCTCCTCCTGGTAGACGGGCTGCTGCTGAACCTGGCCGGGTGGGATGATCTGTCCCGGGGATTGGCTGGTCGGTGCCGAAGGTACCCAGACCTGTTCGCCGGTCGCCGGGTCGACGATCAGCGTCATGGGCAGGCCCGTTTCGGGGTCGATCGGTGCCTGGCCGAAGCCGTTGGAGGGCTGCTGCAGCGGGAAACCGGTCACCGGATCGATGGCCTGACCATTGGCGTCATATTGCACGATCTGACCTTGATCCAGGGGCATTCCGGTTGTGGGATCGAATTGCTGGACCGGTTGGCCGGTTACCGGATCGACCATAGTGCCGGTCTGGATGGGTGGGTTCGCCGACTGTCCGGAAATGGGTGCCAGGCCATCGATAGGCTGGCCGGTTGCCGGATCAATAGCCACGACCTGACCCGTGGCCGGATCGGTCATGGTCTGCACGGGCTGCCCGGTTCCGCCGTCGACATATTGCACTTGCGGCTGGCCGGTCGCCGGATCGATGGCCGGCATGCCGGTATTGGGATCAACCACCTGCTGGGCGATGAGCTGGCCGGCATAGGACCCGCCCGGAATGCTGGCGGGGGACTTGCCCTCATGCGCCTTGGTCATGAATTCGGACCAGATATTGGCCGGCACATTGCCGCCCGACAATGTGGTCTTGGTGTCATTGTCATTGCCCAGCCAGACGCCGGTGACCATGGCCGATGTATAGCCCACAAACAGCGCGTCGCGGGCATTCTGGCTGGTGCCGGTCTTGCCGGCAAAGTCCCAGCCGCCCAGATTGGCGCCGCGTCCCGTGCCCACCTCGACAGCGGTCTTGAGCATGTCGTTCATTTCGGCCAGCACGTTGGGGTCGACCACCCGGCCCGGCCCGGCATTGGAGGCTTCGTAAAGCACATTGCCTTCGACATCGCTTATCTTGGTGATCACATTGGGAATGACGCCCATGCCGCCATTGGCAAAGGGCGCGTAGGCGCTGGTCAGCTCGAGCAGGTTCACTTCCTGCGTGCCCAGTGCGATGGATGGAACCGGTGTCAGATTGGACGAGATGCCCATACGCATGGCCACCTCGATGACCTTTTCGGGGGTCACATCAATGGCAAGGCGCGCCGCGATGGTATTGAGCGAATAGGCTAGGCCCTGGCGCAAGGTCACGGTGCCCGCATATTTGCCCGAGGCGTTCCGCGGGCTCCAGCCATTGTAATCGAACTGGGCGTCCTCGGCCAAAGTCTCGGGCGTATAGCCCTTTTCCATGGCCGCCATATAGACGAAGGGTTTGAAGGTGGAACCGGGCTGACGCTTGGCGGTAACCGCCCGATTATACTGGCTCTGCTGATAATCGACGCCACCAACCATGGCGCGCACGGTGCCATCGACATCCATGGCGACAAGCGCGCCCTGGCTAAAGCCACGCTTGGGGCCTTCGGCTGCCACCTGTTCCTTGACGATGAACTCGGCGTCTTTCTGCATCTTGTAGTCGATGGTGGTCTGGACGACCACGTCGGATTTGATCTCGCCGATATAGGCGGTCATCAGGCTCTCGACCCAGTCGGCCACATAGGATTCAGAGCCCGCCACCACGGTGCGAATGGTCTGATTGGGGTCGATGCGAGCCGCATCGGCCTCGGCCTGGGTGATGTAGCCCTCGCGCGCCATGAGGTTCAGCACGATCTGCTGGCGCTCCCTGGCCTTTTCCGGATTGGCCTTGGGATTGTAGGCAGAGGGCGCCGGCAGGATGCCGACCAGCATCGCGGCCTGCCCCAGGGACAGGTTGCGGGCCGAAACCCCGAAATAGGTCTGCGCGGCTGCCTCGATGCCGGTGGCGCCGGCGCCGAAATAGACGCGGTTCATATAGAGTTCGAGAATTTCTTCCTTGGTGAAATTCTGCTCCAGCCAGATAGCCAGGATCGCTTCCTGTACCTTGCGGCCCAGGGTCTGGTCGGGGGTGAGGAAGAGGTTCTTGGCCACCTGCTGGGTGAGCGTGGAGGCGCCACGGGTGATGTCGCGCGCCTGCACCGATTCGATGGCGACAGAAACCAGACCGATTGGATCGACGCCGAAATGGCTCATGAAACGACGGTCTTCCGAGGCAATGAAAGCCGCCGGGACATATTGGGGCAATTCGCGGAAGGTGATGGCTTCACCGCCTGTTTGGCCGCGATTGGAGATCAGGCTGCCATCGGCGGCCAGAATGCGGATATTGGGCGGCCGTTCGGGAATAGCCCAGGTATCGGCGGCGGGCAGCTGGGCGCCGTAATAGACGATGATGCCGATAACGGCGAGGCCACCCCACAGGCAGGCGACAAAGCCCCACCAGAGCAGACCCATGAGAAAGCCGCCTGAGCGCTTCTTCTTGCGCTGGCGCACCGGCTCGGCCTTGCCCTTGCGGGGAGATTTTTTGGGGGGCTTTGGCGGCTTGCCGCCGCCAGAACCGCCGGGACGCACCTCGTCGACCGAGAAAGCCATGGATTGACCCATGCTCGGCTCGACGCGCTGTCCCCCATCAGCCGCATTGCGCGGCTTGGGCTTGTTCTGGCGGTCCTTGGGAGCGCCAACGCGGTCATCGGCCGAAATGCGGAAATCCATCGGGCAAACCTAAAGAAGAAGAGGATCCAAGCTGCTTCTACCCTGTTCGTCCATCAAGGGAAACAAATGGTAAGCAAGAGGTTAAGATCGGTGAGAAGTGACCGACCACATGCCTTTCGCCGCCCAGCAGCACATGAGCAAAGCTTGTCCGCGCCAAATGTGGCCGGTTTATGGGCTGCGGGGGCGATCGAGCGGCGGTGTGGCGGGTGAGTCACAGCTCTTGCCAGCGCGGCAATTGCCCGGCACGAACAGGCTCATGCGCATCCCCTTTCTTACCCTTGCCGTTCTCGCTTTTCTTGTCGGCACTGCACCTGCCCGGGCCGAGGCCGTGCAATCCGCGCTCAATGAGGCCATCGCTACCTTTGAACAGGCGGAGGCGCGGCTTGGTTCCGGGACCTTTGGCGTCGACGTCGACGCATATCGCGACGCTCTCACATTGGGCCGGTTTTCGTCGGTCCATTGGGGTAGTGATATTACCATTGCCTTGGAGGATGGTGACGGCACGGCCGGCTGTGCCCGCTTTGCCGCCTATGTGCGCCTGCCGCCGCGGGACAATACGGTCTCGCTGGTCTTCTGCCCGCAATTTTCAAGCCAGGGCACGCCAGCGCTTCGGCGCCTCACGGTGCTGCATGAAATGGTGCATGTGGTGGCGGGAGCCGACGAATGCCGCGCCATGGCCTTTGCCGCGCGAGTGGAGGTGCTGGCGACCGGCGCTTTTACACCGGTCGCGCGCTATTGGCGCAATAATGACTGCGATCGGTCGGGTTTCACCCTGCCCTAGCGCCAGCCCAGCCCCGGCGCTACGTGCTTGAGAATGCTCTCGATCACGTGGGCATTATAGGCAACGCCGAGCTGGTTGGGCACGGTAAGAAGCAGCGTATCGGCCTCGGCAATGGCCTCATCGCGCTTGAGTTCCTCGATTAGCTTGTCCGGCTCGGCCGTGTAGCCGCGACCGAACACGGCGCGTTTCTCCGGCTCGATATAGCCGAACTGATCTTCTTCCGGTCGGCCGGAGCCGAAATACATCCGGTCCTGGTCATTGACGAGGGCGAAGATCGAGCGACTGACCGAAACGCGCGGTTCGCGCGTATGGCCGGCTTCTTTCCAGGCGGCCCGATAGGCGCGGATCTGCTCGGCCTGCTGGATGTGGAAGGGTTTGCCGCTCTCGTCGAATTTGAGCGTCGAGGATTGCAAATTCATGCCCATCTTGGCGGCCCAGACGGCCGTGGCATCGCTGGCCGCGCCCCACCAGATGCGTTCGAGCAGGCCTTCGGAATAGGGCTCGAGCCGCAGCATGCCAGGCGGATTAGGGAACATGGGCCTGGGATTGGGCTGGGCGAAGCCCTGGCCGGTCAGAGCCTTCAAGAAAATTTCCGCATTGAGCCGGGCCATATCCGCATCGGTCTGGCCTTCGGCCGGCTCATAGCCGAAATAACGCCAGCCATCGATCACCTGCTCGGGCGAGCCACGGGAAATGCCCAATTGCAGGCGTCCTCCGGCGATCAGATCCGCCGCGCCGGCATCCTCGGCCATATAGAGCGGATTTTCGTAGCGCATGTCGATGACGGCGGTACCGATCTCGATTTTGCTTGTTTTCGCGCCAACTGCCGCCAGCAGCGGAAAGGGCGAGGCGAGCTGGCGGGCAAAGTGATGCACGCGGAAATAGGCGCCATCAGCACCCAGTTCCTCGGCCGCGACGGCCAAGTCAATCGATTGCAGCAGCGCATCGGATGCCGAGCGCGTGCCCGAATTGGGCGAGGGGCTCCAATGGCCAAAGGAGAGAAAGCCGATCTTTTTCATGGAAGCCTCGCGCAAGGATTTGTCCCCCTTAGCTAGGCGGACTGTCACGGCGGGACAAGGTCAGTAGCTGGAACAGATTGGTTCGTTCGAGCGAACGCCATTCGGCCGCGTGGTAATAGGTGGCCGAGGGGCGAACCGCGACGATTACCGCATCTCCAAAATCGCGCTGAAATCCAGCGTCCTGGCGCAGGTCTTCCCGGGTACGGGGCAGGGGTCGCTCGCCAGACCAGTCCTCAAACGCAAAGGCCAGAACAGACGCGGCCTCGGAGATCGCGCCGTCCAGCGTATCCGACACGGCGACAATACCCGGTACGTCGGGGAAGGAGACGCCATAGCCGGACTCCGCGTCCTTGTGGATCAAGGCGATGTAGTGAACGTCACGCATGACTATCCCATCCCGCCTGCCGGTAGATCGAGCGGACCGTGCCTGCAGGAATATCCTTACGCGGATGCGGCAGGATCACTATCTTACCGTCCGCATGACGATATTTATGGGGTGAACCACAAATCTCTAAACATCCAGATTGCTCACATTGAGTGCGTTGTCCTGAATGAAATCGCGGCGCGGCTCGACGAGATCGCCCATGAGAGCCGTGAAGATCTGGTCGGCTTCGTCGGTCTGGTCGATCTCGACCCGCAGCAGGGTTCTGGCATTGGGGTCGAGCGTGGTTTCCCAGAGCTGCTCGGCGTTCATTTCGCCAAGGCCTTTATAGCGCTGCAGCGACACGCCCTTGCGGCCGGCATCGGTAACGGCCTTGAACAGGCTTGCCGGTCCATAAATGTTGATCGTATCGCCCTTACGCGTCAGCGTGGGCACACCACCGAACAGTTCGTCGAGCCGCCCGGCAAGTTGCCGCAGCTTGCGCGCATCGGCGCTTTGCAGAAGGGCCCGGTCGATCTGGTGAGTCTCGGTGACGCCGCGGACGGTGCGCGAGAAAGCCAGGGCATCCTCGTCCGTGACTTCGCCGCTCCAGCCGCGTTCCAGCTCATCGGAAATGCGATCGAGCCGATTGGCGACGCGCTTCAATGTCTCCGCGCTTTTTTCCGGGTTGGCAATGCCTTCTGGATCGAGCCCACCAACGATTGCCGCCTGCTCGACCAGGTTGCGATTATAACGGGTGTTGAGATTGTTGATGGCGTTCACGATCTCGCGGGATTGCTGCAGGATGCCCAACAGGTCCTGCCCGGCATGGGTTGTACCATCCTTGGTGGTGAAGACCGCGTCCTCGATCCCGCCCTCGAGCAGATAATCTTCCAGCGCCCGTTCATCCTTCAAATAGAGCTCGGAGCGGCCGCGCGTGGCTTTATAGAGCGGCGGTTGGGCGATGTAGATATGGCCGCGCTCAATCAGCTCGCGCGTCTGCCGGTAGAAGAAAGTAAGCAGCAGGGTGCGGATATGGGCGCCGTCGACGTCGGCGTCGGTCATGATGATGATCTTGTGGTACCTGAGCTTGTCCGGGTTGAATTCCTCCCGGCCGATGCCCGTACCCAAAGCCGTGATCAGCGTGCCGACCTGGTCGGACGAGATCATCCGGTCAAAGCGGGCCCGCTCGACATTGAGAATCTTGCCGCGCAGCGGCAGCACTGCCTGGTTGGAGCGGTCACGGCCCTGCTTGGCGGAGCCACCGGCGGAGTCGCCCTCGACGATGAAGATCTCGCTTTTTGCCGGATCGCGCTCCTGGCAATCAGCGAGTTTGCCGGGCAGCGAGGAAACTTCCAGCGCCCCCTTGCGGCGGGTCAGCTCGCGCGCCTTGCGAGCCGCCTCGCGGGCCGCAGCGGCTTCGACCACCTTGCCCACAATGGTGCGGGCCTCGTTGGGATGCTCCTCAAACCACTGGCCGAGCTTTTCATTGACGATGTTCTCGACCACCGGACGCACTTCGGAGGAGACCAGCTTGTCTTTGGTCTGGGACGAGAATTTGGGGTCCGGCACCTTGACCGAGAGCACGCAGGTCAGGCCTTCGCGGGTGTCGTCACCGCTCAATTCGACCTTTTCCTTCTTGGCGATACCCGAGCTGGTCGCATAGCCGGTTACCTGGCGCGTCAGCGCGCCCCTGAGGCCGGCAAGATGCGTGCCGCCATCGCGCTGGGGAATGTTGTTGGTGAAGCAGAGGACGTTTTCGTGGTAGCTGTCATTCCACTGCAGAGCCACCTCGACCGTGATCCCGTCCTTTTCGGCGCGCATGGTGATCGGCATCTCGATCACCGGCTGCTTGGACTTGTCGAGATATTTGACGAAGGCTTCGAGCCCACCCTCATAGAAGAGCTCAACCTCGATCGGCTCGGGGTGGCGATGGTCGGCCAGGAGAATGCGCACGCCCGAATTGAGGAAGGCCAGCTCGCGCAGCCGGTGCTCGAGCGTCTTGAAGTCGAACTCCACCATGGTGAAGGTTTCGGAGCTCGGAAGGAAGGTCACCGAGGTGCCCGAGCGCCCCTCATATTCCCCCACCACTTCGAGCGGCGCATCGGCAACGCCGTGGGTGAAGCTCATTTCATGCACCTTGCCGCCCTGGCGCACCGAGAGCTTGAGGAAGACCGAAAGCGCGTTCACCACCGAAACGCCCACGCCGTGCAAGCCGCCGGATACCTTATAGGCGTTCTGGTCGAATTTGCCCCCGGCATGGAGCTGGGTCATGATGACCTCGGCCGCCGAAACACCCTCTTCCTTGTGAATGCCCACCGGAATGCCGCGCCCATTGTCGGTCACGGTGCAGGAGCCATCGGCATTGAGCGTGACCGTCACCAGATCGGCATGGCCGGCCAGCGCCTCGTCGATGGCATTGTCGACCACCTCATAGACCATGTGATGCAGGCCCGAACCGTCATCGGTATCGCCGATATACATGCCCGGGCGCTTACGCACGGCATCGAGGCCCTTGAGCACTTTGATGCTGTCAGCGCCATATTCGGTCGGGATCGGGTTTTCGCTATCGCTCATGGGGTCCGAATCAGTCGATTTCACGTCAGTTTCGTTCTAGCCGAACGGGGGTCAAACCCCAAGAATATTGGCTGTTTTGGCGGCATTTGCCGGGGATTGTCACCCTATATGGGCCAGCCGCCCGTCCCGCACGCCAATGCGTTGCGCCCGGTCCTCCAGCGCTTCGAACAACACCTGGTCGGTGCCCGTCAGAAAGCATTGGGTCGCGAGGCCATCGAGCGCCGCAAACAGGGCTTTTCTACGGTCCGGATCGAGATGGGCGGCAATCTCGTCGAGAAGGAGAAAAGGCACGATACCGGCCCTGAGGCGTACCAGCCGCGCATGGGCCAGGATCAGCCCGATCAGCAGCGCCTTCTGCTCACCGGTCGAGCCCAGGGCCGCGGGCATATGCTTTTGCGCATGCACCACTTCCAGGTCCACCCGGTGTGGACCTGATGTGGTGCGTCCGGCCGCGCGATCAAGGCCTCGCAGTGCCTGCCAGCGTTGCGCCAGCAACATTTCGAGCTCGGTCGAGGTGGCCGGTTCGCGCATATCGTCAAACAATGGCGTCAGCGAGAGCAAAGCCGCCGGGAAAGAGTCGCCATCCACGCTCTCGGCGATCAGCGCCTGCAAATGCGACAGGCTGTCGGTGCGATTGAGGTGAATGGACGCGCCCAGTTCGGCCATTTGCGCTTCCACCGCCGTCAGCCAGCGTGGATCGCCATCCTCTTCGAGTAGCCTGTTGCGCTGCCGCATGGCCTTGTCGAAATCGGAGACCGCCGCGGAATGATCCGGGATAAGCGTGGTCACCAGACGGTCGAGAAAGCGGCGGCGATCGCCGGCAGGGCCGGAAAACAGGCCATCCATGGCCGGGGTCAACCAGAGCACGCGCAGATAATCGCTCATGGCCTCGACGGATCGGGCATTGGCGCCATTGATGCGCACGCGGCGCCCGCTATCGGGTAGGGCGCCAGTGCCGATATCGGCGGGGCCGTCATCGGTTTCGATGGTCGCGGCCACGGCCCAGGGCAGGTCCGAACCCTGCGATTGCAGCATGTCGAAACTGGCGCCGCGGAGGCCCCGACCGGGCGAAAGCACCGACACGGCTTCCAGGAGATTGGTCTTGCCCGAGCCATTGGGGCCGGTCAGCACCACATGGCGTGAATCGAGATCGAGCGCGGCGGACGCATAATTGCGGAAGGCGGTCAGGCGCAGGCGGGAAATGTGGCGGATCATGACTGTAAAGCCGCCCTCGTGGTTCGAGGCTTTGCTCGCGCAAAGCACCTCACCATGAGGGCTCCCGCGGACTCGGTTTCTCCCAAGGCCTCGTGGTGAGGTAGGAGCAAAGCGACCCTCGAACCAGGAGGGCGCCGCACCAGATTAGACACGCATCGGCATCAGCACATAGAGCGCGCTGGATTCGCCTTCTTCCTTGACCAGGGTAGGGGAATTGGCGTCGTTGAACAGGAATACCGCGCTGTCCGAGCGAATCTGGGTGATGATGTCGAGGAGATAGCGGGCATTGAAGCCGATCTCGAAGCCGTCGGTCTCGAAGTCGACCGCCACTTCCTCAGAGGCCGTGCCGTGGTCGGGGTTGGTCACCGAGAGCTCCAGCAAGCCGTCCTTGGCCGAGAGCTTGACGGCCTTGCCGCCACGATCCGAAGCAATGGTGGAAACACGGTCCACGGCAATGGCGAAACCGGCCTTATCGACCAGCATCTGCTTGTCATTGTTCTTGGGCGTCACCCGGTCGTAATCGGGGAAGGTGCCCTCGATCAGCTTGGAGAGCAGCACGACGGGCCCAACGGTGAAGCGGATTTTGGTGTCGGACACTTCCACATGGACGTCGCCATCGACGCCATCGAGCAGTTTCTGAACTTCGCCCACTGTCTTTTTCGGGACGATGATGCCGCTCATGCCACCGGCCCCTTCGGGTGCGGCCATTTCGGCGCGTGCCATGCGGTGACCATCGGTCGCTACCGCGCGGAACAGCGAGCCGGACGCGGAATTGTCGACGGCATGGAAATAGATGCCGTTGAGATAGTAGCGGGTCTCTTCGTTCGAAATGGCGAACTGGGTGCGCTCGATCAGCTCGCGCAGGGCGGCGGCGGGAATATCGAACTCATGGGCAAAGGCGCCCGATTTCAGATCCGGGAAACTGTCGGGCGAGAGGCAGGCCAGGTTAAAGCGCGACCGGCCTGAGGTGAGAACCATGTTCTCGCCTCCATCGGTTTCGAGCCGCACTTCAGCGCCATCGGCCAGCTTGCGCACGATCTCATAAAGCGTATGGGCCGGCACCGTGGTAGAGCCGGGCGTAGAGACCATGGCCGGAACACTTTCGGTCACCTCGATATCGAGGTCGGTGGCGCGTAGCTCCACCCGGTCATCCGACGCCTTGAACAGCACGTTGGCCAGGATGGGATAGGTATTGCGGCGCTCGACCACCCGATGCACATGGCTCAGCGACTTGAGCAGATGATTGCGTTCGAGCGTGACTTTCATGGAGTTCTTCTTCCCGGCATTCGCGACAGCAAACCCGGCGTCTGCCGGGGTTGGGACGTTTACAGTTTCATAGGAAATTGGCAAGGCCGAGTGGGCCTTTGGCCGCATGCTAGCTGTGGACTTTAGCTCGAAAAGTGAACGGTGATGTCAAACCGTTCGCCGGGCAGGGCCCCTAGCTCGTCCAGACCAGCAAAAGGCAGACAGCGCGAGATGGCCTGGGCGATGGAGCGCATCAGTTCGGGGTATTTTCCGGCTACGCGCAGGCTCTCGGGCACGATATGGGGATCGCCGTCCAGCGTGCCATCGCCAAGAAAAGCAAGACGCACTGAAATGGACCGACCTTGGTAACCGCTCGGCAGATGCCAGCATGACAGCAATTGATGCTGCACCGAGGCGGCAATGGCCAGGTTCTGCGCGGCGCGATCCTCTGGGGTCGATCCAGGCGGGGTGTCCTGGGCAATAGCAGAAACAGGAGCGGCAAGGGCGACAGTAAGGGCAAGGCTGGCAAGAATACGCGTCATGACCAAGCCTTGCTGGTGGCTTGCGGCGGGAAAATGGCGAAAGCCTGCACACCAAGCTTCGTCCACAGGCCAAGTCAACCTAGCACAGGGTCATTCTCGCGAAAGCGCCCCCCCCCCGTGCGGTGGGATAGAACTCTGGATATTTCCTGACCCGCGCGTAGCGCTTCGGGCGCAGCGCGGCCGGCTGGCCCTTCGAGCATAGCTCTCCGGGCGTAGTCACCTCAAATCGATCCACCGGACCGATTTGACCGCGCCTATGGCGCGGCCGGTGACTACTCTTCCAGCATGCGCTTGAGCAGTTCGATCTCCTGGCCCAGCTCCAGATCGTCCTTGATCATCTGCTCGACCTTACGGACCGAATGCAGCACAGTGGTATGGTCGCGCCCGCCGAAACGGCGGCCGATTTCGGGTAGCGAGCGGCTGGTCAGCGCCTTGGCCAGATACATGGCGATCTGGCGCGGCCGGACCACGTCGCGCGAGCGGCGCGCCGAGAGCAATTCGTTGCGCGGCACTTTGTAGTGGCGCGACACGATCTTGAGGATGTCCTCAATGCGCACGCGCTTGGCGTCGCGGGCGCGGATGAGGTCTGCCAGGGTCTTTTCGGCCAGCGGCACGGTGATCAGCTCGCCGGTGAGCTGATTGGCGGCCACAAGGCGATTGACGGCGCCATCAAGATCGCGGCCATGGCTGACCACGGCGCGGGCGATATAGTCGATCACCGCCGAGGGGAACTGCATGCCGAAGCGGGCATTGACCTGGTCGGCACGACGCTGAACGATGTCACGGCGCAATTCATGGTCGAAAGCGGAGATCGGCACGACCAGGCCACCAGACAGGCGCGAGCGGACACGCTCATCGAGCATTTCAAGGTCGCGCGGCGGCGCATCGGCGGCCACGACCACCTGCTTGGCGCCGGTCAGCAGCGCCCCCAGCGTATGGCCGAATTCGGTGGCCGACTTGCCCTGCAGGAACTGCATGTCGTCGATCAGAAGCAGATCGACCCGGCGCAGCCATTCCTTGAAGCCGAGCGCAGACTGGCGCTGCACGGCGGTGATGAAATGGTACATGAAGTGGTCGGCGGTGAGATAGACGATATTCTTGGAGGGATCGGCCTCGGCGACGGCATGAGCTATGCCATTGAGCAGGTGCGACTTGCCCAGGCCAACGGTGGAATGAATATAGACCGGATTGAAGGTCACGGCATTGTTGATGGCCGCATTGGCGATCTGCTTGGCAACGCCCAAGGCCATCTCATTGGCTGAACCGGCCACGAAAGTGTCAAAGGTCATGCGAGGATCGATGGCGCTGCCCGACAGGGCATCGCCAGACTTGGCATTGTCGCGCACCAGGCGCGGCGTGGCAGGCATGGCGGGCGCGGCCTGCTGAGCGGCGGGAGTTTCGGGGGCTATTTCAGCCACTGGCGCAAGTCGGGGACGCGCCTGGCCGTTGACGCGCATGGTCACCTGCAGCCGGCCGGCCTCTGGGACGTCATTGCGGAACGCCTCAACGATCCGATCGGCATAGTTGGACTGGACCCAGGAACACAGGAACCGTGTCGGCGCGCTCAAATGCACCAGGTCGTCGACCAGTTCCTCAAGCTCCAGACGGGCAAACCAGGAGGTAAAGACATCTTCGCCCACCGCCGCTTTCAGCCGGGCCCGTACGCGGGTCCAGAGTTCGCGCTGGTCGGAGGAGGAAATGTC